>DATLZB010000001.1:0-2739 GCA_035574175.1 Hyphomicrobiaceae bacterium
GGTGAGCCTCAGGCTCGGCGATCCGGCCGAGCCGCGCGTGCGGCTGCGCGCCTCGGGGCTGGCGGTCGCGCCCAGCAGCGAACGAGTGAGGATCACCAACGTCGACTTCGGCAGCTACGCCAAGCGCATCGGGCTCGAACCCGGCTATGAGATCGTTGCCGTGCTCGAGCGGGCCCCGCGCCCCTCGACGTTGTGGCCGGTCGGGGCCGCCTTCGCGGCGACGGGCATGATCGGCTGGCTGCAATGGCGCCGGCAAGGGCGGACCGAGCTCGCCTGAGAGGCTCCAGCGCCTCACCAGGGCGTGCCGTCCTTGTGGAAATAGGTCCAGCGCCCGTCGACCCAGCGCCCCTTGAGATCGATGTCGGGATACTCGACCGATTCAAGGCCCGACCGGCGGTCGCCCACCACCAGGAACAGGGCGTCGCGATCGGAGCGGTTGACCAGGTGATGGCCGTCGGCCTTGCCGGCCGGAAAGCCCGCACACATGCCGGCGCGCAAGGTCTGCGCGCCCGCGTCGGTGACGAGCTCCACCTCGCCCTCCAGCATGTAGACGAACTCATCCTCCAGGGCATGCCAGTGGCGCTGGGAGGAGGCGGCGCCGGGCGCAAGCCGCACCAGATTGACGCCAAAGTTCTTCAGGCCGAGGGCGTCGCCGAGCCGGCGCTGGGAGCGGCCTGCCACCGCGGCACGGTAGGGCTCGGGGTAGCCCGTGCCTGAGACGGAAGGCACCTCCGCTGGATCGAGCGCCGGCAGGCGAAGGGAGGCGGTACTGGCGGATCGCGATTGGCTCATACGTTGCTCCTCGACCACTCGAGATGCCTCAAGTGTAGCCGGCTCGCACGAGCCGGGCGAGACCGGTCGGGCGTCCTGCTATTTGACCAGGCTCGGCAGCCAGAGCGTGAGCGCGGGCACGTAGGTGACGAGTCCAAGCACGATCAGCATCGGAATGTAGAACACGAGGATGCTGCGGGACACCGCCTCCATGGAGACGCGGCCTACGGCGCAGCCGACGGCCAGCGTCGGGCCCACCGGCGGCGTGAGCAGGCCGATGCCGAGATTGAGGATCATGATGATGCCGAAGTGTACCGGGTCGATGCCGAACTGCATGACGACGGGGAGAAAGATCGGCGTGCAGATCAGCAGCATCGGCGCCAGGTCCATAAAGATGCCGAGGAACAGCAGGACCACGTTGATGAGCAGCAGCAGCGTGTACTTGTCCTGCGCCACGGCGAGGAAGAACTCGGTCGCCTTGGCCGGCACCTGCATGAGCGCCATCATGTAGCCGAAGGCGACCGAAAAGCCGATCATGATCATGACCATGCCGACGGTGCGCACGACGCGCCCGACCAGCAGATGCAGCTCGCTCCACTTGTAGTCGCGGTAGACGAACATGGTGATGATGAAGGCATAGATGCAGGCGACCGCCGCCGATTCGGTCGGCGTAAAGACGCCGGTGAGGATGCCGCCCAGGATGATGAAGACGGTAACGAGGCCCCAGAACGCCTCGACCGCGATCTTGACGGAGCGCCGGAAAGGAATCACCTCCCCTTTGGGAAACTTCTGGCGGTGGGCGATGAGGAGGCAAAGCCCCATCAGCGAGAGCCCAAGCAGCACCCCGGGGATCACGCCGGCCAGGAAGAGATGGGCAATGGAGATCGAACCCCCAGCGGCCAGCGAGTAGATGACGGCGTTGTGGGAGGGCGGAATGAGCAGCGGCTGCAAGGAGCCGCAGACGGTGACGTTCACGGCGAACAGGCGCGGGTAGCCGTTCTTGACCATCTGCGGGATCATGACCGAGCCGATGGAAGCGGTGTCGGCGACGGAGGAGCCCGAAATGCAGCCGAAGAAGGTCGAGGCCATGATGTTGACGAGGGCAAGCCCGCCGCGCACGAAGCCGACGAAGATCTTGGCGAGATTGACCAGCCGCTCGGCCATGCCGCCCTCGGCCATGATGGCCCCGGCCAGAATGAAGAAGGGAATGGCGAGCAGGGCAAAATCGTCGGTGCCGTCCGACACCTTGATCATGACGGCTTCGAGCGGCAGGCCCATGTGAAGGGCAGCGAGGACCGCCGCCAGACCAAGGGCGTAGGCAACGGGCACGCCGAGAAAGCACAGGACTGTGAAGCTGCCGACGAGGACGAGCACATCCATGAGCGGGCTCAGCGCAGCATCATCACTGGGTGGTCACGGCGGAAATGCTGGAATCGCTCGGCTGCTCGAAAAAGCGCCCCGTCCACACGCGCTCGATCACGAAGAGCGCGACGATGGCCCCGCCCAACGGCACCGGCAGATAGGCGACGCCGGTCGAGATGAAAGGCAGCTCGGCGATCACCTGATACCACGTGGTCGCGACAAGATTGGTGCCGTAATAGAGCATGAACAGGCTGATCGAGATCATGCACGCCTCGACGAGGAGGCCGAGCACGACGCGGGCCGTTCCGGTGAGCGCGTTGGGCAGGATGGCGACGGCAATGTGCAAGTTTTCCCGGTAGCAGATGGCCGCCGACATGAAAGAGAACCAGATCATCAGCAGCACGGCCACCGGCTCCGGCCAGGACGCCGCATCGTTCAGCACGTAGCGCCTGAACACGCCCCAGGGAATGATGAGGGTGATGACGACGAGGCACGCGCCGGCGATCAACATGCAGAGGCGGTGCAGCGCCTCCATCGCGCGAACGTAGCGCTCCTTCATCGCTGCCCCCTCCCGAAGTCAGAAGTTGGGCGGGCGGTGCCCGAGCG
>DATLZB010000002.1:0-6099 GCA_035574175.1 Hyphomicrobiaceae bacterium
GGCTGCTCAACCCGGAAAAGGTCTTCCCGCTCGCGGGGCGCCCGCAGCGCGAGGCGGCGTAAGGATCGGCCCCACGTGAGCGACGTCTTGAGACCCGCCGTCGACTGGGAGCTGGCCAGCGTCATCTCGGATGCGGTCCAAAGGGGCTGGCCGCTGGAAATATCCGGCGCCGGGACCAAGCGCGGTGTCGGACGGCCGATGCAGGCCGCGGCCGACGTGACGACGCGGGCCATGCGCGGGGTGACGCTCTACGAGCCGAGCGAGCTGGTAATGAGCGCGCGGGCCGGCACGCTGGTCGCCGACATCGAAGCGGAACTGGCACGACACGGGCAGATGCTGGCCTTCGAGCCGCTCGATTTCGGCCCCCTGTTTCAGGGGCTGCGCGGCCAGGGCACGATCGGCGGCGTTTTCGCCAGCAACCTGTCGGGAGCGCGGCGGATCGCGGTGGGCGCGGCGCGTGACCACCTCCTCGGCCTCAAGGCGGTGACCGGGCGTGGGGAGAGCATCAAGTCCGGCGGCCGGGTCATGAAGAACGTTACCGGTTATGACGTGGCACGCGGGCTTGCAGGAAGCTGGGGCACGCTCGCGGTAATGACCGAGGTGACCTTCAAGGTGCTGCCGGCGCCAGAAGCAACAGCCACCCTGGTGCTGGCAGGCCTGCCCGACGAAATCGGAGTCGAGGTGCTGCGCACGGCGCTCGGTACGCCCTACGAGGTTTCCGGTGCGGTGCATCTGCAGCAGGCACCCGCCGGCCGCCTCTGGCACGCCGGTCTCAAGTCGCTCGGCACGTCGATTACCGCGCTCAGGATCGAGACCTTCGTCAGCTTCCTCGCGCCGCGCACCGAGAAGCTCAAGGCGCTGCTTAAGCCCTACGGCGAAATCCATGTTCTCGACACGGCAAGCTCGCTCGCCTTCTGGGACGAGATGCGTCAGCTTGCCCCCATGACGGAGAGCTCGGCGCCCTTGTGGCGTATCTCGACGGCACCGCGCTCGGGACCGAAGGTGGTTGCGGCAATCGCGCAATACATGCCGGTCGAGGCGGTCTACGACTGGTCGGGCGGGCTCGTCTGGCTGCTGGTGCCGGCCTCGGCCGATGCCGGCGCGACGGACGTGAGGCGCGTCATTGCTCTTCATGGCGGGCATGCGACGCTGATCCGCGCCGAAGCGCCGGTGCGGGCGGCGATCGACGTGTTCCAGCCGCTCGACGCCGCGGTCGAGCGCTTGACGCGACGTCTCAAAGCGTCTTTCGATCCGGCGGGAATCCTCAACCGCGGCAGAATGTACGCAACCTTCTAGAGGGTGCAGCCGCCGACAGGCAGATCCCATGCAAACCAATTTTACGCCGCGGCAGCTTCAGGATGCCCGCATCGCGGAGGCAGAAAGCATCCTAAGACGCTGCGTGCACTGCGGCCTGTGCACGGCGACGTGCCCGACCTACCTGCTGCTTGGGGACGAACGCGACAGCCCGCGCGGCCGCATCTACCTGATGAAGGACATGTTCGAACGCCGGCGCAACGCCAGCGCCGAGGTGCAGCTTCACCTCGACCGCTGCCTGTCGTGCCTGTCGTGCATGAGCACATGCCCGAGCGGCGTCGACTACATGCATCTCGTCGACCTCGCTCGCCAGCACATCGAGCGGACCGGCCGGCGAAGCCCCAGGCAGCGTCTCATCCGCCGCCTGCTCGCTCAGGTGCTGCCTTATCCACGGCGTTTCCGGTGGGCGCTCAAGGCAGCGCCGATCGGCCGTCCGCTGATCGGCCTGATGCGGCGGTTCGGGTGGCCGGAACTCGCGGCCATGCTTGAGCTTGCGCCGGCGAACTTCACGCGGGCGCCCAAATACGCCGGCCCCGGCACGGCGGCGACCAAAAAAGAACGCCGCGGGCGCGTGATCCTGCTTGCGGGCTGTGCCCAGCAGGTACTGAGACCCTCGATCAACGATGCCACCATCCGGCTGCTGGCACGCAGCGGCCTCGACGTCGAGGTGGCGCCCGGTGCGGGCTGCTGCGGCGCGCTCGTGCATCACCTTGGGCGAGAGCATGAGGCGGTCGCCTTCGCCAAGCGCAACGTCGATGCCTGGTCAAAGTTGATCGCGCGGGGGCCGGTCGATGCCATCGTCATCAACGCCTCCGGATGCGGCACGATGGTCAAGGACTACGGGCACATGCTGGCCAACGTGCAGGGCTATGCGGAGCGGGCCAGGGCAATCTCGGTGCTCGCCAAGGATGTGGCGGAGTTCCTGTCGCTGTACGATCTCGGACCGCCGAAGCGGTGGTCGAGCCTGCGCGTCGGCTACCATTCGGCCTGTTCGTTGCAGCACGGCCAGCGCATCCACGAAGAGCCCAAGGAGCTGCTCGCCACCGCCGGCTTCACCGTGCTCGACGTCCCTGAGGCGCATATCTGCTGCGGGTCGGCGGGAACATACAACATCCTGCAGCCGGAGCTGGCGCGGCAGCTGCGTGAACGTAAGGTGGCCAACATCGAGCGCGTCAAGCCCGACCTCGTCGCGGCCGGCAACATCGGGTGCATAACGCAAATTGAGCAAGGTACCGATATTCCGGTCGTGCACACGGTGGAGCTGCTCGACTGGGCCTACGGCGGACCAGTGCCACGTGGGCTCGAGTCCTACGGGAGCTTCGTCAGCAGCGTGCCGGCATCGCGGCGAACGGCGGCGGACTACATCAGCGCGCGGCTGCCTCATCGCACCGTATGAAGGCGTACCGACCTAGCGGCGTCGCGTTAACCGCTTGTTCTCACCGACTTCTCACCGACGCCGAGGACGGATTCGTCAAAATGAGCCTAACCAATCCGGTGGCGGCCAAGCGGCGCGGAAAGTGTTTGCGCTGCCGCCACTCATGGGCGAAATGGGTACACACAAACGGCTCAGGGCCTGGCAATGGCGTGCTTTGAGCCAGAGTTGATCGGGCCGCGCGATGATACTAGCTACGTGTGCGGCCGGACCGCCCGCACGAACGATGACGGGGCGCGCAGCATTCTTACCTGGAGGACGTTTACATGACCCTGCAAATCGGCAGCATTGCGCCTGACTTCGAGGCGCAGACGACGGAAGGGAAGATCCGTTTCCACGAATGGATCGGGGACTCCTGGGCCGTCATCTTCTCTCACCCCAAAGACTTCACACCGGTGTGCACCACCGAGCTCGGCTACATGGCCAAGCTCAAGCCCGAGTTCGACCGCCGCAATGTCAAGATCATCGGCCTCAGCGTTGACCCGGTCGAGAGCCACAAGAAGTGGTCGGAGGACATCAAGGAAACGCAGGGCTATGCGCCGAACTACCCGATGATCGGCGACCCCGACCTCAAGATCTCCAAGCTCTACGGCATGCTACCGGCAAGCGCCGGCAACACGTCCGAGGGCCGCACGCCGGCCGACAATCAGACCGTGCGCAACGTGTTCATCATCGGGCCCGACAAGCAGATCAAGCTGATCCTCGTCTATCCGATGACCACAGGGCGCAACTTTGACGAGGTGCTGCGCGTGATCGACTCGCTACAGCTCACCGCCAAGCACAAGGTAGCGACCCCGGTGAACTGGAAGAACGGCGAGGACGTGATCATCGCCGGCTCGGTCTCCGACGAGGAGGCCAAGAAGAAGTATCCGCAGGGCTGGAAAGCGCCGAGGCCGTGGCTCAGGATCGTGCCGCAGCCGCGGTGATCGGGTGCTACGAGCCGGAATGCGGCTGCCCATAACCGATGGAACGGGCCGCGGCTCCCGCCTGCGGCCCGTTTCGTCATCGACGGTGCCGGATCGAGGATAGGGTCAGCCCTTGCCGATGCCGGTGATCCGCTCCATCAGGCGGAAGCCCGGCTTTGCCGGCTTGTTCTCGGCGGAGGCCGGTGTGGCCTTCTCCGGGGGGCTCGTCTCCGGAGCGACCTCCTTCTGACCGTTCGCAGGCGGTGCTGAGGCTGCGGTCGCGACGGGCTCCGTTGTGGTGGCCCGCGAGCGCTCGGGCGCTTCGGCTTCGACCTCGGAGAGCGCTTTCAAATACTCGCTCACCTTTGAGCGATCGCTGGCGCGCTCGGGAGCCGCCTTCGCGGAGGCAGGCGCTGTCGTCGCCGCTCCCTGCACAGACGACAGCAGCTTGGCCGCCAGCGCCGGTTTGGCATCGCTTATCCGCTCCGCTAGGCTGCGCCGCGGGGCCGTGATTTCGCGGCTACGGCGTGCCTCGGGCGAGGCGGGCCGTTTGCCCGCACCGAGGCGCCGCATCTCCTCCATGAAGTGCGCGGCCTGGCGGGCAAGCCGCTCGTTGCCGGATGCCACCTCGGCACGTAACCGCTGAATGGTGACGAGCTGCTGGGTGACCTGGGCCTGAAGCGAACTGATGCGCGCCTTGGCTGCCAGCCGGCTGTCGCGTAGCGACACGGCGTGATCGCCGTCCTCGCCCTCCTCATAGGCCTTGAGCGCCGCCTTGAGCTTAGCGATCTCGGTCGCCTGATCGTCGATCCTGGCCTGAAGCGCGGCGATCTTGGCCTCCGCACCGCGGGCCACAGCGTCGGCGTCGGCGGCGCTGCGAGCAGCTCTCAGCGCAGCTTCCGCCTCGGTGAGGTCCTGTCTCAACCGCTCGGTTTCCACGGTGGCCCGGCTCTCGGCCGCACCGTTGCCGGCAGCGCCTCCGGCCCCACGGCTCTCCGCGCCGGATTGCAGGCGGCTGATCAGCGAGGCCTGATCGCGGGCCTTGGCACGCAGTGCCTCGAGCTCGGCCCGGTAGGCGATTTCACCATCAAAGCGAGAGTCGGCTAGGCCATCGCGGTTGACCGCGGCGCGCATGCTTAGTGCGCTCGCCATGCGGTCGATCTCCTGGCGTTGCTGGGCGTTGATCTGCATTGCCTCGTCGAGCGCCCGCACGCTCTTCATCGTCTCCTGGTTGAGCTCGGCGATCTCGCGGTCACGCTGCATCAAGAGCTGGCGGGCCTCGGCCAGCCGCTGCTCGAGCTTCGGCAGGCTGTCGGTGACGGTGTGTTCGAGCACGCGGCGGGCGTTGCCGGCCTCCTCAAGCTCGGCCTTGATGCGCTCGATCTCGCTCTGCAGCTTGGCAATCTCGGCGTCGCGCCGGTTGAGTTCGACGAGCTGGCGGGCAGCGGCAAGGCGCTGTTGCTCGTTCTGGGCCTCGAGCTTGTGCACTCGGATCGCGTATTGCGCGCGCAGGCGATCCTTGTCGGCCTTGATCTCAGCCTCAGTGACAGGAATCGACCGCCGGATCTCCTCAGACGTCAGCCGGGCAACGCGGCGGCGGTAGGCCGGAGCGAGCGCCAGCGTGAGAAGGCCGGCGAGCAGGAACCCCAACGTCACGAGCATAATTGATTGGATCGTGAACACCGGCAGGGTTCCTGCGTGGCAAGGGCACTGTCAGTTTGGCGCGGCCGGCAGGCGGCGCCAGGGGTGCGCTAGCCGTTCCCGCCCGCCCGGCCCGTGGCAGCGATGTCGCTCTCAGAAGGGGTTCCAGGTCGGAGTCCGCGTATACTTCAAATACCCGACGTTTGCACCTAGCCGGATACCGACGCCAGAGCGGATCGGCGCCAGCACCACGTCGCCGTGTTTCTGAAACTGCACGCTGACGCCGCCGACGAAGTAGGCCGAGCCCTCGACGCCGCCGAATCGGTTGTAGATGTCGGAGGGGTGGCGCAGGTTGTAGACGAGCACCATGGTCTTGGAGCCCTCCCCGCCAAAGTCGTAGCCGAGGGAGGGGCCCTGCCAGTAGACGCGGTGCCGGCCAGCATCCTTGGTGTAGAGCACACCCTCGCCGTAGCGCAGACCGGCGAAGAAGGCACCGCCCGCGTCCTCACCCAGGATGTAGCCGTTGGGCCGGCCGGCCTGGCTGAACGCATACTCCACGGCAGCGGCCAAGCCCTGGCTCACGCTGCCGAAGAAACGGTGGCCGGCATCGATGATTTCGCTGCGCGAGTACGTCCGGCGATCATAATTGTCGTCAGGCGGAGGCGGACCATAGGCGCCGTACGCTGGCGGCGGTCCCTGATCGCCATAACGAGGGTCGTAGGGCTCGCCGTAGCGGCTTGAGGAGGGCGGCGGCGCGTAGGGGGAGCCATACCCGGAGGAGGGAGGGGCATAGCCGTGACCCGCCTG
>DATLZB010000003.1:0-13956 GCA_035574175.1 Hyphomicrobiaceae bacterium
GGAAGGCGCAACGCCTCGCTCAGGAACGCCCGCGCCTCTTCGAACCGGCCCCGCTCGACCGTAAGACCTGCCGCCATGGCATGACCGCCGCCCTTGACCAGGAGGCCGCGGGCGACGGCGGCCCGCACCGCCGAGCCGATATCGACGCCGCAGACCGAGCGCAGCGAGCCGGTGCCCTCCTCGCGCTCCCAAGCGATGGCGCAGGCCGGCCGCCCAAACCGCTCGACCAGCCGGCTCGCCACGAGCCCGACCACACCCTTGTGCCAGTCCTGCGAGCCGACCAGCAGCAGCGGGGTGCCGGCGTCGGCCTCGAGCTGGCGCTCGGCCATGGCAACGGCCTCGGCCAGCATCGCCGCCTCGATGGCCTTGCGCTCCCGATTGAGACGGTCGAGGGTCACCGCGATCTTCACCGCTTCGGTCTCGTCGTCGATGGCAAGCAGTCGCGCGCCGAGCGCCGCATTGCCGATGCGCCCGCCGGCGTTGATGCGCGGGCCGAGGATGAAGCCCAGCGTATAAGGCGTCGGCGCTTGGTTCGTTCCCGCCGCATCGAGGAGGGCTCTAAGGCCGACGTTGCGGCGGCTCGCCATGACGGCGAGGCCGCGCGAGACATAGGCCCGGTTTAGGCCGGTGAGCGGGACCATGTCGCACACCGTCGCCAGTGCGACAAGGTCGAGGAGCTGGAGGAGATTGGGCTCCGGCAGGCGCTGACCATAGAGGCCGCGCGCGCGCAGCTCCCGCGTGACGGCTACCAACACCATGAAGGTGAGGCCGGCGGCGCACAGATAACCAAGATTAGAGAGGTCGTCCTGCCGATTGGGATTTACGATGGCACAGGCCTCAGGCAGGTGCTCGTCGGCCTGGTGATGGTCGATGACCACCACATCGGCGCCGAGACGGCGGGCGTCCGCCAACGGCTCGAAGCTGGTGGTGCCGCAATCGACGGTGACGATGAGCTGCGCGCCGTCGCCGAACAGTCTCTGCAAAGCCTCCACATTGGGACCGTAGCCTTCCGCCAGGCGATCGGGAATGTAGATGCGGGCGGCAAGGCCGTGGTGGGCGAGATAGCGCTGGAGCAAGGCTGAAGAGGCGGCGCCATCGACGTCGTAGTCCCCGAACACCGCTATCGTCTGGCGCAACTGAATGGCATCGGCCAGCCGGCAAGCCGCCCTGTCCATGTCGCGCAGGACGCTTGGGTTTGGCATCATCGCCTTGATCGTCGGCTCCAGCACGAGGGGCACCTCGTCGATGCCGACGCCGCGGCCGGCGAGCACGCGGCCGAGAACCTCGGGGAGCCCATGGCGCTGGCTGATCGCCACCGCCGCGCCGCGGCCCGCTGTGGTCAACCGCTCACGCCAAGCAAGGCCGCGCACGGAGGCAATGACGCCGAGGAAAGCACCGCTCCCCTCCGCACCCTCCGCCTCGGCCGCACGCCGGCGAACCGCCACCATCCTCCGCCTCCTTTAAGGGCGCGAGTTGTAGGGCGATTCTGGCCCCGCTTAGTAGCGGCGCCTGTGGAGGATCAACGAGGGGTTCCCTCACTCCTTGCCGTTCATCGGCTCAAGTGCCGCGTCCCCAAAGACCACAGTACCGGCGGGCGACGAACGGCAGGCCAGTGGCATAGCCGGGCAGGCTCTCGTACTTGGGCAGCTTGAACTCCTTCTCGGCCGTGTCCCAGCACTTGCCGTCCTGCGCCAGTTTCTTCATCTCGGCGGACGCTTCCTGGTAAAGCGCAAGCACGTTTTCGGCATCCTGCCTGGTGCCGAGCCGGCCATTAGGCTGGCCGGGGTGGCCCGGGATCAGGCGTTCCCAGTCCATGGCTAGGATCCGCTTCATCGATTCCTCGGCCTCGAGCGGATAGAAGTCGATCATGCCGCGGCCAGGCATGGTACCGACCGGAATTAGGTCGACGACGAACAGAATCTTCTCCTTGGGCAGCCGCATCACCAGCGTGGAATCGGAGTGGTTGAGGCCGACGTAGCGAAGCTCCAGCCGCGTGCCGCCCAAGGTGATATTCTTGCCGCGGTTGGTGACGACCTGATCGGGCAGCGGCGTGTGCGGATCCTTGAGGACGGCGAGCCGCTCCTTGGCGCGGCGGTGGGCGATGATGGTGGCGCCCGCGTCCTTGAAGGCCTTGCCGCCCGCGATGTGGTCGAAGTGGTGGTGGCTGTAGATCAGATACTTGATCGGCTTGTCGGTGACCTTCCTGATCTCGTCGACGTAAATCTGCCCGCCGGTCGGCCGTCCGTATGCCACCGGATCGGTGGCGATCACGCCGTCCTTGGTGACCACGAACATCGCCTGGTGGTTGCCGTGACGGAATATGTAGACGTTGTCCGTACCTTCGACCTTGGTCGTGGCAAAAGGCGGCTGCGTCTGGGCGAGCGCGGGCTGCTGCGCGAGCGCAAAGACCAGACCGCTCAATAGCACAGTGCTGATTCTTGACATCGCAGTGTTCCTCCCGGTGCCAGCTTGCTGCGCACCCGTTATCGGGGAGGGCGAGGAGGCGAACAAATCACGCGCGAGTGATCAGCCTGTGCGCTGCAAACCGCCGGCCGGCAAGGGTGCGGCCGTCACCGAGGTCGCGTGCTTTCGGCCCGAAAGCAGCGGCCGAGAGAGATAGATGTCGAGTTCCCCCCTGCGCCAGAGCCGCAGCGGCTCAAACAGGTCGAGCTGACGCTTATTGGTGGCGGCATCGCGATAGCGAGGATGGTAGCGCCACAGCCGCCAGGCCGCGAGGTAACGCATGCGGGCAAGCCGCGCCGCGCCGATGACGTGGCGCACGGCCGGCAGCCTCCTGAGCGCGGCAACGGCGCGCCGGTGATAAGCGCCGAACGTGCGCCAGTACCAGCTTCCGAACAGCAGGTCAGCGGCCTGTATCCAGAGCCGGCGAACGACGGGAACAAGGAACGCAATCGGAAATAGAACAAGCAGCGTATGCAGATAGATCTGGCTCCCTATCAGAGCCGCCACGATCAGCAGTTTCCACAGGAGGCCAAGGCGTTGCCACCTCATCTGGACGGCCAGCAGCAGGGCCCTTGCGCGATCGCGCCAGCCTTGCGCCGTGGCGAGCTTCTCCTCGCTCAGCACCACGCTGCCGGCATAGCCGAGGCCGATCCCCGCTATGGCTGTGGCAATTCTTGACAGTCGACGCCAACCCACGCCCTTCGCCAGCAGGCCGACCAGGCTGGCGACCAGCCTGGCAAGGCTGTTGGCAATCAGCGCCACCCCGTTCCAGATCAATCGGGCGGCAACGCCCAGAGCCTCCTGGTCCGTTGCGTAGCCGATGCTGAGGAACGCCACCACGATCAGCAGGGCCGCGGTGACGTACCATCCGATGCCGCCGTTGGTTCCCATCCCTCCCTCGGCCATCCGGCGTGTTCGACCTCGGCGCGGGCCAAGCGTGGCGGGCCAGCACTTCCATGTCACCGAAATGTCGGTTGCCGCCTAGAGCGCGGCGAGCTTGGTCCCAATGTTGCGGAATGTGGTCTTGATTCGGCGCACGGTGCCGGTCTCCGAGCGCATCACCACGGTTTCGGTCTCTGCAAAGTCGTCGCGGAAGTGCACGCCCATCACCAGCGAGCCGTCGGTGACGCCCGAGGCGGAAAAGATCACGTCGGCCGCCGCCATATCCTGCATCGAATACTTGCGCCCCATGTCGGTGATGCCCATCTTGCGCGCCCGCTCCACGAGCTGGGCGCGCTCTTTCTCGTCATGCAGCTCCGGCGCGAGCCTCCCCTGCATCTGCCCGCCTATGCAACGGAGCGCGGCAGCCGCCAGCACTCCCTCAGGCGCCCCACCCGCTCCCAAGTAGATGTCGACACCGGTCTGGGCGGAATCGGTCGTCCAGATCACGCCGGCGATATCGCCGTCAGAGATGAGACGGACCGCTGCGCCGGCCTCGCGCACGGCCTCGATCAGCTGGTGATGGCGTGGGCGGTCGAGAATGCACGCAGTGATCGCGCTCACCGGCACGCTCTTGGCCTTGGCCAGCCGCTCCAGATTTTTCGCCGGCGGATCGTCAAGGTCTATGATCCCGTCCGGGTAACCTGGCCCGATCGCGATCTTGTGCATGTACATATCAGGCGCATTGAGCAGGCCGCCGCGTTCGGCAATGGCGAGCACAGCCAGCGCGTTGGGCATGTCCTTGGCGCAGATCGTGGTACCCTCGAGCGGGTCGACTGCGATGTCGACTTCAGGGCCGTCGCCCATGCCGACCCGCTCCCCGATGAACAGCATCGGGGCATCGTCCATCTCGCCCTCGCCAATGACGATGCGACCCTTGATGTGGAGACGGCCGAGCTCGCGCCGCATGGCATCGACCGCCGCCTTGTCGGCTTCCTTGTTCTTGCCCCGGCCGCGCCAACGCGCCGCCGCGATCGCTGCCGCCTCGGTCACCCGCGCCACCTCGAGCACCAGAACGCGGTCGAGGTGGCTTCTCACTCGCTCATTCGCCATCGGTCCCTCCATCCCGCGACGCGACGGGCGCTCCTCGCCGATCAAAGCTTCTCGATGCGAATCATTTGTGGCCTTCCGGAGACTTTACCGTCGGCTTCGATGGCGGCGAGTGCGCGCCGCATGGCCGCCTCGGTGGTCTCGTGGGTTATCATGACGAGAGGCGCCAGCTCACCGGGTGCCAGGCGAGCGCCGATGCCGGGCAGGGCCGATCGCGGGCGGCGCTGTACGATGCTCTCTATGGAAATTTCCTGCTCGCCCATACGGCTTGCGATCGCGGCCATGGCGCCGGGCCGATCGTAGACGGCCATGCGGACGTAGTAGGCGCCCTGGTGCAGGCCGAGCGTTGCGCGCGCATAGGGCTTGAGGGTGCGCGCCGGCAGTATGAACGGGTAACCCGAGCGGGGCCCGCGCGCGACGTCGGCAATATCGCTCACCACCGCCGAAGCAGTGGCCGCAGCGCCCGCGCCGGCCCCGACGAGGAGCAGATTGCCGACGAAGTCGCCCTCGATGGCGATGGCGTTGGTGACGCCTGAGACCTCGGCAATGGCCGAATGCTTCGGAACCATGGCAGGGTGCACGCGCGCCTCGATGCCGCCCGGCGTCTTGAGGGCGACGCCCAACAGCTTGATGCGATACCCAAGATCGTCGGCAGCCTCGATATCCTCGGGCGTGATGGTGTCGATGCCTTCCCGATGAATCTCCTCGAAGGCAATGTCGGTGGAGAACGCCAGACAGGCGAGAATGGTGAGCTTGTGGGCGGTGTCGTGGCCGCCGACATCGAAGCTCGGATCGGCCTCCGCATAACCCAGAGCCTGGGCCTCGGTCAGCACTTCGGCAAACGGGCGGCCCTCCTCCTGCATCTGGGTCAGGATGTAGTTGCAGGTGCCGTTGAGGATGCCGTAGATGCGGACGATCTCGTTGCCGACCAACGCCTCGCGGATGGTCTTGATCACCGGGATGCCGCCTGCCACCGCAGCCTCGAAGGCGAGCGTGACGCCGTGCTGCTCGGCGAGCAGGGCAAGCTCCCGCCCGTGCCGCGCGAGCAGGGCCTTGTTGGCGGTGACCACATGCTTGCCGGCGCGCAGCGCCGTCTCGACCGCGGCCTTGGCCAGGCCGTCGGCTTCGCCCATCAGCTCAACGAACACCTCGATGTCGGGCCGCCGGGCCAACGCCCGCGGGTCATCCACCCAGGCGACGCCCTCGATGCCGATGTTGCGCTTTTTGGCGCGCGTGCGCGCCGAGACGGCCACAAGCTCGATGGGCCGCCCAAGCACGCTAGCCAGCCGACCACCGTTGACCTGCAGCAGCTTGACCACGCCGGAGCCGACGGTACCCAGCCCGGCGATGCCAATGCGCAACGGGAGAGGCATCTCGCTCACGCCGATGACCTCGAAGCCTGGCTCGGCATCGGGATCACATTGTGCATGGCCTCGGTGCCTTGCGCGAAGAACCGCCGGATGTTCCGCGCAGCCTGGCGGATGCGATGCTCGTTCTCCACGAGGGCGATACGAACGAACCCTTCCCCGTACTCGCCAAAGCCCAGACCCGGTGATACCGCCACATCGGCTTTCTCGATGAGCAGCTTGGAAAACTCCACCGAACCGAGCGCGCGGAAGGGCTCAGGAATGGGAGCCCACGCAAACATCGTCGCAGGGGGGGAGGGGATTCGCCAACCGGCGCGGGCGAAGCTCTCGATCAAGGTGTCGCGCCGGCTCTTGTACCGTTGACGGATCTCGGCGACGCAGTCCTGCGGACCGTTGAGGGCGGCCGCGGCCGCCACCTGGATGGGGGTAAAGGCGCCGTAGTCGAGGTAGGACTTGATGCGGGCAAGAGCCGCGATCAGCCGCTCGTTGCCCACCGCGAAGCCGATCCGCCAGCCCGGCATGTTGTAGGTCTTCGACAGGGAAGTGAACTCTACCGTGCGGTCGATCGCGCCCGGCACCTGCAAAACCGAGGGCGGCGGATTGTCGTCGAAATAGATTTCCGCGTAGGCGAGGTCCGACAAGATGATGAGGTCGAGCTTGTTGGCGAGTTGTACGGCCTCCGTATAGAAGTCCAGCGTTGCCGTCATCGCCGTGGGGTTGGAAGGATAGGACAACACCATGGCGATCGGCTTCGGCACCGAGTGGCGGACCGCCCGTTCGACGGCGCGCAGAAAGTCCGGGCCGCTCGATGCCTCCACGTGGCGGATGGCGGCGCCGGAGATGATGAAGCCGAATTCGTGGATTGGATAGGTGGGGTTCGGCACAAGGATCACGTCCCCGGGCGCGGTGATCGCTTGCGCCATATTGGCGAAGCCTTCCTTGGATCCGAGCGCCGCCACGATCTGCCGCTCGGGGTCGAGCCTGACGCCGAATCGGCGCAAATAATACGCAGCTTGAGCCTTGCGCAGGCCCAGGATCCCCTTTGAAGCGGAGTAACGGTGCGTGCGCGGCTTCCTGACCGTTTCGACCAGCTTCTCCACGATATGTGGGGGCGTGTCCATGTCGGGGTTGCCCATGCCGAGGTCGATGATGTCGGCTCCCCGCGCCCGCGCCGCCGCCTTCAGGCGGTTGACCTCGGCGAATACGTAAGGCGGCAAGCGCTTGATGCGGTGAAATTCTTCGATCACGTGTCGTCTCGCGTCGGCAACATGGCGACCGGGCCAGGGCGCTGTTTCGTGTTTACGCTTGGCGGCGCCCGTTCGTAAAGCGCCCTGCAGAGGCGCCCCCGGGGCCCGCCTCAGGGCGCGCCGCCCTTTGCCCCGTCCTCAGTCGGAGCCGCCTGGTTCTTCTTTTCAAGCATCTCCTTGATCGCCCGTTCCTGCTCGGCGCTGGAGAGGACCGGACGGTTGCTCTGGCTCAGATCGGGCAGAGCCGTGGTAATGACCTGTGAGCATCCGGAAAGCAACACCGCCGCCAAGATCGCAGTCGCGGCGGCCCGTGGAATACATTTAGCGTTGCACTTCATGAACCACATTATTGCTGAATTCCGCCGAACGGGGCGAGTTTTCAATTGCGAGTCGTGGCTGATTTAACCAACCTTGCATGCATGAGCGCAACACCTAGCTATTGTGGCGTGTAGAGACAGCCGGCCGCGGCGGGTGCCCCGTCCAGAGCCGAACAAGGACTCCAATGCAGAAGCACACAGCCGTCATCAGCGCCGACCCCGAACCCTACCAGCTCAGCGACCCGGAGGAGTTCAGCCGCAACATGCTGCGGCTCATCGAGGACTCCAGCAAAGTGATGGCGAGCTTCCTGGAGCGGGCGGACGCAGTGCCCAGGCCGTTCACGGCGATCAGCGAGTTCGCGGAGGCGAACAAGATTCTCGCCGAGATCGCGCAAAGATGGGGGGCCGAGCCGGGCAAGCTTGCCGAGGCTCAGGCCCGCCTGTTCAACGGCTACGTTGCGATCTGGAGTTACACGCTGCGCCGCATGCTTGGCGAGGAGGCCGAGCCGGTGGTCGAGCCGGCACCTGGCGACAACCGCTTCAAGGATCCCGACTGGTCCAACAACGCCTATTTCGATTTCTGGAAGCAGTTCTATCTCCTCACCATCCAATGGGCCCAGGAGCAGCTGGCCAGAACGGAGGGGCTCGATGAGCGCACGCGCCAGAAGGCCGCATTTTATCTTGAGCACGCGGCAAGCGCGCTGTCGCCTTCCAACTTCCCGATGACCAATCCGGAGGTGCTGCGCGAGACCATGCGCACCAATGCCCGCAACCTGCTTGCGGGCATCAAGCAGCTCATGGCCGACATGGAGCGCTCCGGCGACGTACTGAAGATCAGCCAGACCGACCTTTCCGCCTTCGAGGTTGGCAAGAACCTGGCCGTGACGCCGGGCAAGGTCATCTTCCGCAATGAGATCTTCGAGCTCATTCAGTACGCGCCCTCAACCGACAAGGTGCGCGAAGTGCCGCTGCTGATCGTGCCGCCCTGGATCAACAAGTTCTACATCCTGGATCTGACGCAGCCCAAATCGTTCATCAAGTTCGCGGTTGATCAGGGCTTCACCGTTTTCGTGATGTCGTGGGTCAATCCCGACGAAAGGCTCGCCAACAAAACGTTCGAAGACTACATGCGGGAGGGCATTCTTTCGGCGACCGACGCCGTCAGGCGCGAGACCGGCGTGCCGAAGATTAATGTGCTCGGCTACTGCGTGGGCGGCACGCTGCTCGCCGCTACGCTGGCGCATCTCGCGGCCCGCGGTGACGAGCCCTACGTATCGGCCACGTTCCTCGCCGCCCAGGTGGACTTCTCGCAGGCGGGCAACCTGCTGCTGTTTATCGACGACGCCCAGCTCAAGGCGCTCGAAGAGATGATGGCAGAGCGCGGCTACCTCGACGGCTCGCGCATGGCCACCGTGTTCAATCTGCTGAGGCCCCGTGACCTGATCTGGCCCTATATCGTCAACAACTACCTGCTCGGCAAGAAGCCGTTCCCCTTCGATCTGCTGTACTGGAACCAGGATTCGACCCGGATGCCTGCGGCCAACCACAAGTTCTATCTGCGCGAGTTCTACCACGAGAACAAGCTGGCCAAGGGGCAGATGACGCTCGGCGGCACGAAACTCGACCTAAAGAAGGTCAAACTGCCGATTTACGAGCTTGCCACGCGCGAGGATCACATCGCTCCCGCGAAATCGGTGTTTATCGGTGCACGCCTTTTCGGCGGGCCCGTGGAGTTCGTCATGGCGGGGTCCGGTCACATCGCGGGTGTCATCAATCCGCCCGACCCCAAGCGGGTGAAGTATCAGTTCTGGACCAATCCGGATCGCGCCGACACGCTCGAGGAATGGATCGAGGGTGCGAAGGAGACGCCGGGGTCCTGGTGGCCGCACTGGGCAGAGTGGCTTGCCAAGTACTCGGGCGATTGGGTCGAGCCGCGCCAGCCCGGGGCCAGGCTCGGCGTGATCGAGGACGCCCCCGGCAGCTTCGTCAAGGTCAAAAGCTAGGCTGAGCGGCAGCGCTCGGCGTGCCGACCCATTGGCCAAGGCGAGCGAGCTCGGGGCTCATGATGATTCGAGTGGCGCGGCCGACCAGAGCGGCGATCGACACAAAGCCGTGCGCCGCCACACGACTGTCGCGGCTGTTGGCCCGGTTGTCGCCCAACACGAACAGGTGCCCGCGCGGTACCACGAACAGCCGCGTATTGTTGAAGGCCCACGTCGGGTCGCCGAAGTCGGCATAAGGCTCGGCCACCTGCCGGCCGTTGACGATGGCGCGGCCGCGCCGCACGAGAATGCGCTCGCCGGCAACGGCAATGACGCGCTTGATGAACAACGCGCTGCCGCCGTTCGGCAAGCGATAGATGACGAGGTCGCCCCGGCGCGGCTGATGATGACGGTAGTAGCTCGTGTCGACAAGCACCGTTTCTCCAGTCTGCAGCGTCGGCTGCATCGAAGCGGAGCCGATTCGCATCAAGCCGTAGCTCCGCAGGCTCCATCCGTGCGGTCCATGAGTGAGGAAGGCGCCGGCGAGGGCGACCGCAACCGCCCCGCTAAGGGCAACCGCCGACCGCGCCAGCCATCGTGATGGCCGCCACCTACCCGCTGTCATGAGCAATTCCCCTTCGGTGGAGGATTTTGCCGATCGCTTGCCTTCGGCCGCCTGTGCGCGACATGTGGCTCGCATTTCGGCTATAGGTGGACGCTGCTTCTTACCCGAGCAATGGCGAGGACTGGATGGAGTGGCTGCTCAACCTGGCGAGCGATCCTACCGCGTGGGTCGCGTTGGTGGCGCTGATCGCGATGGAGGTCGTGCTTGGCATCGACAATCTGATCTTCATTGCCATCATCACAAACAAGCTGCCGGAGAGCCAGCGCGACATCGGGCGGCGCATCGGCATCGGCCTTGCCCTTATCCTGCGGCTGGCGTTGCTTGCCACCATCGCCTTCATCATCAGGCTCACCGAGCCGCTGTTCACGGTGCTGGGCAACCCGTTCTCCTGGCGGGACCTGATCCTCATCGCCGGCGGACTGTTCCTGGTGTGGAAGGCGACGAAAGAGATCCATCACCGCGTCGACCCAGACCCCGGGCCGGACCTCTTCGACCGGCGAACTGCAAGCGTCGGCTTCGCTTCGGCGATGGTTCAGATCGCCCTGCTTGACCTCGTGTTCTCGATCGACAGCATCATCACCGCGGTCGGCATGACCCCGCACATCCCGATCATGGTCATTGCGGTGGTGGTCGCCGTCTTGGTGATGCTCCTCGCCGCCCGACCGCTGGCCGACTTCATCAACGCCAATCCCACCATCGTCATGCTGGCACTCGGCTTCCTGCTGATGATCGGCATGGTGCTGGTCGCCGATGGCTTCGGGGTTCATGTTCCACGTGGCTACGTTTATGCGGCAATGGCCTTCTCGGCGTTGGTGGAGGGACTCAACATGATGGCCAGGCGGGCTCGACTGAAGCGCGAGCAGGCAAGCCACCGGGCGAGCGAAACGCACTCGGCCGAGCATGCCGGCAAAGGGGGTCAGTGATGCCGACCGAGCTCTGGGGAGTGCCCGTCTATCTCGCTGCAGGTGTCCTGTTCCTGGCGGCGGCCGTCCTCATTGGGCTGTTGCGGGCCGGCACGGGCAGCCGGCGGGCGGCTCCCGCTCGCGCCGCATTGCGGTTCGACCTACAGACGATCTCGGCGATCCTGGGCAGCGTGTCGTTCGCGCTTCAGATCCTGCAGTGGCTCAAGGTCATCGGTTGAGCGGCCGCTATAGCGCCGCCAAGGCCTGCTCCAGATCGGCGATGATGTCGGCCTTGTCCTCGATGCCGATCGAAAGCCGAACGACGTCTGGGCCGGCACCGGCGGCCCTGCGCTGCTCGTCGGTGAGCTGGCGGTGGGTGGTCGAAGCCGGGTGGATGACGAGGCTGCGGGTGTCGCCGATGTTGGCAAGATGCGAAAAGAGGCGCAGGCCCGATACCAGCTTGATGCCCGCCTCATAGCCGCCCTTCAGTCCGAAGGTGAACACCGCCCCCGCTCCCTTGGGGCAAATCTTCTTTGCAAGCTCATGGTACGGGTTTCCGGGCAGCCCCGCGTAGTTGACCCAAGCGACCTTCTCGTGCCGAGCCAAGTAGGCGGCGACGGCCTGTGTGTTCTCGCAGTGGCGGGCCATCCTCAAAGGCAGCGTCTCGATCCCGGTCAGGATCAGGAAGGCGTTCATCGGCGCAATGGCGGGCCCGATGTCCCGCAACCCCATCACCCGGCAGGCGATAGCGAAGGCGAAATTGCCGAAGGTCTCGGCGAGCCGCATGCCGTTGTAGGAGGGGTTGGGTTCCACCAGCGTGCGGTAGCGGTGCTTCGCTGCGAGCCAGTCGTAGGTGCCGCAATCGACGATGGCGCCACCGATCGAGTTGCCGTGCCCGCCCAAGAACTTGGTCAGCGAATGAATGACGATGTCGGCGCCAAACTCCTTGGGCCGGCAAAGGTAGGGGGTGGCCAGCGTATTGTCGACGATGAAGGGTACGCCGGCCTTCCGAGCGACCGAGGCAATGGCGGGCAGATCGATGACGATACCGCCGGGGTTGGCGATCGATTCGCAAAAGATCGCCCGCGTTTTCGGCGTGATCGCCCTTTCGAAGGAGGTCGGGTCCGTGGCATCGGCCCACACCACGTTCCAGTTGCTCTTCTTGAAGCTGTGGTTGAACTGGTTGACCGAGCCGCCGTAGAGCTGGCGGCCGGCCACGAACTCGTCTCCCGGCTCCAGAAGCGTGTGGAAGGTCAAATATTGCGCGGCATGTCCCGAGGCCACGGCCAACGC
This sequence comes from Hyphomicrobiaceae bacterium, assembly GCA_035574175.1. Lineage (GTDB taxonomy): Bacteria > Pseudomonadota > Alphaproteobacteria > Rhizobiales > Hyphomicrobiaceae > DATLZB01. Next base: position 12,186 of record DATLZB010000003.1, read on the forward strand.
CGCGGTGCCTCCCTCCAGGGCCGCAATCCTGCCCTCGAGCACAGCCTGCGTCGGATTCATTATGCGCGTGTAGATGTTGCCGAATACTTCGAGCCCGAACAATGCGGCCGCGTGGTCGGCGTCGTTGAACACATAAGATGTCGTCTGATAGATCGGCGTGACCCGCGCGCCTGTCGAGGGATCGGGCGCCGCTCCGGCGTGAACCGCGAGGGTATCGAAGCGGGGGGTTGACGATATCGGTTGGTCTGACATTCCATCCTCCAGGCAACGCGCGCAATGAGCGTGTCTTGCGCGGCCAAGTCAATGGGCGGTGACGCTGCTTGCAACGTGCACGCGACGATAGCACCGTGACAGGTCGAAACGGCTGAGTAGAACTAACCTAGCCGGCCGATGATGAAGCGCTCCATGGTCTCCGGCGTGGCGCGTGTTTCGCACATGGCCCAGCCTCGCACCGAAACGCCGGCCTGATGCACCGTTTCGGGATCACCCGATACCAGTGGATGCCACCAGCAGAGGTCGCTGCCCTCGGCAAGGAGCCGGTAGGCGCAGGTGGCGGGCAGCCACCGGAGCTCAGCTACGGAGGTGGCGTCGATGTCCACGCAGTCCGGCACGCGCGTGAACCGGTTGGGGTAGTCACGGCAGCGACACGTGCCGACATCGAGCTGCCGGCAGGCGAGCCTGGTCAGGTGCACCTCTCCGGTATCCTCGTCCTCCAGCTTCAACAGGCAGCAGAGCCCGCAGCCGTCGCACAGCGACTCCCACTCGGCTTCCGTCATCTCATCAAGCTGCTTGCGACGCCAGAACGGCACATTTTCATGATGCAAAAGCGTTTCCTCGCGTTGCCTGCCGGCCAATGGTAGATAATCACATTTCCGGCGCGATGCGAGTCGATAGGGCTGAAGGCGGACCTTCGGACCGAGAGCTACGGCATGAACGACTGGTTCTTCAGGCAGGGTGGTCGACACCGCCTTATCAACTGGCTGAGGCTCGATGCCTGGCTCGATTCGACCCTTGCCGGCGCCTGGGATGCGCTCAAGGACTATTACAACGCGGCCTCCAGCTTTTTCGCCAGGTTCAAGCTGTCGGGTTGGAAGAGGCTTCTCAATGAGGCGCTCTCCGAGGGTTTCTCGCTCGCTGCCGGCGCCGCCGTCGCCCTCTATGCCGTGGCCTTGCCGGCGTTCCAGGAGATCGAGGAGGGGCGCTGGCTCAATACCGGACGCTACAGCGTCAGGTTCCTCGACGTGCACGGCAACGAGATCGGCAAGCGCGGCATCAACCTCAACGACGCCGTGCCTCTCGAGGAGATTCCGGACCATTTGATCAAGGCCACGCTCGCCACCGAGGACCGACGCTTCTACGAGCACTTCGGCGTCGACTTCGTCGGTACGTTCAGGGCGTTGATGGAAAATCTCAGAGCCAACGAGGTCGTGCAGGGCGGCTCCACCATCACCCAGCAGCTTGCCAAGAACCTATTCCTGTCGCCCGAGCGCTCGCTGTCGCGCAAGATCAAGGAGGTGTTCCTCGCCTTTTGGCTCGAGTCGCGGCTCTCCAAACGCGAGATCCTCAAACTCTACCTCGACCGTGCGTATATGGGCGGCGGCGCCTTCGGCGTGGAGGCCGCCTCGCAGTTCTACTTCAGCAAATCCGTGCGCGAAGTGAACTTGGCGGAAGCGGCCGTACTGGCGGGTCTGTTCAAGGCGCCGACGCGCTATGCCCCGCACATCAACCTGCCCGAGGCCCGCGCCCGTGCCAACGAGGTGCTGACCAACCT
>DATLZB010000004.1:0-3732 GCA_035574175.1 Hyphomicrobiaceae bacterium
CAGCGGAGCTTGCCCGCCGCGCCGAGCAGGCCGGCGTAGCACTCATCGTTGTTCATGCCCGCACTCGCTGCCAGTTCTTCAAGGACCGGGCGGACTGGGGTGCGGTTCGCCATGTGAAGGAGGCCGTGGGCATTCCGGTTGTCGTCAACGGCGACATTTGCTCCATCGAGGACGCGCGTTGTGCGCTGCTTGCCTCGGGGGCCGATGCGGTCATGATCGGACGCGGCGCCTGCGGCGCGCCCTGGCTTCCCGGCCGTATCGCCGTCGCCCTCGCCACCGGTCGTGATCCCGGCGCGCCGTCCATGAACGAGCAGGCCCAAATCGCGATCGAGCACTACGAGGCCATGCTCGTGCACTACGGCCGCGAGCTCGGAGTGCGCAACGCGCGCAAACACATCGCCGCCTATCTCGACCTCAGCGGTCGGCCGCCGGAAGCAGCCAAGGCCTGGCGCAGCAGGCTGTGCCGCGCGGATGATCCGGCGGAGGTGCTTGCAGGCCTCGCTGCCTTCTATGCCGAGCCGAGGCAAGGGGAGGTTTGCGCGTGAAAAGCCCTCCGGTCCGCGAGCGCAGCGCGCACGGTGCCGGCCCTCGGCGGCACATCGAGCACGACCTGCTGCTCGCTGCGCTGCCTCATCCTGTACTCGTGCTCGCTGAGGACGACCGCATCATCTACGCCAACCCGGCTGCGGAAGCCTTTCTCTGCTCGAGCCAAGCCGTCCTCAAGCGCCAGCGCCTTGCCGATGTCGTCTCGTTCGGCTGCCCGCTGGTCGCTCTCGTGGAGCAGGTACGCAGCAGCGAGGCGACCGTCAACGAATACGGTATCGAGGTCATGCTGCCCCGCGTGGAAGGCTCGCGTCTCGTCGATGTCTACAGCGGTCCGATCGCCGACCAGCCAGGGCTTATCGTTGTGATGCTGCAGCAGCGCTCCATGGCGCAAATGATCGAGCGCCAGCTTACCCACCGGGCCGCCGCGCGCTCCGTGTCCGGCATGGCGGCGGTGCTCGCCCACGAGATCAAAAATCCGCTTTCGGGCATTCGTGGCGCCGCCCAGCTGTTGGAGGCAAACATCCGCGACGAGGATCGGGCGCTCACGCAACTCATCTGCGCAGAGACCGATCGCATCCGCAACCTGGTCGACCGTATGGAGGTGTTCGGGGACGAACGTCCGCTCGCCAAGGAGCCAGTCAACATCCATGCCGTGCTCGATCACGTCCGTAAGCTGGCGCAGACCGGCTTTGCCCGCGGCGTGAAAATCGTCGAGGACTATGACCCCTCCCTCCCCGCCGTCGATGGCAACCGTGACAAGCTGGTGCAGGCCTTCCTCAACCTCGTCAAGAACGCCGCCGAGGCGGTAGAGCAAAACGGCGAGGCAGGCCGCATCGTGCTCAAGACCGCGTTCCGACCAGGCGTAAGGCTGTCGGTGCCGGGCGTGAGTGCGCGCGTCAGCCTGCCGCTGATGATCGAGGTCGAGGACAACGGCCCGGGCGTGCCGGACCACTTGCGGCCGCACCTCTTTGATCCGTTCGTGACCACCAAGCGCAAGGGGGCGGGCCTTGGGCTTGCTCTGGTGGCGAAGATCATCGGCGATCACGGCGGCATCATCGAGTGCGACACCGAGCGCGACCGCACCGTGTTCCGCGTGCTGCTGCCGATGCAGGCCTCCCCGCTCGGCGAACCAAGTGCAGGATGAGACCATGGCCAAAGGCACGATTCTGATCGCCGACGACGACACTGCCATACGCACGGTGCTGAACCAAGCGCTCGCGCGTGCCGGCTACGTGCCGCGTGCCACGGGCAACGCGGCTACACTTTGGCGCTGGGTCTCCCAGGGCGAGGGCGAGGTGGTGATTACCGACGTGGTGATGCCGGACGAGAACGCTTTCGACCTGATCCCGCGCATCAAGAAGTTGCGGCCCGAGTTGCCCATCATCGTCATGAGCGCACAGAACACGCTGATGACGGCGCTCACCGCGGCCGAGAAGGGCGCTTACGAATACCTCCCCAAACCCTTCGATCTCAACGAGCTGATCGCAGTCGTGGGACGTGCCATGTCCGAGCCGGGCCGGCGCGCGCCCAGGCCTGCGCCCGACGGCGACGGCGAGCGGCTGCCACTGATTGGACGCTCGCCCGCCATGCAAGAGATCTATCGCGTGCTGGCGCGGCTGACCCAGACCGACCTCACTGTGATGATCTCGGGCGAGTCGGGAACCGGCAAGGAGCTCGTCGCCCGCGTGCTGCATGAGTTCGGCAAACGCCGCTCCGGTCCCTTTGTCGCCGTCAACATGGCGGCCATCCCTCGCGAGCTGATCGAAAGCGAGTTGTTCGGCCATGAGAAAGGGGCCTTCACCGGTGCCCAATCCCGCACCGAGGGCCGCTTCCAGCAGGCTGACGGCGGCACCCTGTTTCTGGACGAGATCGGCGACATGCCGTTGGAGGCCCAAACTCGCCTTTTGCGGGTGCTTCAGGAGGGCGAGTACACCACTGTCGGCGGGCGCACGCCGATCAGGACCAACGTGCGCATCGTGTCGGCCACCCACCGCGACCTGAAAAGCCAGATCCAACAGGGCCTCTTTCGCGAAGACCTCTACTACCGCCTGAACGTGGTGCCGCTGCGGCTGCCGGCTCTGCGCGAGCGGCTTGACGATATCGGCGATCTCGTGCGGCATTTCCTGCGCGCCGCGGCGCGCGAGGGCCTCGGGCAGAAATCCATCGAGCAGGCGGCCATCGAGAGACTGAAGCGGCACACCTGGCCGGGCAACGTGCGTGAGCTTGAGAATCTCGTGCGCCGGGTCGCCGCCCTCTACCCGCAGGATACCATCACGGTCGATATCATCGACGCCGAACTGAGCGAGGCCGCTCCCTCGCGGCTCGACGACGCCGAGATGCACGCCAAGAGTTTGTCCGAGCTGGTTGAGCGCTACCTCGCCGCCTACTTTGCATCTTTCGGCCGGGAGCTGCCGCCACCCGGCCTCTATGACCGCGTCATCCGCCAGGTCGAGGCCCCCATGCTGACCGCGGCCCTTGCCGCCACCCGCGGTAATCAGATCCGGGCGGCTGAGCTGCTTGGCCTCAATCGCAATACGCTGCGCAGCCGCATCCGCGACCTCGACATCCAGGTCATTCGCACGCCAGCACCATAAACCCGCCGCAAGACCGCCGTCGGGACCGAGGGCCGAGGTTGGGCGGCTTTTCCCAAAGCGGGCTTGAAGCGGCTTGACGGGGCCGGCGGGCGGGGATATCGGAGACGTCTGTCGCGGAAATGCCACAGTCTAGCGGCCGACTAGCGTCCTCTTTCAGCCACGCTGTTGCGCAAAGAGAACGCATCTCAGGAGGGACCCTGCCCCGGCCAAGGAAGTCTCAGGCCGACGGGGGCCGGGAACCCGTCCGGAAGGGGCTCCGAAATGCCGGCGGCGACGCTGGAGACGTGAACGCATGAAGGCGGCTCAAGAGGGCTGGACCGGGGACGGCGGAGGCGGATTTGCCCGTCTGCCTGTGCCGGGTGCCCGTCACATCGCCTTCTGGATCGGCCTCACGGTCGTTGTCCTCTCGGTTGTCTCTGGTTTCGCCACCTACCTGATCCTCACCGGCCTCACCCCGATCTCACCCAGCAACGACGTGGTCGCCAGCGTCCTCTTCGTGAACGGCCTCGTCATCCTCGCCATGACCGGGGTGATCGGCTGGCAGTTGTTCGGTTTGTGGCGGGCCTGGCGCAATAAGGTGGCGGGCACCCGC
>DATLZB010000005.1:0-2598 GCA_035574175.1 Hyphomicrobiaceae bacterium
GACCGGCAGGAGAAGGCTCGCCCCGCAGCGCTCCTGCCGCCCCCCTCTCGCACCGAGCACGCGCTAGAGCTTGCCGGCCGCACGATCCGCTTCACGGCTACCGCCGGCGCGATACCGATCAGCAACAGCGCCGGGCGCACCCTCGCCGAGATCGCCTACGTGGCCTACACCCTCGACGGCGCCGATCCCCGGCGTCGTCCGGTGACCTTTGCCTTCAATGGCGGACCCGGAGCCGCTTCCGCCTGGCTGCACATCGGCGCCATGGGGCCTTGGCGGCTTCCGCTTGCGGCAGCGAGCGCGGCCCCATCCGCCCCGCCCGCTCTTGTGCCCAATGCCGAGACCTGGCTCGATTTCACCGATCTCGTTTTCATCGATCCGGTCGGTAGCGGCTACAGCCACCTCCTTGGCGAATCCGGGGACGCGGCAGGGCGCAGCGCCAAGCGCGGTAGCCGCAGATCGGCGCCCGAACCGGCGAGCCGCGAAGAGGGGGGACCGCGCTACTTCTGGTCCATCGACGGCGATGTGGAGTCGCTAGCCGACTTCATCCAGGAGTGGCTGAAGCGCGCGGATCGGTTGGCATCGCCGAAGATGCTGGTGGGAGAGAGCTACGGCGGCTTTCGCGCGCCGAAGATCGTCCACCTGCTGCAGCGCCAGCGCGGCATCGCCGTCAACGCGATGGTGCTGGTCTCCCCCGTGCTCGACTTCGAGGGTCGCCGCCTGGCCCGCCACTCGCCCTCTTCCTATGCCAATCTTCTGCCCTCGCTCGCTGCCGCAGCCCTGGAGCGCCAGGGCACGGTGCCGACGCGCGAGCTGCTAAGCGAGGTCGAGGCCTATGCGCGCAGCGCTTACCTTGTCGATCTCCTGCGCGGGCCGCGCGACCAGGCTGCTGTCGATCGAATCGTCACCAAGGTCGCTGAGTTCACCCGCTTGCCGGAAGAAGCCGTGCGCCGCCACGGCGGCCGACTGAGTTCGCGGGCTTATGTCCAGGAGGCGGTCCGGCCGAAACAGCGCGTCGCCAGCTTCTACGACGTCTCCGTGACCGGCCTCGACCCCGATCCGGGCTCCGCCAGCACCCGCTTCGACGATCCATTCACCACCGCGCTCGCTGCACCCATGACTGGCGCCATGGGCGAACTTCTGAACAAGCGGCTGCAATGGCGAACCGGGCGCACCTACCATCTGCTTAGTCGCCGGGCCAATCGCGCCTGGATTTGGGGTAACTCGCCCCATCCGCCCGAGGCGATCTCCGCCCTGAAGGAAGTGCTTTCCCTCGATGCGCGCTTCCAGGTCCTTGTCGCGCACGGCTTCACCGATCTGGTGACCCCCTACACGGCCAGCACGATCCTCATCGACCAGCTGCCGGCCTACGGCGATCCGGCCCGCGTATCGAGCGAGGTCTACCCCGGCGGGCACATGTTCTACAGCCGCGACGGCTCGCGCGCCGCCTTCCGCCGCGATGCCGAAAAGCTGTTGGCGCGGAGCCTGCAGCCCCAGGGAACGTGAGCCGCCTCCGCAACCGCGAACCGGCAAGGAGCGCGAGCCGGCGTCAAAGCCCGCCAATCACGCGGTCAGGCGTTCGACGCTGTGTCGCTGCCTTGCCCCATGGGGGTTAAGCCAATCGGGCCGTGGCACGGGCTCACCTAGCCCACGATCTCCTCCGGCCGGAAACCGAAGGCGATCTCGCGCGTGGCCGATGCGGGCCCGTCCGACCCGTGCACCGAGTTTTCGCCGAGAGAACGGGCGTAAAGCCTGCGCAGCGTCCCCTCGGCGGCCTTGGCCGGGTTGGTGTCACCCATGAGCTGGCGGTACCTGGCGATCGCGTTCTCGCCCTCGAGCACCTGCAGCACGATCGGCCCCGAGCTCATGAAGCGCGTGAGCTCCTCGAAGAACGGCTTCTCCTTGTGCTCGGCATAGAACCTCTGGGCCTCGGCCAGCGACCATCGCACGCGCTTTTGCGCGATGATCCTCAATCCTTCCTGCTCGATCCTGGCATTGATGACGCCGGTCAGATTGCGCGCCGTGGCATCGGGCTTGATAATGCAGAACGTGCGCTCGACCGCCATCTGAGATCCTTCCTGGTGCCGGGGTGGAGTTGGCGGGCCTTATAGCGGGGGGGTCCGCGGCCAGCAAGCGATGGCGGCGGGCCGAAGCCCATCTGTGGGGGCTGCTGGCGGCTTGCCTTCGAACGCCCACAAAGCGTCGGTTTTTACAATTAACAGCTTGCAGACCTTCGTTTATTGACGCAGAAGGCCATTCGGGCCGACAGTCGGGGCGTGGGCGGGAGCATGACGCTGGGACGGGGCCGGACCGAGCCTTCCGCCGCCCCGGGCCACGGATGTGAGCGACATGGCGGGCACGGCACCACAGGTCGAGTGGTACCTCGCTCGAGGCGGGCAGCAGTACGGGCCCCTCTCGGACGCCGAGATGCGCAAGTTCGTCGAGCTCGGGTATCTGCGGCCGACCGATCTTGTCTGGCGGCAGGGCTTTCCGGATTGGAAGCCGGGCTCCGTTGCCTTCCCCGAAATAAATCAACCAAGACCATCCGCCTCGGCGACACCGCGCACGGCAGCTTCAGGCCGGACCGGCCAGTCGGCTCGC
>DATLZB010000006.1:0-4477 GCA_035574175.1 Hyphomicrobiaceae bacterium
AAGATCAGCTCCGGCTTGGTGGCCACCACCGCCAAGTAGCCGGCCGAGACGACGGCGAGCAGCACCCAGAACAGGAAATAGGCGCTCGGTCCGCGGCGCGCGGCGCGCAGCGGCGGCGGCTGGCCCGAGGCTTCCAATTTCATAACAGGTTCCCCACAACATCCCTCGCTGGCGGGCGGGACGCTGGCGCGAGTCTCCGACGAGGGTCAAGGCGCTGGGAGCTGAGTGGCGAAGGCGTTGTGGATTGGGGGGAAAATGCCACTGTGGCTCGGTGCTGATGCAAGCAAAGCACCACCCCGCACCACATTGCCGCGTCACCGGCGCGGGAGATAATGTTGCATGAGGAGAATGGTATAGACTTGCGCAGGCTTCTTGCCCTCAGCGCCCGCAAACGCCCATGACCACAACTCCCCTGCTCACCGTCGTGCTTGCCGCCGGCAAAGGCACGCGGATGAAATCCGCCTTGCCCAAAGTGATGCACCGCCTTGCCGGCCTGTCGATCCTCGGCCACGTGCTCAACGCGGCGCAGGCGGCTGGCTCGAGCGAGATCGCCGTCGTCATCGGTCCCGACATGGACGTGGTGCGGGCCGAGGTGGGGCAGTGCGCACCGCGGGCGAAGGTGTTCGTGCAACACGAGCCGCTCGGTACCGCCCATGCCGTGCTGTCCGCGCGCCAGGCGCTGGCCGGACATCGCGGCGATGTGCTGGTGCTCGTCGCCGACATTCCGCTGCTCACGCCGGCCAGCATCGCCCGCCTGAGGGCGGCGCTCGAAGCCGGCCATCACGTGGCTGTGCTTGGGTTTAACGCCAGCGATCCCAACGGCTACGGGCGCCTTATCACCGACGCGAGCGGAGCGCTGCTCGCCATCCGCGAGCACGAAGACGCCAGCGAGGAAGAGCGCGCCATTGGCTTCTGCAACTCGGGCGTGCTCGCCTTCCGCCATGCCGATTTGCTGTCTCTGCTCGACCGCATCGGCGGCATCAACGCCCAGGGCGAGTACTACCTGACCGACGTTATCGAGGTCGCGCGCAGGGAAGGCCTCAAGGCTGCCGCAGTGGCTTGTCCGCAGCAGGAGGGCATTGGCATCAACTCGCGGGACCAGCTCGCTGCGGCGGAGCGCATCTACCAGGATCGCCGGCGTCTTGCCGTCATGCTGGAAGGGGCCACGCTGATCGCGCCGGAGACGGTGTGGTTCAGCCACGACACCCGAATCGGCCGCGACGTCATCATCGAGCCCAATGTGTTTTTCGGGCCGGGTGTGGTGGTCGAAGACGGTGTTGTGATTCGCGCCAACTGCCACTTCACGGGCGCACGCATCCGCGCCGGCGCCGAGGTGGGCCCCTTCGCACGCTTTCGCCCAGGTGCCGACATCGGTCCCGGCGTGCACATCGGCAACTTCGTCGAGGTCAAGAACTCCACGCTCGAGGAAGGGGCCAAGGCGAACCACCTGGCCTACATCGGTGACGGGCGGGTAGGGGCTCGGACCAACATCGGCGCCGGTACCATCCTGTGCAACTACGACGGCTTCAACAAGCACCGGACCGACATCGGAGCCGGCGCCTTCATTGGCTCCAACACCTCGCTGGTGGCGCCGGTCAAGGTCGGCGACGGCGCCTACATCGGGTCGGGCAGCGTGATCACCAAGGACGTTCCGGCCGATGCCCTCGCCCTCGAGCGCACCGAGCAGCACGTTCGGCCTGGCTGGGCGGCCAAGTTCCGCGCGCTGATGAGGCGGCAGAAGGCGCAGGGGACGGGCTGAGTCGGCGAGGAAAAACCAAGAAATACAGTTTGAGTTGTGGGCGGCGGCGGAACGCCGATAGCTAGCGCTGATTGCGAGCGCCGCCGGGGCCGGGCGGCGCCAAAGGGGCGGTTCTTGGAGCATTCGCATGTGCGGGATCGTCGGCATCCTCGGAACGAAGCCGGTGGCGACCGATCTTGTGGGAGCGCTCAAACGCCTCGAATACCGGGGCTACGATTCGGCGGGCGTTGCCACCGTCGAGAACGGCCGGCTCGACCGGCGCCGCGCCGAGGGCAAGCTCAAGAACCTCGAGGCGCGGCTGGAGCGCGAGCCGCTTGCCGGGCGTACCGGCATAGGCCACACGCGGTGGGCAACCCACGGCAAGCCGATCGAGCGCAACGCGCACCCCCACATGAGCGAGCGCGTCTCGGTCGTGCACAACGGCATCATCGAGAACTTCCGCGAGCTTAAGGAAGAACTCCTCGCCAAGGGCCACCGCTTCGCCACCGACACCGACACCGAGGTGGTCGTGCACCTCATCACCGACGAGCTCGACCGCGGCGCAACGCCTTCCGAAGCCGTGCGCCGTTCGCTCCATCGGCTGCGGGGCGCCTTCGCGCTCGGCATCATCTTCGCCGGGGAGGACGATTTGATGATCGCTGCGCGGCAGGGCAGCCCGCTCGCCATCGGTCACGGAGAGGGGGAGATGTACTTGGGCTCCGACGCGATTGCGCTTGCCCCCTTCACGGACCGCATCACCTTCCTGGAAGAGGGCGACTGGGCCGTGCTGCGGCGGAGCGGTGCGGAGGTTTTCGACCGTTCGGGCGCGCCCGTCGTGCGCCAGCAGATAAGATCGATGGCGAGCGCGCTCTTGGTCGACAAGGGCAATCACCGCCACTTCATGGCCAAGGAGATCCACGAACAGCCGGAGGTGATCAGCCACACCCTCGCCCACTATCTTGACCTCGTCGAGGAGAGGGTCGCCATTCCCGATCTCGGCGTCGATCCGAACAGCCTGACACGGGTGACGATCTCCGCCTGCGGCACGGCCTATTTCGCCGGCCTCGTCGGCAAGTACTGGCTGGAGCGGTACGCGCGGCTGCCGGTCGAAATCGACGTCGCCTCCGAACTGCGCTACCGCGAGGCGCCGCTCACCGACGGGGGCTTGGCGATCTTCGTGTCGCAGTCGGGCGAGACAGCCGACACGCTCGCCACGCTGCGCTACTGCCGGAGCGCGCGCCAGCGCATCGCTTCCATCGTCAACGTGCACACCTCGACCATCGCTCGCGAGTCCGATGTTGTGCTTCCCACGCTGGCCGGTCCCGAGATCGGGGTGGCCTCGACCAAGGCGTTCACCTGCCAGCTGGCGGTTCTCGCCTGCCTTGCCATAGGGCTCGGCCGCATTCGCGGCCACCTCTCCCGCGAGGAGGAACGCACCTTGGTCGGAGCACTCACCGAGGTGCCGCGTCACGTGGCCACGCTGCTGCGCGGCGAGGCCCAGTACGAGGACCTTGCGCACTCGATCTCGAAGGCCCGCGATGTGCTCTACCTCGGCCGCGGCTTGAGCTATCCCGTCGCGCTTGAGGGTGCGCTCAAGCTCAAGGAGATCTCCTATATTCACGCGGAGGGCTACGCCGCCGGCGAGCTGAAGCACGGACCCATCGCGCTCATCGACGAGAACGTGCCGGTGGTGGTGGTGGCGCCTGACGACGAACTTTTCGAGAAGACCGCCTCCAACATGCAGGAGGTGGTGGCGCGCGGGGGCCGGATCGTGCTCATCTCGGATGCCGATGAGGGGCGGGCGGGTTGCAGTGTGGCGACCCACATCAGAGTGCCCCGGGCGCACCGCTTCACAAGCCCCATGATCTATGCCGTGCCGGTGCAACTGATCGCCTACCACACGGCGGTGTTGATGGGCACCGACGTCGACCAGCCCCGCAACCTAGCCAAGTCGGTGACGGTGGAATAGCGGGGAAACCTCCATCCCGCCGTCCCGTCAACGAATTGCGCCCACCATGCTGTTGGCGTAATTTTCCGCTTGGAGGTTCGTGCGGCGTCGCAGGCGACGAGGGGACGGAGCCTAATGGTGCGAGCTTGGCGAATGGTCGCGGCCGGGTCGCTCATCGCTGCGGGCGTGGGCTTGGCCGAGGCCGTCCACGCGCAGCCGGCAACCAAGAATGCGGACGCCGACAGGAAGGCTGCGTCGGCCAAGCCCGATGCGGCTGCGGCGCAGAAGCTGGTCGAGAGCGGCATCAACGCGCTCGAGGCCGGCCGGGTCGACGGTGCCGTTGCGAGCCTATCGAGCGCCATCGCCAGCGGCAGCCTGCCGGGACCGCAAATGGCGCGGGCGCTCTATTATCGCGGCGTTGCCTATCGCAAACAGGGCAAACCGGCGCTCGCCATAGCCGATCTCACCAGCGCCCTTTGGCTGAGAGGGGGGTTGACGGGCAACCTCAGGCAGGAGGCGCTGCAGGCGCGGGCAGCGGCCTACCGTGAGGCCGGCCTGCCCGACCCCTCGGCATCCGATGCGGTGCGCACCACCGCAGCCGCGCCAGGGGGCAGTGAGGGCGAGGCGAAGGTGGCCACTCCTGCCGAGAGCGGTTCGCAGGGTGCGGCCGATGGCAAGACCACCGTCAGCGTTGCGCCCGGCGGTACCTTCACGGGCGTCAACAACTTCTTCAACTCGCTTTTCAGCTTGGGCGCCAGCGCGTCCGCACCGTCTCCTCCGGCGACGGCGGG
>DATLZB010000007.1:0-4975 GCA_035574175.1 Hyphomicrobiaceae bacterium
AGCGCAGGCCTGCGCGCTGCGCGAGCTCGGCGATCATGGCCTGGAACGAAGGATTGACGAACGGCGCGGCGCGATTGCGGCGCAGAATGTAGCCTTGCAGCTCCGCGACGGCGAGCGCGAACAGGGCGGTGAGCGCGATGATGCGCCAGTGATCCGCAAAGACCTGAGCCTCGAACTCGGTCGGAACGTAGCCGTGCCCTCTGATGTAGCCGTGTCCGAGCGCCACGATCTGCGGCAGCAGCACGTAAAGCGTCGGCAGGGCCAGCAAAAGGACGGTGTTCGTGGCGAACTGGCGCAGGATGTGGGGTCGAAGCTGTTCGACCCAAAGTCGTGGGAACATGGGTCTCCTCCATTCGCGTTACGCGCCAATTAACGCGAGGCCGCGCGAGCCGGCATCGTCTGCGCTTGCACCGGCCGAGCCCTCACAGGAACCCGTATGGGTCGATGTCCACCGTCAGCCTCAGGTCCCCCTTGGCCTCCGGCAGCGCCGCCAGCCACGCGCGCAGGTAGGCCTGGATGTCGATCTCGCGCGGGGCTTTCACCAGTAGGCGCCAGCGGTGGCGCCCGCGGATCACCGCCAGCGGCGCCTCAGCCGGGCCCAGCACCTCGATGCGCTCGGCCGGCGGGGCCCTCTGGACCACCTCGCGCGCGAACCGCTCGGCGAGCGCCTGCTCCCGCGCCGACACGATAAGCGCCGCGAGCCGCCCGAACGGAGGGAGCAGCGCCGCCTGCCGCTCGCGGATCTCGCGTTCCAGGAACGCCTCGCGATCGCCGCGGATGATCGCCTCCATGACCGGGTGCTCCGGCATGTACGTCTGCACGAAGCCGCGGCCCTTGGCGAAGGCGCGGCCGGCTCGGCCCGTCACCTGGTAGAGGAGCTGGAACGTGCGCTCCGCCGCGCGCGGATCGGCGCCTTGCGACAGACCGAGATCGCCGTCCACCACGCCGACCGTGGCGAGATCGGGGAAGTGGTGCCCTTTGGCGACGATCTGCGTGCCGATCACGATGTCGACCTCGCCTGTCTCGATGGTCTTGATGATCTCGCGCATTTCCGTGAGGCTCGGCACGAGATCGCTCGACAGGAGCGCGAGCCGCGCCTCTGGGAAACGCTCGCTCACCTCCTCCGCTATGCGCTCGATGCCGGGCCCGCAGGCCACCAGCGAACCGGGCTCGCCGCACTTCGGGCACTTCTCCGGAATGGGCAGCGTGAACCCGCAGTGATGGCAGTGGAGCCGGCGTCGGAAGCGGTGCTCGACAAGCCAAGCCGTGCATTGCGGGCAATCGATGCGGTGACCGCAGCTGCGACATAGAGTGAGCGGCGCATAGCCCCGTCGGTTGAGGAAGAGCAGCGACTGCTGGCCGCCGGCAAGCGTCTCGGCCACCGCCTCGACCAGCACCGGCGACAACCATCTGCTCCTCTCCGGCGGCGCCTTGCGCAGATCGATAGCGCTGACCTCTGGCAACTCCACGCCCGAGAACCGTGCGGGCAGCACCACGTGGCGGTAGCGGCCGCTGCGCGCGTTGACGTGGCTCTCAATCGACGGCGTGGCCGAGGCGAGGATCACGGGGTGCGCGCCGAGACGGCCTCTGACCACGCCCATGTCGCGTGCCTGATAGTGGGCACGGTCCTCCTGCTTGAAGCCCGGGTCGTGCTCCTCGTCGATGATGATGAGGCCCAGATCCCGGAACGGCAGAAACAGCGCCGAGCGGGCGCCGACCACGACGTGCGCCTCCCCGGTTGCCGCAGCCCGCCATACCCGGCCGCGCTCGGCCGCCGACAGCGCCGAGTGCCACTCAACCGGTGGGCAGCCGAAGCGGCCCTTGAATCGGTCCATGAACTGGCTGGTGAGCGCGATCTCGGGGAGCATGATGAGCGCCTGCCGGCCCTGTTGGAGCGTGCGCGCCACCGCTTCGAAATAGACCTCGGTCTTGCCTGACCCGGTGACGCCGTCGAGCAGCGTCACCGAGAAGCTGCGGGCATCGACGGCAGCCAGCATGGCGTGCACGGCCGCTGCCTGCTCGCCGCTGAAATCGTTAGCGGCATGATAAGGATCGGGGCGCGGAAACTGCCGCTCGGGGATTGCCACCTCCACCAATACACCGGCCTCGACCAGCCCATCGATGACCCCGGTCGAGCAGTGCGCCTCTGCCGCGAGCGCGCTCTTGGCCCGGATCAGCCCGTCACCCGCGATCGTGAGCGCCCGCTGCCTGGCCGGTGTCATGCGCGGCGGTGCGGCGGTGCCGTCGGCCAGTCGCACCCCGAATCGCGGTTTGGCCGGCTCGAACGCGGCCGGCGCGTTCATCATCATGCGCACGACCATCCCCAAGGGGGTGAGCGTGTAGCGCGCCACCCATTCGGCGAACCGGCGCGACAGCTCCGGAATGGGCGGGGCATCGAGCGTCTCGGCCACGGCCCTGAGCTGCTTTCGGTCCAGCGCCCGCTGCGGCCCAAGCGTGCGGTCCCAGACCACGCCGATCCGCGTCTGCGAGCCGAACGGCACCAGCACTAAGGACCCACTCTGCACCTCCAAATCCGGAGGCACGACATAGTCGTAGGTCTGGTCGAGGGCGACCGGGATGACGATTGGCACACCCGATTTGTGCGCAGCCGCCTCGTCCGCACTCTCGAACAGGCTGGCCAAAGGCGCGGGCGCCGGACTAGAACCACGAATCATGGTTCGAGATTAGCCGATCCCGGCGGCGAACAATGGGCGGAGAGACGCGCGATGAAGTTCTTCGTCGACACCGCAGACGTCAAGGAAATCAAGGAACTGGCAACGACCGGCCTGCTCGATGGGGTGACCACGAACCCCTCGCTGGTAGCCAAGACGGGGCGCGACTTCAAAACCATCATCAAGGAAATCTGCGAACTCGTCTCGGGCCCTGTCAGTGCCGAGGTCTCGGCCCTCGACGCCGAGGGTATGATCGCCGAAGGGCGCGTGCTGGCCAGGATCGCACCGAACGTCACCATCAAGGTACCGCTGACGTGGGACGGCCTGAAGGCCTGCAAGACGCTGACCGGGGAGGGCATCATGGTCAACGTTACGCTCTGCTTTTCGGCCAACCAGGCGCTGCTCGCCGCCAAGGCGGGAGCCACGTTCGTCTCCCCCTTCATCGGCCGCCTCGACGACATCGGCCTCGACGGCATGGAGCTTCTCTCCGAGATCCGCGCCGTCTACGACAACTACGCCGACATCTCGACCGAAATCCTCGCCGCCTCGATCCGCCACGTGAACCACGTCAAGCAGGCGGCCCTGATCGGCGCCGATATCGCCACCATGCCGCCGGCGGTGCTTCATGCGCTCGTCAAGCACCCCTTGACCGACAAGGGGCTGGAGCAGTTCCTTGCCGACTGGAAAAGGACTGGACAGAAAATCGTCTAGGTTGATCTAGGCAGATCTAAGCCGCTGGCCGCGACGCCGGCCACAAGGCTCATGCCGTCCGCGCGGCCGGCGGCGATAGCTGCGGTCCACCACCGATCTGATCGTGGAGCTGGCGCAGCGTGAGCCGCGCGAACTCGGCATAGACCGTCGAGCCTTGCTGCTCGAACGCTTCGAGCGCAGGCATCAGCGCCGCTGCTGCCGCGCGCCAATGCCGGCTGCGGTCGGCGATTTCGCCGAGGCGGATCAGCGCCGCCCCGGCGCTGAGCTGCGTAAGCGCCCACCTGATGGGCGCCTTGTTCCGATCGATCGCGCCGAGTGCGTTGCGATAGGCCTCGACCGCCGCCTCCAGGCGCGGCCGTCCCGCGGCACCGGCGGCCGCCGTCGCCGCAAGCGCGTTAGCGAGATTGATGTTGGCCCTTACCCAGCTCTCCGAATGAGCCCCGCGCGGGAACATCGACAGTGCGCGGCTGTAGGCCTCTGCAGCGGCGGCCAGCGCGGCGCGGTCGTCCCTCTCCTCGCCTTTGCGGTAAAGCGCCTCCGCCCGGCGCACGAGATAACCAAGCTCCGCTGCCGGGTCGCTCTTCGGCACGCTCTGGGCGGCCTGCCCGAACAGCTCCGCCGCCGCATCGTAGTCGAAGCGGGCGAGTGCGAGCTCTGCCAAGCTCGCCGTCGCGGCGGCCTCTTCCGTCATCTGGTGCCTCAGCGAATCGATCTCCTCGGCAAGCCGAGCCTCCGTCTGCCGCCGGCACTCGCGCAAGGTACTGGAGACCTGCTTCAACACATCGAATGCACCCTCGAAGTCGCCAGCGGCGAGCGCCGCTACGGCCGCCGCCTTGAGCCGTGCCACCTGCGGTCCCTGGTTGGTGGGCTTGGCGAGCTGCAGCAGGGTGGCTTCCAGCCACCGCGCCATCTCCTCGAAACGCTCTAGGCGTTGCTCGGGCGCGAGGTTTTGCGCGGCAAGTATCGAGACGAACCGCCGCTGTGCGCCATCGGAGAGCTTGTAGCGGGCCGCGATGGCGGCCGCCTGAGCGAGCCAATCGGCCGACGGCACCGCTGGCCCGCGTCCGGCAGTGTCGAGCGCGAACGGAGGCGGCGCGAAACGCCGTTCGACGCCGCTCGCCACCGCCGGAGGTAAGCTCCGCCGGTCGCTTGGCATGAGGCCTGAGGTGTACGCGGCGAGCGCCGGCCGCAGCGTTGCGAGCAGGCGCGGGCCTGAGAGCAGATAAAAGAAGAGATGTTCGAGCAGAAACTGCGCGACCTCCTCGACCACCATGGCCCGCTCGAGAAGCCGCTTGCCGCGGGCCCGCGCCAGCACGTCGGCCGCAATCGCTTGGTGGATGGGTTGCGCGTGGACGGGCTCTACGGGACCACGATTGTCCTTGTTGCCTGTCTGTTCGATCGCCCGCGCCACCTGCTCCGCGGCTGGCCGGACCTGCATAAGAAGTTCGGCCAACGCCAGCGCATGCCGCTCGCAGGTCTCTTGCGGGAACCCCCGCCGGTCGCGCGCGAGCCAGATCTCTTGCGCGAGGACGTCGAGGACCCTGCCGAACTCCTCGCCTTCCCCGCGCTCGCGCAGCAGGCGGGAAAAGGCG
>DATLZB010000008.1:0-4852 GCA_035574175.1 Hyphomicrobiaceae bacterium
CTGCAGGCGTCGCGAGAACGCATCGACCACGCGAGCAAGCTTTGACAGGCCCGCCACGCGGCCGTCTGGCAGATAGGCGACGTCGGCGGTCCCGATGAACGGCGCGATATGGTGCTCGCAGTGGCTCACCACGCGCACGCCGCGCAGCAGCACCATATCGTCGTAGCCGGCCACGTCCTCGAAGGTGGGCTCCTGGAGTATCGCGACCGGGTCTTGCCCATAGCCGCGGAAGTATTCCTCGAAAGCCTCCACGACGCGGCCCGGCGTATCTTTGAGGCCCTCTCGGTCGGGATCGTCGCCGGTCCATGCGAGCAGCGTGCGCACCGCCTCCTCGGCCGCCGCGCGGGTTGGGCGGCGCGCTGGCCGGATGTCTCTCAGACGCTGCGGCGAGGTGATCTTGCTCAAGGCACGGCCTCAATTCCCTTTATGGCCAAGCCGGCGGCTGCAGCCACTGCGGCCGCTCATGCTGCGCCGCCGTCCCGATTGCTATATATACGATATACGCTGAAGGCGCCCGCGCCAAAGCGCATTGCGGGCAAGACGGTTGCGCGCGACATGACGACACTGAGCGAGATATACAACGCCAAGATACTGGAGCTCGCTGCCTCCATTCCGCATTGCTCGCGGCTTGCTGAGCCAGACGCCACCGCCACCGCCCATTCCAAGCTGTGCGGCTCGACGGTGAGTGTGGATCTCAAGATGGCGGGCGACCGCGTTGCCGCCTACGGCCAGAGCGTCAAGGCCTGTCTTCTCGGCCAGTCGGCGGCCTCCGTCATGGGGCGCGAGATCATCGGTTCGACCGCCACCGAACTGCGCGAGGTCGGCGCCGTCATGCGCCGTATGCTGAAGGGGAACGGCCCTCCGCCGAGCGGGCGTTGGGCCGATCTTGCCGTGCTCGAGCCGGTCCGGGATTACAAGGCGCGGCATGCCTCCACGCTGCTCGTGTTCGATGCGGTGGAGCGGGCGCTGGATGAGATCGAGTCACGGGCGCGCGGCGACCGATCCGCTCGCGAAGCGGCCTCCCGCCACGCCGTGTGAGCCATGCTCGGCAGGATTGCAGCGTTTGTGCTCAAGGTTCCGGTCCACGCCTACCGCTGGACGCTAAAGCCGTTCGTCGGCTGGCAGTGCCGCCACTTGCCGACCTGCTCGGAGTATGCGCTCGACGCCATCGACCGCAACGGGGCCTGGCGCGGGTTCTGGCTCACGCTTTCACGGCTGTTGCGATGCCATCCCTGGGGCACATCGGGCTTCGATCCGGCGCCGGACCTGAGGCGCGAGCACCACCCGCTGGCGCCCTGGCGCTACGGGCGATGGTCCTGGCGCCGCCTGCCGGCTGAGGCAGCGACGAGCGACCGAGAGGCGCTGCGCCAGCGCGCTTGACACGCGCCCGTCCCCCGCTGCACAAGCGCGGCTCGCGGCGCGCATGAGCCATTGGGACCCGGCCGCGCATAATCTTACCTGCTTGGTACGCAGCGAGTGAGAACGAAGGACCCATGCCCGACATCACCCTGACATTTCCCGACGGCGCCAAGCGGAGCTTCAAAAAGGGGCTCAGCGGCAAGGAGCTTGCGGCGGCCATCTCCAAGTCGCTCGCCAAGAAGGCGGTCGCCATCAGCCTCGACGGCAAGCTCGCCGATCTTTCCGATCCGATCACCGCCGATGCGAGCGTAAAGATCATCACTCGCACTGATCCGGAGGCACTCGAGCTGATCCGCCACGACTGCGCGCACGTCATGGCCGAGGCCGTGCAGGACCTCTGGCCTGGCACCCAGGTGACCATTGGCCCGGTGATCGAGAACGGCTTCTTTTACGACTTCGCCAAAAACGAGCCGTTCCACCCGGACGACCTGGCCAAGATCGAGGCGCGCATGCGTGAGATCATCGCCGCCGACGCGCCGTTCACCAAGGAGATATGGAGCCGCGACAAGGCGAAGAAATTCTTTCGCGACAAGGGCGAGCACTTCAAGGTCGAACTCATCGATGCGATCCCCAAGGGCGAGGAGGTCCGCATCTACCGGCAAGGCGAATGGCTCGACCTCTGCCGCGGGCCGCACATGACTTCGACGGGTCAGATCGGCAGCGCCTTCAAGCTGCAGCGCATCGCAGGTGCCTATTGGCGCGGCGATCCCTCCAAGACCCAGCTCCAACGCATCTACGGCACGGCGTGGGCGACCGAGGCGGAGCTAACCGCCTACTTGAAGCGGCTCGAAGAGGCCGAGAAGCGCGACCACCGCCGGCTCGGGCGCGAGATGGACCTGTTCCACTTCCAGGAGGAAGGCCCGGGCGTGGTGTTCTGGCACGCCAAGGGCTGGACCATGTTCCAGGAGCTCATCGCCTACATGCGCCGCCGCCTCAAGGGCACCTATCAGGAGGTCAACGCCCCCCAGCTCCTCGACAAGTCGCTGTGGGAAACCTCCGGCCACTGGGGCTGGTTCCGCGAGAGCATGTTCATGGCCACGTCGGCCGGGGAGGGCACCGACGATGACCGCGTGTTTGCTATCAAGCCGATGAACTGCCCGGGCCACATCCAGATCTTCAAGCACGGGCTCAAGTCCTACCGCGACCTGCCGCTGCGGCTCGCCGAGTTCGGCGCCGTGCACCGCTATGAGCCATCGGGCGCCATGCACGGGCTGCTGCGCGTGCGCGCCTTCACCCAGGACGATGCGCACGTCTTCTGCACCGAGGAGCAGATGGCCGCCGAGTGCCACCGCATCAACGATCTCATTCTCTCAACCTACGCCGACTTCGGCTTCGAGGAGGTGGTCGTCAAACTTTCGACCCGGCCCGAGAAGCGCGTCGGCAGCGACGAGATGTGGGACCGCGCCGAGGCGGTCATGATGAAGGTGCTTGCCGAGATCGCCGAGCGCTCGAAGGGGCGCATCAAGACCGGCATCAACCCGGGCGAAGGCGCCTTCTACGGGCCGAAGTTCGAGTACGTCCTGCGCGATGCCATCGGCCGCGACTGGCAGTGCGGCACGACCCAGGTGGACTTCAACCTACCGGAGCGGTTCGGCGCCTTTTACATCGACGCCGAGGGCGCCAAGCGCGTACCCGTCATGATCCATCGCGCCATCTGCGGCTCCATGGAGCGCTTTCTGGGCGTGCTGATCGAGCACTATGCCGGGCACTTCCCGCTGTG
Source organism: Hyphomicrobiaceae bacterium (assembly GCA_035574175.1). Classification (GTDB taxonomy): domain Bacteria; phylum Pseudomonadota; class Alphaproteobacteria; order Rhizobiales; family Hyphomicrobiaceae; genus DATLZB01. Next base: position 3,140 of record DATLZB010000008.1, read on the forward strand.
GTTGGCGCCGCTGCAAGCCATGGTGTGCACCATCGTATCCGATGCCGATGCCTACGCCGGCGAGGTGCTCGAGGCACTCAAGGGCGCTGGCTTGAGGGCCGAGGCGGACTTGAGGAACGAGAAGATCAATTACAAAGTACGCGAGCACTCTCTCGCCAAGGTCCCGGTGCTGATGATTGCCGGCAAGCGCGAGGCAGAGGAGCGCACCATCTCGATCCGCCGGCTCGGCAGCCCTGAGCAGAAGGTGATAAAGCTCGACGAGGCGATCGCCATGCTGGCCGAGGAGGCGGTGCCGCCGGACATCCGCCGCGCGCGGTCGGGCGTCCAAAGGTGAACGCACAAGGACATGAGCACGAGGCGCGTCTTGAGGCTGAAGATGCCGCGCCTGACAATCCCGTTTCCTGAGCTCACCTATGCGAGTCCCGAGGACCCATGGCTTAAACGGACGGTGATCCGCACCATCGAGCTGCTGTCGGGTCGCAACTACTTTGCTCCCCTTTACGACGTCTGGCGCCGCGAGGTTATCCCTTCGGGCGGCCCGGTGATGCGCCCGGTGTTCGACCTCATCGGCGTCAAGCTCGAGATTCGTGGCGCCTGGCCGCCGGTGCTCGATTCCGGCGCGCCCCTCGTCATCGTCGCCAACCACCCCTACGGCTTCCTCGACGGCTTTGCCGCGCTTGCGCTTGCCGAAGACCTGGGCCGCCCCTTTCGCGTGCTGATCAACAAGGACCTGATGAAGGTCCCGGAGATCCGGCCCTACTCGCTGCCCGTCGATTTCGCCGAGACGCGGCAAGCCCAGGAAAGCAACATCCGCATGCGCAACGAGGCGCTGCGGCTGCTTAAGGAGGGCACCACCGTCATCGTCTTTCCGGCGGGCGGTGTTGCTACCTCGCCGACCCCGTTCGGCCGCGCCGTCGACCTTCCGTGGAAGACGTTCACGGCCCGCATGATCCAGGCCGCGCGCGCGCAGGTGCTTCCCGTCTACTTCGAGGGCCAGTGCGGTCCGCTGTTCCACACCGTGAGCTGGATCAGCCTGACGCTGCGTCTCTCCCTGATCGTCGCCGAGTTCCGCCGCCTGGTCGGCACCACCTTCCGTGCCCGTGTCGGCGAGTTGATCCCGGCCGCCGAGCTCGCCGACAAGAAGGACAGGATCGCGCTGATGGCGGAGCTGTACGAGCGGGTGCATGGCCTCTCCGACACGCCCCTCGCCGAGGTGCGCGCCCGCACCCTGCGCCTGCCCGCCTACCTGCGCGGCACCCGCTAAGCCGCCACCTGGGGTGGGTTGCTTGAGCCACTTTTCTCCCGTCCGTCGCCAAAAGCCGCTATAATTCCGCTCGTCGCTACGAGCACGCAATGCCGGCCGGTCCCGGGGCCGCCGGCCGCAACGGAAAGTGCTGGATTGTCCTGACGTTAACGTTAACGCAATGCGCCTGCGCTTACGTCGAGAGGCCGGCGGGCGGAGGCCCCGGCCGCCGGGGCTTGGAGGTGCGCGGTGATGCCGCAACTGATTTTCGCGCTGATCTGTGTGGTGGCCGTTTTCGCCTTGGCGTTGCGCCGGGCGCCGCTCAAGCTCTGGGCGTTGGCCGTCGCCGTCGCCACCTTCGCCCTGTTGACCGGGTTGTCATCCGGTTCGTTCGATCCGGTACCGTTCGGGATCGCAGCGATCGTCGGCTGGCTGCCGGCCCTCGTCCTCGCTTTGCTGGCCGTGCCCGA
>DATLZB010000009.1:0-21908 GCA_035574175.1 Hyphomicrobiaceae bacterium
TTAAGCCGCGATAAGTATCTTCGCGGCTGGTCAGAAGCGTGTCCAGAGTATCATGACCGAGAACAACATCCGCGCGCGCGTGCGCTACGTCATTGGCCCCGACGGGAGTCCGCTTACGGTGGCGGACCTGCCGCCGCGGGATACCAAGCGGTGGGTGATCCGTCGCAAGGCCGAGGTGGTGGCGGCGGTACGCGGCGGCCTCTTGAGCCTTGAGGAGGCGTGCGAGCGCTACAAGCTGACCGTTGATGAGTTCCTGAGTTGGCAGCGGTCGATCGACAAGCACGGCCTGCCCGGGCTTCGCGCAACGCGCATCCAGGACTACCGCAGCTAGACAACTCCGAGAGCCGCTCCAATCAGTTGTGCGGCGCGGGGAGCGCGCCGGTGACGGATGTTGGAGGGTGCCCGCCGACCAGTGCGGCGACATCTTTGCTCGTGCATGTCGAAGTGCCGCGGGCCCATGAAAGCGCTTGCATTCGCATCTCGGCGGCGAGGGGGGCGGGCATGCGCAGGTTTTCCACATCGATTGCGGTGTAGCCGCCGCCTCCGGTCAAGGTGATGCGGAAGGCCTTGGGGCCCCACGGCTTGGGCTGATCCACGGCGCGCTCGTGGATGACGATCTCGACGCCGCCGCCGCGGGAGGGTGGCTCGGCGTCCGCGTGGAACAGATAGCGGCCGGTCAGGCGGCCCTGGGGCCCAAACCAGCACGACATGGCAGCCTGGGCAATGCGGGTATAGGCCTCTGTGGTGGCGACATCGAGTGCCGCCGACTGGGCTGGCGGCGGGCCGGGCAAGGTCGGGCCACCAGCGCAGCCCGTTACAACGGCGGCCGCACCGAGCGACAAAAAGGCGATCGTGTGTGCTTTGGCCATGAGCGGCGTGCTCGGTCGGGAACGGCGCCCAGGGTCTGCGGCGCCGGCACGGCCACATGTCACGCCGGGGCGGATCAAGGCAAGTCTGGGCCGGCGGCGCTCAACAGCGGGGGCTGGGCGAGGCCATGTTTTGGGAGCTCGGCTGGCGACTGCGGGCCGCTCGCGCGGGCGGCGACATTAGCGCAGGGAGAGGCCGGTTAGCCGATCGGCCCGGCGCCGGCCGCGATCGGCATCGAGCGCCTCGGCTGCTTCGGAGGCTGCGATATCGGCCCTGGCTTCGTCGCGCTCGCGAACGGCATGGGCGAGCTGGGATTTCAATCCCGCGATTGAAGCAAGCAGGTTCTCATGCCGCAGGCTGGCCGCTTTGGCAAAGGTCGAATAGGCGAAATGGGATCGATCGCGGATGCCGGTCCGCTCTTCCTCGGCCTGGACCTGACGTTGCAGATCGGAAGCCATCTGCTCAAACTCCCGGATCATCTGCTCCAGGGCCTCGACCTTGCGCGCCTTCTCCTCGGCCTCAAACCGCTTCGAGCGGAGCAGAGCCTCTCGTGACCTCATTGTTCGATACCCCTAACTTGCTCGAACCGTTGCCGGATGCCTAACAAGAAGCGTGCCAGCCCCGTCGTGCGGGGCCTCTCGCTCGGGACCGGCCGCTGCAGCAGGACGGCCCGGCCGGCATTGGAGCCCCCTCGGCTGCACGGCACCCTCCGGCTGAATGGCAGTGTGCCGATTATGGTTTAAGTTGCAGTAAAACAATTTACAATGGCAAGTTAGTGAGTGTTCCGCCTTCGGGTAGAAAAATTTTCGTGAAGGCTCTGGGGTTCCGCCGCGAATTCTGTTAGCTGTTGATTCGCGTCCGCGCGTTGGGGGCGGAACCGGGGACCGCATTCGACGGGCAGGGGCCGGTCGGATGCCATGCTGGGTTCACAGCGGGCGCGTGCCGTGGACGAGGCGTTTCAAAACCGAACGGGGGCGAAGGCGGTTGCCCGCGCGGCGGCGGTGTCGCTTGCGCGCGAGGGGTGGAGTCGGGCGGGGCGGCGGGCGGCTTGTGCGATCCCGACGATTTGATTCCAACTGGCGCGCGCCGAAAGACATTCTTAGGTTTTGTTAACACCTGGCGGCTAAGTTTCTGTTCACAGGTTAGCGGATGCGTGTCGCGTGCTCATGAACGACGCGGGCAGCAGGCCTGGGCCAGGCCGGGGACAAAGAGGCAAGCATGAGGGTCCTTCTGATCGAAGATGACAGCGCCACGGCACAAAGCATCGAGCTGATGCTGCAGTCGGAAGGCTTCAACGTCTACACGACCGATCTCGGCGAGGAAGGCGTCGATCTCGGCAAGCTCTACGACTACGACATCATCCTGCTCGACCTCAACCTGCCGGACATGAGCGGCTATGAGGTGCTGAAAACCCTCCGTGTCAGCAAGGTTTCCACACCGATCCTTATCCTTTCGGGACTTGCCGGTATCGAGGACAAGGTCAGGGGCCTCGGCTTCGGGGCCGACGACTACATGACCAAGCCCTTCCACAAGGACGAGCTCGTGGCGCGCATTCATGCCATCGTGCGTCGCTCCAAAGGACATGCTCAATCGGTCATCGAGACCGGCGATCTCAAGGTCAATCTCGACACGAAGACCGTGGAGGTGAACGGCCAGCGCGTGCACCTGACGGGCAAGGAATACCAGATGCTCGAGCTGCTCTCGCTCAGAAAGGGCACGACCCTCACCAAGGAGATGTTCCTCAATCATCTCTACGGTGGGATGGACGAGCCGGAGCTGAAAATCATCGACGTTTTTATCTGCAAGCTGAGGAAAAAGCTGCAGGCCGCCACGGGCGGCAAGCATTACATTGAGACGGTGTGGGGGCGCGGCTATGTGCTGCGCGATCCGGGCGACGAGAACGTGGCTGCCTGATCCTCGCCGCCGCGCCGTCTCCCGCGATTCTTGGCCATGACCTAAGGGGAGCTTCGGCTCCCCTCTCTGTTGCCGCCGGCAGCCGGCGCGCGCCCAAAACGCCCTTTTGGCGGGTCTGCAAGTAGACGACCGGGGCCGGACCTGCATTTGACGGGCCGTCGATTAGATGCAAATAATACGCATTTGCATTTGCATCAGGGTTGGGTGTGACATGGTTCGGTTGGCGATCTTGGTGGTGGGCCTGGCGGCTGTCGCAGGCTGGGGCTGCCCGGCAGCAGCGGAGAAGCGGTTCTTCACGGTGCTCGCGGTCGAGCCCAAGGGTGGGGCGACAGTGGACGCGGAGCCATTTCCGCCAGCCCCGTTGCCCTCAGGTGGCGGCTACGTGATGAGACAACCCGACGAGAACACGCGTCGCTGGGAGGTGAGCGCTTATGTCTGGCAGCCCGCGCAAATCATCGTTTAGGTGGGCGATGAGGTCACTCTGGAGTTCGTCGGCATCAATGGTGCCGCACACCCCACTTCCATTGCTGGCCTCGGACTGAACTTCACGGTGACGCGCGGTCAAGCCCACCGGGTAACTTTTGTGGCCGAAAAGGTGGGTACCTTTGCGATCACGTGCGCCACGCACCAGCCGTCAATGGTCGGCGAGCTCATCGTGCTGGCGAAGCGCTAGCGCAGGCCGAGCCGGCTCAACCGCTCTTCGGCACCCTTGAAGCCGAGAGCATGCGCGCGCTCGTACCAGTGGCGGGCGGCGGCCACGTCGGGTCTGAGCCCGACGACCTTGAGTCGGCTGAGTTCCTCCGGATCGTAGGTGGCCGCGAGCGCGAAGGCGGCATCGGCGAAGCCGGCTTCCGCCGCGCGCCGGTAGAACATGCGGGCGGCCGCGATGTTGCCGCTGGCGAGCTTCTGATTGCCTTGCGCGTGGAGCGCCTTCGCTTGCGCAAGGTCGGCGCCGGCCGGCGCGCCCATCGGAGGCGGCACGGCAGGCTTGGCCTCGCCACCGGCGCGCGGTGCCGTCGCCTCGCCGGTCGAGGCCGTCTCCCGAGGCAGCCCAGCAGAACGGCTTCGGTCGGCGGTTGGCAATAGGGCGACCGTCGTCTCCGCGTGCACCTTGCCGTCGACCGTCACCAGCGACAGCGTCAAGCGCGTTTCACCGGCGAGGGGCGAGCCAAGGCGCATGCGCAGCTTGGGCAGGCCGTTGAGCGGCACCGCCCACAGCCCGGCCGCGATCCCGAACCCCTCCGACAGCATGGCCCCCTGGGGCAACCCGCGAATGCGTACAAAACTGTTACGCGGAATGGCGTCCGCCGGGCCGACCTCTATTGGGAGCGGAATGTCTTCGCCCGATGGGACGGCGATCGATCTCGACGCCTTGATGAGGATTGGCTCACCTGCCGCCTGAACGCGCCACAGCGCGAGCGCGAACGAGGCCGGCGCCGTCGCGGGAGGTGGAGGCAGTGCCCACGCCCGAAGGGAGGGTGTCGCTGCAATAACAGCGAGCAGCGCCAGCAGCGCTGAGATGGCCGCGCGGCGCCTCAAACAGGTCAGGGGCCCTCCCATGACTGGCTCCCCATTTGCATCTTGTGCGGCCCGCTTCCAAGGGCCTGCCGTTGCTGTGTTCTTATCCCATTGTGCCATGTGACGGAACACATCCGCCTGAATTAGGGCACGAGGCTGAATTTCGCGCGTTGGCTCCGGTCAGGCCCGGCGGCCCGGACGGGCTCGCCAGGGCCGAGTTTTGCCGCAAATTTCAGAGTAAGGTTTGCGACTTCGAAACGAAGCGAGGATGGGAGCGGAGCGCCGGCGCGCCCAACCCGCGGTAGCACCGTGTAGGAGGAAGGTCGTCGGCCATGAAGCTTGCCCTGCAGGGCCTCGCGCTGCTGTCGAAGCGTTTCTCCATGCTTGTCATTGCCGGCCTCGCCGTGATCGGGCTGCATCCCGACGGCTGGCTGATTGACGGCGGCGAGCGGGCGCGCGCACCGATCACCGGCTCGGCGGAACCGGCGCCCTCTTCAGGTCTTGAAGCCGGCACCGCGAGCGAGCGCATCGCCTACGTTGTCAAGCGTCAGGGCGGGGCAAGGAAGGCGGCCAAGGCCGAAGCCGGGGCCAAGGCTGAGGCCGAAGCCAAGGCGAAGGCGGAAGAGGACGCCAAGCTCAAGGCGGAGGCCGAGGCAAAGTCCAAGGATGGAATGGGCGCTGCCGCACCGCCACCCGGCACGGACGTGCAGACCGCGTCCCAGGCGGTTCCAACTCCCCCGCTGCCCGAGCCCGCCCCGCCACCGCCCGACGTGTGGAGCGATGCGGAGGTGATCGACGCCCTGAGGGAGTGCGTCCGGCTGCTTGGCCCCATCGCTGCTGAGATCGAAGTGGAAGAGCCGCTGAAAAAAGGCGCGTGCGGAGCGCCTGCGCCGGTGGCGGTGCGCCGCATCGGTGCGATCGACAAGGTCGAGTTCCGACCCGCCGTACCGCTCAACTGCCGCATGGTGGTGGCGCTGCACCGCTGGATCGAGCAAGAGGTGCAGCCGGCAGCGCGCGAGCTGCTCGGCAGCCCTGTAACCCGCATTTTGAGCGGCAGCTATTCGTGCCGCAACCGCTACGGGCTTGCCGATGCCACCATCAGCGAGCATGCGTTCGCCAACGCCATCGACATCTCCTCCTTCACCACCGCCGACGGGCGTACGGTCAACGTTCTCAAGCACTGGGGCCCAACGCAGCGGGACATCGAGGCGCGCCGCTTGGCCGAGGAAAAGGCCAAGGCCGAGGCGAAGGCCAGGGCGGCGGCCAAATCGCCTGCCTCCACCAAGGCGGGGGCGTCGGTGTTGCCTAAGGACCCGGAAGGACGCACTCTGCCGCCGCTGCCGCAGCGAGCAGAGATCGAGCGCGAGCTGAAGACGGCCCAAATGAAGCTGGGAGGCAAGGCGCCACACACCATTCCCGCCGGCAAGGCCCGCTCATCTGGCGAGGGCCAGCCAAAGCCAGTCGTGCCCGTTTCCGCCGCGGCGGAGGAGGAGCCACCCCCGCCACAGGAGCGGTTCCTGCGCCAGCTGCATCGCAGCGCGTGCGGCATCTTCGGCACGGTACTGGGCCCGGAGGCGAACGAGGCGCATCGCGACCACTTCCATCTCGATCTGGCCCAGCGTCGGAGCAGGCGCAGCTACTGCCGTTGAGGGATCAGGGCGTGCGCGCGATGACGACGTTCGACAATGGCTTGCCGGCGCGCCAGCGCTCGAGGTTGGCGGCGAACATCTCTCCGATACCCTGACCGAATGCAGTGCTACCCGCGCCGCCGACATGGGGCGTGAGCAGCACGTTGGGCATGCTCCAGAAGGGGTGATCGGGAGGGAGCGGCTCGCTCCACGTGACGTCGAGCCCGGCGCCGGCGATGCGGTTCTCACGCAGGGCCTCGATAAGCGCCGGTTCGTCGATGAGCTGACCGCGAGCGATGTTGATGACAATTGCCGACGGTTTGAGCGCTGCGATCAGATCGCGCGAAAGCATCTTGTGGGTGCTTTCGTCGTGCACGGCGGCGAGCAGGAGGATGTCGGCCTCGCGGCAGGCCGCTTCCAGTTCGCCGCGCGGACGTACGCGGTCAACGTTGGGCACGGGCCCCGCATCGCGGCTGACGCCGGTCACCGCCATGTCGAAGGCCTTGGCCTTGCGTGCGACCTCCCGCCCGATGGAGCCCAGCCCGATCACAACGAGGTGCTTGCCGGCGAGGTTGTCCATCGACGGGGCGGTGACGTCGCGCGTCCAGAAGCGGCGCGTGCGCGCCTCTTCCGTCTCCCTCACGCGCCGTACCAGTCCGAGCATCAGCGCCATGGCGTGCTCGGCAACGGCGAACGCACGTCGGCCGGGCATGTTGGTGACGATGATGCCGGATGGAAACCCGGCTGCCTTGGCGCCATCGAGGCCCGAAGTGAAGAATTGGATCCAACGCAAAGAGTCGCCGTGCTCCCGAATGATCGCCGCTGCGCCTGGGTAGAAGCGGTTGCCGATGATCAGCACCTCAGCTCCCGGCAGCTCGCGCGCGAGCGTCGCATGATCGGCGGTCCACACGAAGCTGACGTCGGGAAAGGGGGCAAGCGCCGCATCAAAGTCGTCCGGCCGGACGTTCGGGTTGAACATGACGACCTTCATCGAGGCCTCCTCGATGCGCGGCTGGCGACGGCTTGCCGTGCTTGCTTCGACCTTCAGTAGGGTCTGACGCTTCCCTTGATCGTGGTACGCAGCATCAGCCGGCGCTCGCTGGAGGGAAAGTCGGTGCGGGCGTGCGTGGAGCAGCGGTTGTCCCACAACAGCAGATCGCCGACCCGCCAAACGTGCTCGTAGACGAACTCGCGACGCTCCGAGTGGTCGAACAGCGCGTTGAGCAGCCGCTCACTTTCCCGCTCCGGCATGTCGAGAATCTTCACCGTCATAAGGCGATTGACGTAGACCGCCTTGCGTTTGGTCTCCTCGTGTGTGCGAAACACGGGATGGACGCACTCTGCGAACGCGGCCACGCCCTTGTTGTCGCCGCGTCGGGTGGAGCCGTAGTTGTAATGATGCAGCGCCTTGCAGCCTTCGAGCCGCTGGCGGATGGCCGGATCGAGCGTCTCATAGGCGGCATAGCCGCTCGCAAACAGCGTGTTGCCGCCCCGCGAAGGAATCTCGACTGAATACAGCAGCGTGCCTTTGCTCGGCACCTCGGCGTGGATCATGTCGTGGTGGAACATCATCTCGCCGTCGGGCAGTGCCCCGATCGGCTCGCCGTTCTCCCGGATGTTGGAGATCAGCATGATGCCGGGCAGCATTTTGGCAAAGCCCGCGGGCCGGAACTTCGGCGGGCGGTGCAGCTCGCCGATCTCGCCGAAGTAGCCGGTAACGCGGACAAGGTCCTCCTGGGAGAGCTGCTGAGCAGGGAAGACAATGACGAGGTGATCGAGCCAGGCTTGGTAGATGGCGCGCAGTGTCGCCGCATCCGGCTTTTCACGCAGATCGATGCCGCGCAGCTCGGCTCCGATGTGTTTGCTGAGCGGGACGATATCGAGCTTTGATCCGGTCGCCACAGTCATCGCGTTTCCTCGTCGCCAGGTCGATTTTGGCGAGAAGCTAACGGAGAACGGGCGTGCTGCGCAACCGCCGAGCGGACCCCCGCGCCGGGCGGTATAATAGGAGCGGCATCACCCGAACGGACCTCGAGACATGCACCGCGTCACGATCACACTGGATGATGAACTTATGGCCTCGCTCGACCGGCTGATTGCGGCGCGCGGCTATCAAAACCGATCCGAGGCAATCCGCGACCTCGCCCGCTCGGGCCTGCAGCAGGCGGCAGCCGATAGCGGGACCTCGCAAGACTGCATCGGCGCTCTCGTCTACGTCTATGATCACCCGGCGCGCGAGCTCGCCAAACGGCTGACGCGCACGTTCCACGATCATCACGACATGTCGATCGCCACACTCCACGTTCATCTCGATCACGACAGCTGCATGGAGATCAACGTGCTGAAGGGCGGTGCCGGCAAGGTGAGGCATTTCGCTGAGCATGTGATCGCCGAGCGCGGCGTACGCCACGGTCGCTTGGTGCTGGTCCCGGTCCAACGGGAGGACGCCAAGCATGCTCACGGCGAAGGGAGGCCGGAAATGCACGAGCACGTGCACGTACGCTCAGGCGGTTGACACCTGAGGACGGCGCAACCTGGGTGCGCTCGCCAAGGGCGATGGCGCTCGGCAAGTCTTGGGTGTGGCTGCTTCGCATCACGAGCGTTCGAAAATGGTGGCGCTTCACCCGTGCCGACGCGCCGAGGTGCCGGCTGCTTAAAGCAGGGTCGGCGCCGGCAAAATCACCTCATCTCGAAGGGTTGCGGCGGTGCGTTGGATCAGGTGTTCGGTGTGCGCACCGTCCGCCGGTCCGGCTTCGGCCGCAGGCGTGGGACAACGCGTGGATTGAGTGGCGACAGACGTTGGCCAAGCGTCATCTTGGAGCGGCCATCCCCTCGGGATCAAACGCGAATCAAAAGTGTCAAGATTGGGTCTTGCCGCATGGGGTCGGCCATCTTCCACCCGTCGAGCCGTGCCTTGAACCCACAGCCTCGATCTCTCAGCATCGAGACCGAGGCGGCGCTTCAAATGACGCAACAGATCATGTTGTTAGAAGGTGATCCGTGAGCGTAGCGAATCGCCGTTGACCGATACGGCTGGGAGCGCCGTCCAAAAAGGATGTTGCAGAGCGCCGGCCATCGGTCATGATGCGCCACCCATTCCGGTGAGGGCTCGCCGAGGGCGTTTGGCGAAGCGATCACAAGGACCGGGAGGTTACAAACGTAGCAGTTGCGGGGGTCTTCGATGTCTGATTCCAAGTTGCCTGAACTGCCGGGTTCAGAGCCAGGCGTTCAGGGCCAGTTTGCGGGGACCGATGATGTTCAGGGCCTTGAGGGCCTTGATGTCTTCGAGGTTGCGGGGGCGATCAAGTGGTTCGATGCTTCGAAGGGATACGGGTTCATCGTCCCTGACAACGGCCTGCCGGACGTCCTCCTCCACGTGACCTGCCTCAGGGCAGGCGGCTACCAGACCGCCTACGAAGGGGCACGTGTCCATTGCCAAGTGCTGAGGCGTCCGAAGGGCTTGCAAGCCTTTCGCATTCTCAGCATGGATGAGAGCACCGCGATCCATCCTTCCCAGCTTCCACAGCGCACCCACGTCGTGGTGGAGGCGGAGAGCGATTGGGAACGCGCCATGGTGAAATGGTTCAACCGCGTTCGTGGCTTTGGTTTTCTGACCCGTGGTGAAGGCACTCCCGACATCTTCGTACACATGGAGACGCTTCGCCGATTCGGGTTCACCGAGCTGCGACCCGGCCAGATCGTGCTCGTGCGCTGGGGGCTTGGCAGCAAGGGATGCATGGCGGCCGAGCTCAAGCCGGATGGGGCGGGACTTCCGCCTCCGCACTGAGGGCACAGGGTTAGCCCGCGCCCGGAAGGGCTTCGGCAGGGCCGCGCAAGGCGCGGCCCTGCTCGTGTTGTTGTGCTTCGCCTTCCTCGTGTCCGCCTGCTCGGAACAGTCAGGCGCGAGGGAGCGTCAGCTCATCCTGCGCACCGAAAGCGGCGATCACGTCATCACCATCGAAATCGCCGAAACCGAGGCCGAGAAATCGCTCGGCCTGATGTACCGAACGTCGGTGCCGGAGATGACCGGCATGCTGTTTGCCTACGACCATCCCCAGGAGATCACCATGTGGATGCGCAACACTTATGTTCCGCTCGACATGGTGTTCATCCGGGCGGACGGCGTCGTGCACCGGATCGAGGCCAACACCGAGCCACTGTCGGAGCGCATCATCGCTTCCCAAGGGCCGGTGACGGCCGTGCTCGAGTTGGTGGCGGGCTCGGCGGAGAAGCTCAAGCTGAAGCCCGGTGACCGCGTGCTGCACTCGATGTTCAAGGGTGTCGTGAAGTAGCGGCGGCTCGGAACCGCGCGGCAAAGGGCACAAGCGGCCGCAGCGCGGAAACATGTCGGCCACCCCGCGTTTACGGTTGCGGCGGCGCCCGAGGCGTTTGCGCGTGGGCGAAGCCTTTCCCTCGGTTCGGCCGGCGGCCCGGCGTCGTTCTCTTATCAAAGCCGGCTTTGATCGAGAGCAAACATGGAGGCGCGCCGGTGAGGCACCAGTTCCCAGCGGAGGCGTAAAGGCAGACCAGTGAAGCCGGTGGGCAGCAGTGCCAAAGACGACCTCGTGCTCCGTTGTGCACGGACGCCTCCTTTAGCGCTCGTGGAGCTGCTCAAGCGAACCGAGTGGGGCACCAGGGAAGTGAAATACCGCGTGCGCGGTATGTCGCGCATCCTTGGCAGCATCGCCGATCCCCACTTCCTCACCCTCGAGCGAAAGGGGCAACTGCTCGGCGGTGTCGTCGGCAGCCGCAAGTCTGTGACCGCCGCCGGAAAGTCCTATGACGCCTTCTTCATAGCAATGATCGCGGTCGAGCGGTCGGCGGCCGGGTCGGGCTATGGCACCTACCTGGCGAAGCGGGCGAGGCTGTACGCCCATGCGCTGCTAGAGGAGCCCGGACTGATCTACCTCTATGTGGAATCGACGAGCACGGCTTCTCTCAACGTGCACCGGGCCGTCGGCTACACGGCCATCGGCCGCCTCGAGGCGCGGCTGTTCACCCGCATGTATCCCAAGGACGATGTCCGGGTCGGCCGGCCGACCAGGCAGGAGCTCGCCGAGCTGAGCTCGCGGCTCGAGGAGCAGTACGCAGGGCATGTTCTGCTCGATTTCGACACGTCCCTGCGAACGGGCGGATATCTCGTCTTGCGGTCGGGCGGGGAAGTGGCGGCGGGCGCGCAGATTCGGCCGATGGAGTGGTCGCTGACGAGATTGCGCGGCATCGGCGGGTTCCTCGCCATGAGAGTGCTGCCGCACCTTCCAGTGATACGACGCGGCTATTCGCCCGATCATGCGCGGTTCCTGCGGATCGGCAACATTTTTGTCCGCCCCGGCCGGGAGGCAGAGCTGGAGAGCCTGCTCGAGGCGCTGCTCGCCAGGTGCGGCGTCCACGTGGCGATGATCTTTCTGGATCCGCGCAGCGCGGTTCACAACGCGTTCAAAGCCCGCGTCGGCTTCGGCGCATTCGGAGGACTGGTGGCAGAGACCATGGACGTGCTTGCCGATTTCAAGGGCCTGAGCCAGGAGGAGATCGCCAGGCTGCGCGCGCTGCCGATCAACGTCTCCCCCGCCGATCCGATGTAGGTCACACCGGGGGGCGGTGCGTGGGCCGATTGCGCTTGCCCGGGGCAGGGGCTAAGACAAGGCCAGCTCGCGTCGGGGCATAGCTCAGCCTGGTAGAGCACCTGCTTTGGGAGCAGGGGGTCGCGTGTTCGAATCACGCTGCCCCGACCAATTGCGAGCACGCAGAGCTGGGCAATTGCGGTCGGGGCCCTCCTTATCCTGTGCGAGTTTCCTGTGCGAACTCGTCCCTTGCGAATTTCGGCCGACGTTCCCGCAAGCTAACGCAACTCCATTCTTTTGTAGCTCGTTTGGCGAGTGACAATTGACAGCGTGGACGGGGCCGGTGCATCGGTCTCCCATCGGGAGCGCGGAACTCACTGGAGGCCGCTTATGAACCGAAACGCGTCGTTGATTGCCCTCTTTGGCGTTCTCCTGTCCTTCGCATCTGTTCCGGCGTCGGCTGGTGGCGAAGGCTATCGTACCGGCAAGAAGGACTACGTCTGCCGCGATTGGCGCTGCCGCGGCTCCTGGCAGCGGCATGTGCGCTATTCGCCTGCGCAGTACTTCGATGCCTTCTACTATCGCAGCCCTGGCGGTATCAGCCGCGTCTATTCGACCACCGCCTATTCGGCCGACGGTCATCCGCGCCGCTACGGGCGCTAGTTCCTGCCCTTCAGAAGGGTCTCGGCACCTCCGGGCGAAACGGTCCGGCCGGCAGCGTCTCGCCCGACCAGAAGGCGGGCCACAGTTCACCGAGAATGCGCTCGAGCAGCGCGCCGTCCGTGTCAAGATCGGCGGTGCTGAACCCGACGCAGGCAATGCCGGCGCCTGCGAGCCTTGCTTTCTGCTCGGCCGCAGCCCGCGGTGTGAGGGGGCTCGGCTCCGACTGCACCGCAACGAGGCGGTCGCCGAGCCAGAACGCGATCTCGACGCGGATATGTGCATCGGCGCTGCCCGGCGAAGCACCTTCAGGGATGGGTACGGGCAGGAAGGCGCGCGGCAGCGGCTTCGGCGCCGAAAATCGCCAGTCGCGGTAGCTGAATAGCCCCTCGAAAGGCACGAGCCGCCGCGAAAGCTCCTCGCGCGCTGTCTCGATCGCGGCCTCCACGGCAGCGAAATAGTGCGCGAGGAAGCGCCGGGACAGGCCGTTCCAGGGCCCGCACCATCCGATCAGCTGCTCCTTGATCGCTTCGAAGGGCTCCGCGCCCTTGCTCGCAGGTGCACCTCCGCCACCGGCGACATGGCGGCTGTTGTTGAGCCGCAGCACGTTCCGCGTGCCGGTGTCGATCACTTCACACGGAAATGGCGGCGGGGGCCACGGCGACAACGGGCCGGTGCCTGGCGGAAGGGCGTCTATGCCATAGGGAATGATAAGCTTTTCGGGCCAACCCGGCCGGGCTAAGGCAGCACCCTTGTTCTTCATCCGCAGCTGACGGCTCCGGCTCCTGGTCTGGCGCTGCGGGCAGCGATCAGCCCGCCACTCTCTCGAGGCGACCGCTGCGCGCCGAGGCAATGATAGCCTCAAGACAAGCGACCGTCTCGATCATCTCCTCTTGAGGCATGGGGTAAAGCGCTTCTTCACGGATGGCGGCGGCGAATGCTTCGATGTTCCGGCGCACGGCGGGGGCCGGGGGGAACTCGCGCATCGAGCGCACCCCATCGCGTGTCGAATGAAGGAGCGTCCAGCCCTGTGAGGCCTCCGGATGCGCCTTGTCGCGCACCTCGGCCCAGCCGTTACTGCCGTAGACGGCAAAGCGCCCCTCGAACGGCGTCGCCAGCATGGCGCTGACAAGGGCGTTGGCCCCGCTGCGGAAACGCAGGAGCGCGCCGAGCGTGTCGCCGTTGACGAGGTTGCTGCCGAGCGTCGCCACGCTGGCGAACGCGCTCTCCGCCTTGCCAAGGAAGCTCACCGAAAGGTCTACGAGATGGATGCCGGTGGCGGTGAGCGGGCCGGCCGGTGCCTCCTTTGCATCGAGCCGCCAGTTGCCGGCGGCAAGGGCGAGAAACTTGTTCTGGCTGAAATTGGCCTCGATCTGCAAGAGGGTGCCGAGTTCGCCCTCTTCTACCATCCGCCTGAGCACGATGTTTGGCGGCTCGAAGCGCTTCTCGTGACCGACGGCGAGTTTGACTCCGGCCGTGTTGCAGGCGGCAATCGCCGCCACGGCGTCCTCGCGCGATAGGCACAGTGGCTTCTCGCAGAACACATGCTTTCGGGCCCCCGCCGCGCGCACGATCTGCTCGAAGTGAAGCGTGTGCGGGGTGGCGAGAAGCACCGCTTCGACGCCGCTTTCGGCAAGCACCGCATCAAGATCGGGCAAAAACCTGAGGCCGCGCTGCTCGGCGAACGAGCGGGCCTGGGGGTTCACGTCGGCAGTGGCCGTCACCTTCACCGCATCGCTTGCGGCAAGCGTGTCGATGATCGTGCGCCCCCACCATCCAAGACCGACCACCGCGAGCTTGAGCACGCTCGAGCCTCCCGCACCGGACGACTGTGGACCCGCGTTATAGCATGCGCTCAGTGGGCCGCACCGATCGCCTTGTTCACGGCCGGCAGCACCTTCTCCGCCATCAGCTCCATCGAGCGGATGGCGAGCTTGCGATCCGCCCAGTCGTGGCCGGCATAGAGCAGCGTGCCGAAGTCGCCGACCTGATGGCGGAAAGAGAGGAGCTCCTCGGCCACCTTCTCCGGCGTACCCCAGATGACGAGATCGTTGACGATGCCCTCGATGGTGACCGAGCTGTCAGGCGCCTTCGGATCCTTCTTGAACAGGTTGGCGCGCCCGTTCCTGATGAGTTTGAAGCCGAGCGAGTTGTAATACTCGTAGTAGGGCATGCCGGGTGCGGTTGCGTAGCGGCGCGCCGTGGCAAGATCATCGGCGACGAACACGCTTTTGGCGACCCGCCAATTGACCGGATCGGCTACCCTTCCGCCCTTCTCGCAGCCCTCCAGGTACTTGCTCCAGTGCGACTTGACCCACACCGGCAAGAGGAAGTTGGCCGAGATCGGGTCCCAGCCGCGGGCTGCCGCCTCCGTCACTCCCTTGGAGAAGGGAGCGACCGCGGTGACGAGGATCGGCGGGTGCGGCTTCTGATAGGGTTTGTGCACGAAGCCCTGCCCGATGTCGGGCAGCATGGTGCGCTTGGTGGAAACCGTCCAGAACTGGCCTTGGAGTTCGTAAGGCGGGTCTCGCCGCCAGATCTCCAGGATCATGTCGATGGCCTCGACGAACATGGCAGTGCGATCGCGGTCGAGGTTGCCAAAGATCTCGGCATCCGACATGAGCCCGCCGGGGCTGATGCCAAACAGGAAGCGGCCCTCGGCCATGTGGTCGAGCATGGCGACCTCGCCCGCTACCATCGCTGGGTGATGGTTGGGCAAATTGACAGTGCCGGACCCGAGCTTGATTGTCTTCGTCTCCCGTAGCAGCCAGGCGATGAAGATCAGCGAGGAGGTGATGGTCTCGGCACGGTCGGTCAGGTGCTCGCCGTAGAACCCTTCCACGAATCCCAGCCGCTCGGCGACGAGCGCTAGCTCGCGATCCTCGTTGAGCGTGTCGGCGAGGTTGCGCGAAATCGGGTGGATCGGCATGGTGAAGAAGCCAAGCTTCATGGCTCTGCGTCTCCGGAGCTCGAGATGGGCAGCGCCGAGAGGGCGCAGTATGCACCGGTCGAGAATATCAGCGGTTCACCGTCGCGATGCGCGGAGCGTTCGATGTAACCGATGAAAATCTGGTGATCGCCACAACCGAAAGAGTTCTCTGTGCGGCATTCGAAGTGCGCGAGGCAGCCGGCGATCAGTGGACAGCCAGTGAACCCCCAGTCGTAACGAATGCCGTCGAACTTGTTGCGGCCAGGCATGGCGAAGCGGCGAGCGAGTGCGGCCTGCTCCAGCGCAAGCACGTTGACGGCGAATACGGCCGATTGCAGGAAGGCCGGCAACAGCGCTGAGCTCTGCCTCAGGCTCCACATGAGGAGGGGCGGATCAAGCGACACCGCCGAGAACGAGTTTGCGGTCAGCCCTGCCGCGACGCCGGACGGGGTCCGCGTGGTGATGACGGTCACTCCCGTCGCGAACCGCCCGAACGCATCGCGGAGCTGGCGCTGGTCGATTGGCACGGTGGGAAAATCGAGGATGCTCATGAGTGATCGCGGCGCCGGGCGGATGCCCGACGCCTCGTTCTAGCCGCTTGCCATGGCGATAAGTAATTATTAATTCTGCTGTCCAGCATTATGATAACTGATGCTTCGTGACCGAGAGCCTCAAAGACCTCCGCCTGTTCGTCGCCGCCTACGAGGAGCGTTCCTTTACGGCTGCGGCCGCGCGCGAACATGCCACCCAGTCCGGCGTCTCCCAGCACATCCGCAAGCTCGAAGACCACTTCCGGGTGCCGCTCTTTGAGCGCGTCGGCACCCGCATCGTACCTACTCCAGCCGCCGAGGCGTTTTACGCGCGCTGTCTCGATGTGCTGCGCGCCCATCAGGCGGCGCGGGCCTCCATCTCGCGTTTCGTGGGCGGTCTATCGGGCGAGATCTCGATCGGGCTGATGCCGACCATGACCCGATCGGCGCTTGCTCCCGCGCTCGCCCGTTATGCCGCCGAGCATCCCAACGTCACCGTGCGTGTCGTAGAGGCCTACAGCGGCGTGCTCACCGACCAGGTATTGGCCGGCATTCACGATTTCGCCATCGTGCCAGCGGTGGCCGGCGTGCGGGGCGTACGCATTCATCCCTTCATCCGCACGCCCGAGGTACTCGTCTCGGCGCCGCTGTCGAAGCTTGACCATATGCAGCCGGTCTCACTCGCCAATCTGGGTCCGCTGAAGGTCGTTGTGCCGGGCCCAGCCAACACCCGCCGGCAGACCCTCGAGAGCTACTTCGCCCGCTCCGGCGCAACCGTCGAGCGCGTGATGGAGCTCGACGCCATGATGGGTACCCTCGACCTGGTGTCGCGGACCGACTGGGTAACGATTCTGCCCGGTGTCATGATGTCCTCGGACGTGGAGCGCCGGCAGCTTCGCATCAACCCGCTGGCGGCTCCCCCGCTCTCGCTCGAGCTCGTCCTGATCGAGCCGGCGCGGCGGGTGATGTCGGAGGCGGCGAAGGCGTTTCTCACTGTGCTCAAGGAGGAGACCATCGCCGTCAATGCGTGCTGGAGCACGGTGGCGGAAGCGGCCGCCCATCCGCCTGCGCGGCGGCGAAAGTCGCGGGTCCGGTAACGCGCTTGGACCTGCTGGCCTCGATCACGGTTCCTGATGAAATGAAGTACGCGTACTGGTTTATCGAACGGCCGTCGCTGGGATAGTGTCGGCGCGGAAGGATCGAACGCAGATGAGGGAGATCGCAAGGTGAGCAGGGCAGAGCCGAAAGCAGCGCCGGTCGAGGCCAGGAACATGCGCCTCATCGCTCAGGATGAACTCAACGGTCGGGGCGGGGTCGGCGAGGGCATGTCCTTGCAGAAGGCGCCCGATGGCCGCCGCGTCATGTGGCTCGCACACGAGGGGCCGCCCACCAACTTCACCGGCGTCGACGTCACCGATCCCAAGAGGCCCAAGGTGATCGTGCAGACTGACCTGCCGCACAACAAGGTACGCTCCAATTCGCTGGAGACGGTCGGTAACGTCATGGCCGTGGCCTATCAGACCTACGAGGTGGGTCTCAAACCCGCCGGATTCGAGCTGTTCGACATCTCCGAGCCGGAGACGCCCCGCTCGATCGCCACGTTCGACGCTTCTGGACCCCATTCGCGCGGGGTCCACCAGCTCTGGTTCGTGGATGGCGAGTACGTGCACATGGCAAGCGGCGCGGCTGACATCAAGCCGCGCAATCCGCTCGACGATCAGATCTACCGCATCATCGATGTGCGCAATCCTTCAAGGCCCGTGGAGGTCGGCCGCTGGTGGCCCAAAGGCGTCTTGGAGGGCGATGACGCGCCAGCGCCGGAGCGCCTGCCGCTCAACGCGGGGTTCCGCGCCCACAACACCAACGTCTACCCCGAGCGTCCCGATCGCGCCTATGTGGGCTACATCGACGGCGGCGCCTACATCCTCGACATCTCCGACAAGTCACGCCCCCACGTCGTCTCCTCCTGGAACCCGCATCCGCCCTATCCGGGCTTCACCCATACCGTGCTTCCCCTCTTGAGCCGCGACCTGCTGGTGGTGACCGACGAATGCGTCAAGGACCTGGGTGCCGACTGGCCGAAGCTCACCTGGGTCGTCGATGCCAGGAACGAGCGCAATCTGGTGCCGGTTGCAACACTGCCGATGCCGTCGTTCGAGGTCTTTGGCCGTAAGGGCGGGCGCTTCGGCTCGCACAATCTGCACGAGAACCGGCCGGGCGAGACCTCCTTCCGCTCCGATACCCTCATCTTCGCAACCTTTTTCAACGGCGGAGTGCGCGCTTTCGACCTGAGCAACCCGCTCCAGCCCAAGGAGGTGGCAGCCTACGTGCCGGAGGCGCCCAGGAACTCGCGGGCCGGAACGGTGCAGATCAACGACGTATTCGTGGACGAGAAGGGGCTCGTCTACGCTGTCGACCGCCACTCGGGCGGGCTCTACATCCTGGAGCTGGAAATCTGAGCAGCGAGGCGGCGGCCATGGAACCAAGACCGGTCTCGGTCATCACCGGCTATCTGGGCAGCGGCAAGACCACGTTGCTCAATCGTCTGCTCACCGAGCCCGCCATGGCCGACACCGCCGTCATCATCAACGAGTTCGGCGAGATCGCCATCGATCACCTGCTGGTCGAGAGCGCCATCGAGAACACGGTCGTACTGGAGAACGGCTGTGTGTGCTGCACCGTCCGCGGCGATCTCGTCGATACCGTTCTCGATCTGAACGAGAAGGCGCGGCGCGGCCTGGTCCCGGCCTTCTCGCGGGTGCTGATCGAAACCACGGGCCTGGCCGATCCCGGCCCGATCATCCACACCCTTGCGAGCGAGGCGGCGTTGAAGCCGCTCGTGCGCCTGCACGCCGTCATCGCCACTGTGGATGCCGTCAATGGCAGCGTGCAGCTCGATCGTTTCGCCGAGCCAGCCCGGCAGGCCGCTCTCGCCGACGCTATCCTGATGACCAAGACCGATATTGCCGACAAAGCGGCAACAGCGGCGCTGCGCCGGCGCCTGGCGGCGCTTAATCCAGGGGCCGTGGTGCGCGAGGTGAGCTTCGGCTGCATTGCTGCCGATGAGCTGTTCCGGTACGGCCATCATCATCGCCACGATGACGTCGCCGCCCTTCATAGCTGGATCGGGGGCGGTGATGGGCGCCCGCACGAGGGTGACGGTCATCGCAATGAGGGCCACGGTCAACACACGAGCGCAGTTTGCGCCGCCGCTCTTACGCTCGATGGGCCCATCGCCTGGGAGGCGCTGAGCCGCTGGCTCCAATCCGTGCTCTCGCTCAGGGGCTCCGACATCCTGCGCCTCAAGGGCCTCGTCAACGTTTCCGGTTGTGCCGGGCCGGTAGTGGTGCAGGCCGTGCACCATCTGTTGCACCCGCCGGCCACGCTGGCGCGCTGGCCTGATGCCGATCGGCGCACGCGTGTGGTGGTTATCGCGCAGGGGCTTTCGGCGGCCGGGCTGCAGGCTAGCCTGGAGGCCGCAGCGGCGGCTCACCGCGACGCGGCATAATGAGCGAGCGCCCTGAGTTCAGCGTCGGAGAGACCATATACCGCCGCGCTCATCAGCGTATCCGCTCCGCTGCGCGTATTGTCGCGGTATGCCTTGAGTGCCTCGATCATGTAGTCGATGCGCTGGCCGGCGATGCGGGGCATCTGCTCCTGGCCGCTGAGGCTTGGTCCGTGGCAGGACGCACAGCGGAGCCGACTGGCCAGTTCGGCGCCGCGCGCGGCAAGCTGCGGGTCTGGCTGCTCGCCGGTCAGCTCGGGCGTGAGCTTGGCGAAGTGTTCGGCAAGCGCCTCGATGTCGCTGTCGGTCAGATCTTTGACGAAGGGCATCATGACCGCGACCCTGCGCACGCCTTCCCGCATCAGGATGAGCTGGTTCGCCACGAAGAACGTTGGCTGGCCAGCAAGCGACGGCGTATTTGCCATGCGGGAGTTCCCATCCTCGCCGTGGCAAGTCCCGCACTGGGCGATGCGCTCAGCCAGCGTCATGTCGGCATAGGAGGGCCCATGCGACAGGAGAACGGCCGCCAGCGCGATCGCTGGCGGCCACCATCGGCTGCGAGTGCAAAGACCCCACACCGACTACTTGCCCGACCCCGGAGCGCTGTAGGAGATGCGATAGATGGCGCCGTTCTGTTCGTCAGAGACGAGCAGCGCCCCGTCGGGCATCTCGAGCACGTAGGTGGGACGGCCATGGAAGGCGTTGGCCTTCTCGTCGAGCAGCCCAGTCATGAACGGTTCGATGATGGCCTCTCCTCCAGGCAGGGTTTTCGCGACGATCACGTCGTAGCCGAACTTCTCGCTGCGGTTCCATGAGCCGCGACGGGCGATGAAGGCAACGTTCTTGTAGGCAGGCGGGAACATGCTGCCGGTGTAGAACTTGATGCCGAGCCCAGCCGAGTGTGGCCCCGTGAGCGCCGCCGGCATGACCACGCCGGCGCACGGCGCGGGCACCCGGATGTCGGGATCGGGTATGCCGTTGGCGTGGCAATAGGGGAAGCCGAAATTGGCGCCTTCCTGCCCCTGCGGCAGACGGTTGAGTTCGTCCTCCGGCCCCTCATCGCCGCCCCAGTCGCGGCCGTTGTCGGTGAACCACAGCTCCCTGGTGACGGGGTGCCAGTCGAACCCGACGGTGTTGCGCACGCCACGCGCGACGATCTCCATGCCCGACCCATCGGCGTTGTAGCGGCGGATCTGGCCGTGGACGCCGGGGTTGATCTCGCAGATATTGCACGGCGCGCCGACCTGCACGTAGAGCTTCCCGTCGGGTCCGAACGCGACGTATTTCCAGTTGTGGTGAAGCTCCGGCGGCAGGTTGAACTTGTCGGTGAGCTCGACGGGCTCGCCCGGGTTGTCGAGCTTATCCTCGATGTTGTCGTAGCGCAGCACCCGGTTGATGGCGAAGACGTAAAGCGCGCCATCCCTGAAGGCGAGGCCGTTGGGCTGCGTCAGGCCCTGTAGCAGGGTGCGGACTTCGCGCTTGTCCCCTTTGTCGGTGATGGCATAGACGCGCCCGATGCCGCGCGTGCCCACGAAGATGGTGCCCTTCGCTCCCCGCTCCATGGTGCGTCCACCGGGAAGCCCGTGCGCCCACACCTCGGCCTTGAAGCCGGCGGGGAGCCTGATCTTGTCGACGGGAACTCGCTCGAGCGGGGTGACCGTCGGCGGCGTGGCGTGCGGCTTGAGGTTTGCATCCTGCTTCACCCTGGCCTTGGCCTCCTCGGACTTGTCGAGCGGACTGAGCCCCGGCACCGGGGCCGGCGCTTTGCCCTGCTGGGCGAAGGCGAGGGTCGTTGCCAAGGCAAGCAGTGCGACGCCAGCGCCCGGCAAACAGGTGCCCAAGCGCAATAGAGCCCGTACAGATTGGCGGACCATCCTATCCTCCCACGACATAACAGGTCCTCAGCGATGGCCGATCGGGCATTTTGTGATGCCGGTCGGTGATGCTCTCAAAAGCGCAGGCCACACCCCGGCCGTTGCGCCTTGAAGCCGGTTTTACAAGCCGGCCTCGGCTTGCTAGGTGTTGCGCGATTCATTGGCGATCCTGCGGCAGCCGGTTGCCCTTCCAAAAGCGGTGGGGCGGTTGCATTGTGATCGTGGTTTGGATGAAGCAGTGATGGCAGCGCGCATCTACAAGCCGGCCAAGACCGCCATGCAGTCGGGCTTGGCGCAGACCCGGGAATGGGTGCTCGAGTTCGAGCCCGAGGCGCCGAGCGGCATCGACCCGCTGATGGGCTGGACCAGCTCCTCCGATACGCGATCCCAGGTGCGGCTCACGTTCCAGACTCGAGAGGAGGCGATCGCCTATGCCGAACGCAACGGTATCGCCTACACGCTGGTGGAACCCGAACCGCGCAGACCCATTCGTAAGGCCTATGCCGATAATTTCAGGTATGGCCGCATAGGCTCGTGGACCCATTGACGCCCGCCTGGCGACAGAGCGGCTTTCCTTAAGGGAGCGCTCGCGCCTGCTTCATGACAGGTCGCTGACCGCTCGCCGCGCCGTCATGCTATAGGTGGGGCATAAGCCCGCCGGTCCCGTAGCTCAGCTGGACAGAGCACCTGCCTTCTAAGCAGGGGGTCGCTGGTTCGAATCCAGCCGGGATCGCCACCGCTCACTTGTGTCCGGCCCGGAGACATGGGTGACAAAACGTACCTAGAGCGGTTCATCGCTTGACTGAATCGTGAGGGATTCCGGATCGGCGCGATTTGTGATTCAAGATGCTGGCTGGGACGGAGGCCAGCATCCGATGACCCGACCTCTATCCAACGATCTGCGTGAGCGTGTTGTTGCGGC
>DATLZB010000010.1:0-3412 GCA_035574175.1 Hyphomicrobiaceae bacterium
CGGTTTGAGCCGTTCCGACCGGCAAGTGGAGGCCGGGCCCTGCGGGCCCGGCCTCACTCCGCCGGCATCCTCGCGTCCTCCGGGCGCAGCGCACCCACCCGCTCGGCTTCCTCGAGCGTGCGGGCGAGTTCTTCGCGCGCCTTCTCTGCCTGACGCTGCCGATTCCACAGGCTCGCATAGAGGCCGCCTTTGGCCAGCAACTCTGAATGGGTGCCCTGCTCGACGAGCCGCCCCTGATCCAGCACCAGAACGTTGTCGGCGTGCACGATGGTCGACAGCCGGTGGGCGATCACCAGGGTCGTTCGATTGGCGGAGATGCGGTCGAGCGCGTCCTGGATCTCCTTCTCGGTGTGGCTGTCGAGCGCGCTCGTCGCCTCGTCGAGGATGAGGATCGGTGGTGCTTTCAGGATCGTTCGCGCAATAGCAACACGCTGTTTCTCTCCGCCCGACAGCTTCAGACCACGCTCGCCCACCATGGTGTTGTAGCCGTCGGGAAGCTCGCGGATGAAGCCGTCGATCTGTGCCAGCCTGGCCGCTTCCATAACCTCCTCGTCGGTGGCATCCGGCCGGCCATAGCGGATGTTATAGAGAATGGTGTCGTTGAACAGCACGGTATCCTGTGGCACCACGCCGAACGCCGCACGCAGCGATTTCTGCGTCACGTCGCGGATGTCCTGACCGTCGATGGTCACGCGGCCGCCCGCGATGTCATAAAAGCGCAGGAGAATGCGCGAGATGGTCGACTTGCCCGCTCCCGACGGGCCGACGATGGCCACCATCTTGCCGGCCGGGACCTCAAAGGATAGGCCGTTGAGGATGGGCCGCTCCGGATCATAGTGGAACGACACGTTCTCGAAGCGGATGGTGCCGCCCGCGACGACGAGGTCCTTGGCGCCGGGACGGTCGGCCACTTCCGGGTTCTGTGCGAGCACATCCATCATTCGCTCGATGTCGATCAGCGACTGCTTGATCTCGCGGTACACCGTTCCCATGAAATTGAGCGGGATGAAGAGCTGCAGCATCAGCAGGTTCACCATCACGAAGTCCCCGACGGTGTTGTGCCCGGCCATGACGTCGAGCGCCGCCATCACCATGCACAGCCCCAGCGCAATCGTGAAAATCACCGCCTGACCGGTGTTGAGCACGGCGAGCGAGATGTAGGTCTTGATGCTCTCGCGCTCATAAGCCGCCATCGACGTGTCGTAGCGCTTTGCCTCCCGCTCCTCGGCGCCGAAGTACTTCACCGTCTCGTAATTGAGCAGGCTGTCGACCGCCTTGGTGTTGGCCTCCGTGTCGCTCTCGTTCATGCTGCGGCGGATCGACATGCGCCAGTCGGTGGCGCGCACGGTGAAGCCGAGGTAGAGCACGATCATCGCCGTGATGGTGACGGCGAAGCGCCAGTCGAAGTACAGCGCGCAGACGATCAGCACGAAGGCAAACTCAAGGATAGTGGGCAGAAACGTCATCAGCGTTACGCGGGTGATGTTTTCGATCCCGTCCCGGCCGCGTTCGAGCACGCGGGTTAAGCCCCCTGTCTTGCGCTCCAGGTGGAAGCGAAGCGAAAGGCGGTGCATGTGCTCGAAGGTGTTGAGGGCGAGTTTACGAACCGCGTGCATGGCAACGCGGGCGAACAGTCCTTCGCGCACCTGCATCAGCACCGTCATGGCGATCCGGGTCAACGCATAAACGACGGTGGCAAGGATGGGCGCGCCCACGAGCCAGGGCATTGCTGTGGCCGATGAGGGCTGGCCGCCGCTCGCAGCCACCAGCGCGTCCGTCGCCCATTTGAATGTGAACGGCATCAGCACGGTGACGAGCTTGGCCGCCAGCATCAAGGCGAACGACAACAGCACGGTACGCTGCAGATCGGGCCGCTCGGAAGGCCAGACGTAGGGAATGAGACCCTCGAGCGCGCGGAAACGGGCTGGGTCAGGCTTGAACCGGCGGAGCGCGGCGGCCAAGCGGTGCGAAGCCGGCTGCTCGAGCAATCGTTGCATGTCAACGGCTCTTACGCCAAGCATTGCGCCTTGTCGATTGCAGGCCTTCGGCCGTGTCGGAAGGTTTCGGAGAATTCTCTCGCCCGTGCGCAGAAGCGCTCCCCTGCCGGGGCCGCGATCTGCGCGTTCACAGTGGATCGGCTCAGCAATAGCTGAGGTGACCGGCTCGAGGGTAGTGTGCTCCCATGAGGAGGCGGTTTCGGTTCAAAGTCATGAAGCCTCACCCCAGAAAGAATCGCGCCCAATCAAAAGATCGCGCTCGGTCGCCTGAGGCGGCGGGCGCCGGCATGAGGGTGCGTGCTGGTCCCGCCCGAAGGAAGTCGCTACCGCCCCACTGCAGCCGCGGCAAAAGGATATCCTTTATTCCTCGCGCACGCGGCTCAACACCGACGTGGCGCGCCGCGAACGGCGCTTGCGGCAGGCGCTCGAGCGGCTGATCGCAAAGCTGCCCGCGGAGCTCAAAGAGGATGCCGACGTGGGCCTACTCGGCAAGTTGTGGGGACACTGCGCATCGACGAGCATCGTGCATCTCATCTACCGCGAGAAGTATTACGAGACGCAGTCCAAGGACTGCGAGTTCTCCCGCCTCTCCATGGAGAACCACTGGCAAGCCGGCGTCAACGACACGCGCCGGACGCTGCGCCACGAGGAGCAGTGGCTTAGCCCGCCCGATGCGTTGGCCGACGTGCGCACATTCGACATCACCAGAAACTTCGATTGAGCCCGTGGACCGTAGCGGACGGCATCAGCGGCGACGGGGCGCTGTGACCAGGAGCCACCGCCCTGGATCGAGCAGCCCCATCGGATAACCATAGTTGAGGAAGTTGCACCGAGCATCGCCGGTGCGGGGGCCTCTTTCGAGGGTGCGACCGCGCCTTGTCGACTTGCGGCCGCTAGCTTCCCTGTCCCGGTTCGCGGCCGCACCGGTTCTCGGCCGGGCAGGACCGGGCGGCGAAGGCTTGGCCTGCTCCGGCAGGGCAGCGGCGGGCGTGCTTGCGGGCGCAGGCTCGGCCGCAGCCGTTCCGGGGCCCGACCGAACGAGTGGGCGGCCAGCATCCACACCAGCTTCGGCCTCGGCGGCGGCTTCCTGTTGACGGCGTTCGTCTTCGGCAGCCCTGCGCCTTGCCTTGGCTTCGGCCTCGGCCGCCCGGGCGGCGGCCAGCCGTTGCGCTTCGGCAGCTTTGCGCCTGGCCTCTTCCGCGGCTTCCATCTCCTCCCGGCGCGCTTCCTCTGCCGCTTTGCGCCTGGCCTCCGCTTCGGCTTTCACCCGCTCGGCCTCGGCGAGCCGTCGCGCCTCCTCCTCGACCACCCGCCGGCGCGCCTCGGCGGCAACTCGTTCAGACTCCTGCTTGAGTCGCTCGGCCTCAGCACGGCGCGCCTCGGCTTCGACCTCCGCCACGGAACCCGCCGGATCG
>DATLZB010000011.1:0-24859 GCA_035574175.1 Hyphomicrobiaceae bacterium
CGCCGAGGTCAGCGAATAGGCGCTGACCACGCCCCAGACCAAAATGGATGCGATCGCCTGCGACCACATCCGGTTGCGTATTGCGGCAAAGAAGAAGAACGGAACCAGCGCCTTGAGGCAGTCGGCGGCAACGCTCGCCGCGCCGTAAATCTGCCCATCAATCTCGGTCCGTCCGAGACTGAAACCGAAGCGCCAGTTCATGGCGCAAGATACGGCCAACAGTACGGCCGCCGCGATAACGCCGCATACCCCCAGAGCATGCCTTAGCATTTTGCCCTCTCCTTGATTGGGAGAGGCTCCTTTCGTGCGACGCGCTACCTTCAGAGCCTCACTTGCGAGGGGAGACGGGCCGGGGCACCACAACGAAGCGCCCTCTGATCCATGACCCCGCACGTGCGACCACAGGCCCGGAAGCGGCAAACGCCAGCGGGCAAAGGGCACACCGTACGAGACCGAAGACCCCCGATTACCGGTCAGCGGAGTTTCCCCGACACGAGCGGCTCCCTCAGCCCTCGGTGGAAAACGCCTCCGACCGCTGCGGAACGCGAATCGACTAAAACGCCCCCTCTGCGGCGGACGCTAACAGATTCGTTTCCAAAAGGTAACCGATTCAGAGCGCTAGGCGCGGCGAGATGAGCGTCGGGGCGGCGGCGGTCGAAACCCTGGGGAATGCAGGGCGCCCAATTTTCCACAATCTCTCATGCGAATATTCACAGTTCATCAAAGTGACGGCGCGGGGTTGGCACCCCCGTCAACTCAGTTTACATCTGATCGTGCTCGAGTGCCCCAGCGCGGGGTGGTGGGTGCGAACTTCGGAGCATGCCCGGCGTTAGTTTGAGTGGGTCGCAAGGTGCGTTCGAGCGGCCCGGTTCGGAGTAGGTCATGCGCAAGCTGTTTGGGCTCATCCTGTTGATGAGCGGCCTGGCCCTGGCGTGGCTGTGGCTTCCAACCGGGGACGGCAACAGACAGCTCGCCGAAGTCGTCGAAATCCGGAACGGGGTAGCGCGGCTGGCGGTGCCCGACGCACCCGAAACCGCCACCTCGAGCGAGAGCCGGATGCCGGTTGGGCGGGGCGCTCCCGTTGCTCCTTCGCTGGCCATCTCCGCGCCCGGTCCGCAACAGCAAACAGTCGCGGCCCCCACCACTCGCACCGCCTCGAGCGCCGCGGCGCACACGGGGGTGGCCGGCCAGCTTTCCATCACCAACGCAGCCCTCGCTGCCGTCGAGCCGCGTCTCGGCTCACCGCAGCCCGCCAGCGATGAGGCCTACTACGCGCTGGTGCGGGATCTGCAGCGCGAGCTGCGCCGCCTCGGCTGCTACTGGGGCGAGGTCGACGGCTCCTGGGGCTTAGGCACCAAGCGGGCGATGAGCGCACTGATGGCCAGGGTGAATGCCAAGCTTCCCGTCAACGAGCCGGATTACATCCTGCTGGCGCTTGCCCGCACACAGCCCGACCAGGCTTGCCGTCGGCCCTGCCCGCCCGAGCAGGTGCTGGTCGCCGACACGGGACAGTGCCAGCCGCGTGCCTACGTTCGGCAGGCCGCGAGCGGCCACGTCGATGAACGCGCCAGTGCGCACGAGCCGGAGACAGCAACGCCCGCGCCCTTGCCCGGCCAGATGTCGGTCGGCGGTCCGCGGCCTGATGCCGACCTTGGGCCGGCCATGCAGCGGCCCCGTCCGCCCACCTCCTGGTTCCGCTACGGCGAGGCACCGCGCCGGGACAATTCGTGGAAGCGCAAGGTGTTCGGCGACCTCTACGGACGCTAGCCTAGCCACGAGACCGCGGTTCCCGCCGCCAAAGGCGAGCGGTCAGCCGAGCCGCTTGGTTCGGCCGATCGCCTCGTAACGCAGTCCGGCCGCCTCGGCATCGGCGATCTGGTAGACGTTGCGCAGATCGACGAGCACATCGCCGCGCATCACGGACTTCAAGGCGGCAAGATCGAGCGCCCTGAACTCGTTCCACTCGGTCAGCACCGCGACCACATCGGCGGACTGCGCCGCAGCGAGCGCGCTGTCGCACCACACCACGCCCGGCAGCAGCGCCTCCCCGTGCTTGCGCCCCTGTGGATCGTAGGCGCGAACGGTGGCGCCGCGCTCCTGCAGCATCGGCACGATGATGAGGCTCGGCGCCTCGCGTAAATCGTCCGTGTTGGGCTTGAAGGTGACGCCGAGGACCGCCACCGTCCTGTTCTCGACGGAACCACCAGCGGCGCGCACGATGCGGCCGGCCATGGCGATCTTGCGCTCGTCGTTGACGCGCTGCACCTGCTCAACGAGCGAAAGCGGAGCGCGGGCCTCGCGCGCGGTGCGGATCAAGGCCGCCACGTCCTTCGGGAAGCACGAGCCGCCGTAGCCCGGCCCCGGGTGTAGAAACTTCTCGCCGATGCGGCCGTCCTTGCCGATGGCGCTCGCCACCTCCTGCACGTTGGCGCCGACCTCCTCGCACAGGTCGGCAATTTCGTTGATGTAGCTGATCTTGAGCGCGAGGAAAGCGTTGGCGGCATACTTGGCGAGCTCAGCCGACTCGCGGGAAACGAACATCACGGGCGCGTTGCGAAGGGCGAGCGGCTTGTAGAGCCGCTCCATGACGGCGCGCGCGCGGGCATCATCGTCGCAGCCTACGAGCACGCGGTCCGGGTGGATGAAGTCCTGGATGGCTGAGCCCTCGCGCAAAAACTCCGGGTTGGAGCAGACCGAAAGGTCGGCGTCGGGCCGCATTCGTCGCAGGATCGCCTCGATGTTGCGGCTGGTGCCGACCGGCACCGTCGACTTGGTGGCGACGACGGTGTAACCGCTGAGATTGGGCGCGATCTCCTCGACGGCGGCATGCACGTAAGACAGATCGGCATGACCATCGCCACGGCGCATCGGCGTGCCGACGGCGAGGAACACGAGGTCGGCTCCGGCCACGGCCGGTCCCATCTCGTGGGAGAATCCAAGGCGCCCGGCCGCCAGGTTGCGCTGCAGAAGATCGTCGAGGCCCGGCTCGTAGATAGGCACCTCGCCGCGCTTGAGGCTCTCGATGCGCTTGCGGTCCTTGTCAATGCAGGTGACCGACCAGCCGAACTCGGCAAAACAGGCCGCCGACACCAGTCCGACGTACCCTGCCCCGACCATGCATATGTTCAAGTGTGTTCCCCTTAGCGCCAGCTGCTCGCATCCGACTAGGCCATCGGCGCAAGCCCCGCAAGGCGAACCTTGGGCGAAGGTTCATGGCGTCTGCCGCTCTCGCGTCTGCTGGCGGATCCAGTCGAGGAAGGGAGCGGACCCGCCCGCAAGCGGCAGCACGACGAGAGCCGGATTGTCGTAGGGGTGCATCCGGCGCGCTTGCTCGATGACCCGGTCGGCAAGGCTCTCCGTGGTCTTGACGATCATCACCACCTCGCTGTCGCGATGGCGCTTGCCCTGCCAGACATAAATCGAGGTCATGCCGGGCAGAATGTTAACGCAGGCCGCAAGGCCCTCGTCGACGAGCCGCCCGCCGGCCTTTTCAGCCGCTTTTATGGTCGGGAACGTCGAGTAGATGAAAACGGGCTTGTCGTTTTGCTGCATCTGAGCCAGCTTCGGATCAACCGGGCTCCCCGGACCAGCGCCCGGCCGGGGATGTTGCACCATGCCAGATGAGGCCCGAAAATTCGAGAGGATCGCGTTCGTTGCCACCGAAGCCCCGGAGGCCCGGCAGGCGCTCGCCAAGCTCACGGAGCGCTACGGCAACACCGATCCCAAGCACGCCGACGCCATTGTCGCGCTCGGCGGCGATGGCCTCATGCTGCAGACCCTGCACCGGTACATGAACGACAAGGTGCCGATCTACGGGATGAACCGCGGCTCGGTCGGCTTCCTGATGAACGAGTACGGGGAGGATGACCTAATCGGCCGCCTGGAGCGGGCTGAGATCAGCCGCATTCATCCACTATCCATGGTGGCCCTCGACGTGGGCGGCCGCACGCACCAGGAGCTTGCCATTAACGAGGTGTCGCTGTTCCGCGAGACGTACCAGGCCGCTAAGCTTCGCATCTCCGTCGACGGCAAGGTACGGCTTGAAGAGCTCATCTGCGACGGCGTGCTGGTGGCAACGCCGGCCGGTTCCACCGCGTACAACCTGTCCGCCTACGGACCGATCCTACCGATCAATGCCCCGCTGTTAGCTCTCACCCCGATCAGCCCGTTCCGGCCGCGGCGTTGGCGCGGCGCGCTGCTGCCCGGGGCCGCCCATATCGACATCGACGTGCTCGAGGCCGACAAGCGCCCGGTGAGCGCGGTCGCCGACCACTTCGAGGTCCGCTCCGTTTCAAGAGTGAGCGTGGAGGAGGCCCGCAGCATTGAGCTTCTCATGATGTTCGATCCGGGCCACAGTCTCGACGAGCGGATCCTGTCGGAGCAGTTCCGCTACTAGAGCCCTGTCCCGGCGCCGCCGCGCCGGCCAAACAGAGAGGCAACGAACCATGCGCGGGCTTTACTTCGAGGAGTTCGACGTCGGTCACGTGTTCGAGCACACCATCCGGCGCACCGTTACCGAAATGGACAATACGCTGTTCTCGTGCCTGACCCACAATCCACAGCCGCTGCACATCGACCGCGAGTTCTCGGCGCGGAGCGAATGGGGCCAGCCGCTCATGAACAGCCTGTTCACGCTCGGGCTGATGATCGGCATTTCGGTCAACGACACGACGATCGGCACCATCATCGCCAACCTCGGTATGACCGACGTCAAGTTCGGTAAGCCGGTGTTTTGCGGCGACACCATCAGCGTCACATCCGAAGTCGTCTCCAAACGCGAAAGCCGATCGCGACCCGACGCCGGAATCCTCGAGCTGCACCACCGCGCCTACAACCAGCGCAACGAACTGGTCGCCGAGTGCCGCCGACAGATCTTCGTGCTCAAGACCCCGCAGAAGGACTAGAGGCAATGCGTTCGCTCCTGTTCGTGCCGGGCGACAGTGAGAGGAAGCTTGCCCGGGCCCTCTCGACGGAGGCCGACGCCCTGATCCTCGATCTCGAGGATTCGGTTGCGTCCGACCGCAAGGCCCTGGCACGGCAGATGACGAGAGAGTTCATCGCCTCGGCGAAGGCGCAGATCGCACAAGGCCGACCGCGCCTCTACGTGCGCATCAACAATCTCGCCACCCGCGACTGGCAGGAGGATATCGCCGCGGTGATGCAGGCCGCACCTGACGGCATCCTGCTGCCCAAATCGCGCTCGGGAGAGGACGTGCACCAGCTTTCGGTAGCGCTCGGCCATGCCGAGGAGCGGGTGGGCCTCGCTGCCGGCAGCGTGCGCATCATCGCGCTCGCCACGGAGGTGCCTGCCTCGTTGCTGCTGCTTCACACCTATGTCGGCGCGAGTTCGAGGCTCGAAGGCCTGACT
This sequence comes from Hyphomicrobiaceae bacterium, assembly GCA_035574175.1. Classification (GTDB taxonomy): domain Bacteria; phylum Pseudomonadota; class Alphaproteobacteria; order Rhizobiales; family Hyphomicrobiaceae; genus DATLZB01. Next base: position 5,369 of record DATLZB010000011.1, read on the forward strand.
TGGGGCGCGGAAGACCTATCAGTGGCGCTCGGCGCGGTGGACACGCGCGAGGCGAGCGGCGAGCGCACGTCGCCCTATCGACTGGCGCGCGACCTGACGCTGTTCACCGCGGCGGCGGCGGGAGCAGCGGCGATCGACACGGTCTACGTAGAGTTCCGCAACAGCGAAGGGCTGCGGCGGGAGGCGGAGTTTGCCGCGCGCGACGGCTTCACCGCCAAGCTCGCCGTGCATCCCGACCAGGTGCCGGTGATCAATGCCGCCTTTACGCCTACGGCGGAGGCGATCGCTTATGCTGAAGAGATCGTGCGCCTGTTCCGCGACAACCCGGAGGCGGGCGTGGTTGCGCTCGACGGGCGGATGATCGATCGGCCGCATCTTATCCGGGCCGAGCGCATGCTGGCGCGGGCCAAGCGCTGATGCGCGGAACGCCGGTCACGAGCTCGCGGTCGGCTCCAGGATGTCAAAGCCGCGATTGCGGTCGATGATATAGACCAGACCGCGGCCATCGGTGTCGACATCGTTGGTCTGCGGGGCCGGCTCGCCGCCAACGGGCTCGGGAATGAAGTAGCCGACCTCCTCGGGCAGCGTCGGGTCCTTAATGTCGATGACGCGCAAGCCCCCGCCGAACCAGCAGCAATAAAGTCGCGTGTCCTCCAGGTGTTCCTGGAACTGGTGCATGCCGAAACGGTGGCCGGACCTGGTGTAGGGCGAGGCCAGTTCGGAAAGGTGGAACATGCCGAGCGGCCGGATGTCGTCGCGCTGGGCCACGTCGAACACCCAAAGACCGGCGTGGAGCTGGCCCGGGATGTGATCGTGTTCCTCGTCGCAGGCGACCGCGATCTCGCGCCCCGCCACCGGGAACGGCACCTTGAGAACGGTGTGCGTCGGTTCGGGAAACGGCGGATGATAGTTGTATGCGCCGATGGTGCGGGGCTTGGCGATGTCGGAGACGTCGATGACGCGGATGCCCGCGTTCCAGACCGCAGCCCACAGCTCGTCGCCGCATCGCATGGTGTGGTGCAGGCGGTTGCCGTAGCCCTTCCAGGTCGGCTTCTCGCCCCCGGCGATGTGCTGGCCCGGCATCCACCAGCGGGACACCTCCTCAGGCTTCCTCGGGTTCTTGAGGTCGTAGATGACGAGGATATTGCCGATGAAGCCCTCCATCTCGGTCGAGATGTAGGCATAGTCGGCGTCCATGTCGAAGCGGTGCACGCCGAAGCCGTGGGTGCGCACGTAGGCGAGCAATTGGGGCTTCGCCTTGTTCGACACGTCCCACACCTTGAAGCCGCCTTCCTCGTAAGGCTTGGCGGCGAAGTCGCGCACGAGCGCGAGTTGGTGCGGCTTGACCTTGAGCTCCTTGCACAGCTCCTCGTCGGTCGGCGCCCGGCCGAGGGATGCCGCGAGCTTGGCTTGCGCACCTTTCAGGTTCTGGGCCGCGCGCACGGCATGGCGCTCGTTCTGCTCGACGTTGGTGATCATCAGGTCGCCGACCACGCGTACCTTGTGCGTGTGGGAGCGCTGGTCGGTAAGCTCGATGGAGGCCACCACCTTGGGGTTCCTCGGGTCGCGCACGTCGATGATGGAGGTGCCGAAGGGCGGCTTCATGTGCCCGAGAAAGGCATAGCCGCCTTCGACGTACACCTGCCCGCCGCCCGCCACGTCGAGATGGCCGACCCGCTTCATGTTCTTGGCCAGTGGTTCACCCATGTTGCCGTGCTCCGTTAGCCGATGCCGCGCATCCCTAGGACTCATGGCCTGCGGCCGCGGTCTGCGCCAGTACCCCCTCCTTGCGGCGGCTGCGCAACCAGGGCAGCAGCAGCGCCAGCCCCGCCATCACCCAGATGACATTGCCGAGGTTGGAGGAAAACAGGATGGTGAAATCGCCTTGGCCGACGCGCATGGAGCGCAGGAAATACTGCTCGAACAGCGGACCCATGACCACGCCGATCAGCATGGCGGCTACCTCGTAGCGGGTGCGGCGGGCGATGTAACCGATCACGCCGAAGAATAGGGCGAGGCCCATGTCGAAGAGATACTCCCGCTCGGAGAAGGCGGCGACGGTGATCAGCGAGAGAATGAGCGGCACCAGGTAGCGAGTCGGGATCCACACCACGCGGCTCATGTAGCGGGCGAGCGGCAGGATCATGATGGTCATCAGCAGGTAAGAGACGGTCATCTGCATGAACACGCCATAGGCGAGGTCGGGACGCTCGGTAAAGAGCCGCGGGCCGAGCAGTATGCCGTGGTAGGAAAGCACGATCATCATGATGGCGCCGGTGGTGCCGCCGGGAATGCCAAGCGCCAGCACCGGCACCAAGGTGCCCGAGGTTACGCCGTTGTTGGCAGACTCGGGCGCGATCACGCCCGGCGGATGGCCGGTGCCGTAGAGTTCGGGCGTCTTGGAGAACAGCTTGGAGTAGTGGTAGGCGAGGAAGGCAGCCACCGTAGCGCCAGCGCCGGGCAGGATGCCAATGATGAGCCCGATCATCGAGGTCCAAATCGTCTGCCACCAATAGCGCGCGTTGATGACCAGGCCTTCGAGGGTGTCCCTCCAGCGCGCCTCTTTGGCCCGCTCCAGATCCTCGGTGCGTACCACGGTCTCGGTCTCTATCATCACGAAGGCTTCGGAGATGGCGAAGAGACCGATCAGCGCCGGGATGAGCGGCACGCCGTCGTAAAGCTCGATGAAGCCGAAAGTGGCGCGATCGGTGCCGAATACGGGGTCGGCACCGATGGCCCCGATCATCAGCCCGGTAAACCCGGCAATCAAGCCCTTGAGCAGGTCGTGGGCGGCGATGGCGGCGATCAGGGTCAGGCCGAACACCATCACGGCCACCATCTCGACGCTGCGGAAATAGAGGCCGAGCTGGCCGAGCAGCGGCAGCATGGCAATGGTGGCGAGCGTAGTGATCAGACCGCCGAAAGCGGAAGCGGCAAAGCACAGCACGAGGGCCTGTTGCGCCTGCCCCTTCTTGGTCATGGGGTAGCCGTCGAGCGTGGTCGCGACCGCACCACCCTCGCCCGGCATGTTGAACAGAATGGCCGGAATGCCGCCGCCGAGTTGCGTCGTGCAGTAAAGCGCGATCATGAACGCCATGCCGGCCTCTATCCCCATGTGCAGCGTCAGCGGCAACAGGATGATTAGGGTGTTCTGGGCGCTGAAACCGGGGAGGATGCCGACCACCAGGCCAATGAACATGCCGGGCAGAATGACCCACCACAGCGACAGCGACTTCAGGAACAGATCCAAGAGGGCCGGATCGGGTGTCTGCATGCTCACCCTCCAAGACCCAGTACGTGGGCGATGAGCGCCTCAACGGGTCCCTTGGGCAGGCGACTCTCGAGAAGATAGATCAGTAGCACATAGACGGCGGCCGCTGTGGTAACGGATATCGCCAGCAAGGTGGTTATCCTGCGGACTCCGAGAATCAGCATGCACCCTATCAATAGGAGAACGAGGCCGAGCGTGGTGCCGACCCATTCGATGGTGCCAATGAACAGGGCGACAAGGGAAACGAGGCCGAGGCGCTGGCGGTTATGGAGGGTGTTGGCGACCAGTTCGCCGAGTGAAGGGTTGGCGCGGCCGGAAACGAGCCGCGCAAACAGCCGTGTGAACTGAATGGCCGAAAGCGAGAATAGAATGACCCCGATGAAGGTGGCGGTGACGCGGGCCTCCCAGACCAGTTCGCGCGTGGTGATGAGGTAGTACGCGGTCAAAGCGCAGGCCAGTACGGGAAGGATGAAATCCGCGCCGACCGGCTCGGGCCGCTCCTCCAGCCCGCTGTCGCGGCGTTTGCCCTCCACCTTGCCCTCCCTACCAGCACTCCCGCCTGCGGCCCGCTTCGGACGGGAAACCGCAGGCCAACGTCTCTCAGGTCGCCTGGGCCGCGCCTCTTCACCATGGGAGAGGTCGCAGCCCGAGCGGCGGGTTCAAGCGCAGTTTGTCGTGCCGAGAGACGATGGCAGGCGCGCACCCGCCATCGCGCCAACTCCGGCTCTAGCCCTTCTTAGTCTCCTTGGCGGAGAGAATGGACTTGTAGCGGTTGGCAAGTTCCACCATGGCCAGCGCATACTGCGTGCAGACCTTGCGGTCGCCATAGGCCAAGGCGGCCTGCGGTACTCCGGCCTTTTCCGCCGCGCTCTTGAACTCGGGGTCGTCGAACACCTTCTTGGAAGTGTCCACGAGCAGCTTGAATTCGGCCGGGTTTTTGTCAGCCCACTCGGTGTGGATGGCCCATGACCGCGACGAGGAAAGGTCTGGGATCTTGGTGCCAAACACGTTGTTGATGAGCGGCGCGTTGTTGGTCTCCTTCGGCAGCATGTTCGTGTCGTTGAAGAGGCCCAGGATGCGCATCTTGTCGCCGAGCCGGATGATGCCGACGATGGGCAGCACGCCGATGTCGACCTCGCCGTTCATCACCGCCACCTGGGTCGGATTGCCGCCGCCGTAGGGGATCAGGTTGAACTTCGACTTGGTGGCATCACCGAGCGCCAGGATGCCGATCGAGGCCGGATGGGGTATGCGGCTGGTCGCCACATTGAGCGGCCGCTTCTTGGCCTCGGCGACGACGTCCTCGATCTTCTTGAACGGGCTGTCGGCGCGCACGAAGACGCAGGAGTCGTCGATGTCGGTCCGGCAGAAGTAGATGTAATCCTGCGGGAACTTGTAGTCGGGGTTCTGCAGGGCATACATGATCATCTCAGGACCCATGTTGCCGAACAGCAGGTTGTGGCCGTCGCGCGGACGCTTCTGCACGTATAGCGTATAGCCAACCTGCCCCGCCGCGCCGGGGTGGAACTCGTACTCGAACGGCTGTCCCAGAAGCTTCGACCAGGCGACGTCGAAGGCGCGCACGAGACGCTCAGCCCCGCCGCCCTGGCCGGTCGGGATCACGACACTGAATTTGCGGGAGGGATACTTCTGCTGGGCGAGCGCACCGAACGGTGCCGCCGACCCCAGGAAGCCCGCCGCGCCCGCCGCCGCAGCGCCCTTGAGAGCGCCACGCCGGGTGATCGTGTGTCGAGATACTCTCATCGTGCTCACCTCCACCGAGCTAGCTGCTTCACTGACAAGAGCCGGCGATCCGAGGGGCTCGGCGTTCAGACCACCTTCACCCGCAGATCGCCTACCCCATCGACGTGACCCTCCATCACATCGCCCCGTACCACCGCTCCCACGCCGGCCGGCGTGCCCGACATGATGAGGTCGCCCGTGGCGAGCTGGAAGTAGTCCGAAAGATACGAGATCATTTCCGGAATCTTCCAGATCATCTGGTTCAGGTCTCCCTGCTGACGCAGCTTGCCGTTCACTTTCAGCCAAATTGCGCCTTTTGTCAGGTGACCGGTCTCCCTCGCGGGAACGATGGCGCTGCACGGCGCCGAATACTCCACCGCCTTGCCGATCTCCCAGGGGCGCGCCAGCTTCTTGGCCTCGCCCTGCAGGTCGCGTCGCGTCATGTCGAGGCCGACAGCATAGCCGTAGACGTGATCGAGCGCGCGCTCAACCGGAATCGACGTGCCGCCGCTCTTCAACGCGATGACCAGTTCGATCTCGTGGTGCACATCCTTGGTCTTGGTCGGATAAGGAAAGTCCCGTCCCTCGGGAATCACGTTGTCAGGGTTCTTCTGGAAGAAGAACGGCGGCTCGCGAGTCGGGTCGTGACCCATCTCGATGGCATGCTCGGCATAGTTGCGGCCGATGCAGTAGACGCGTCGAATCGGGAACAGCTTGCTGGTGCCGCGCACCGGCAAGGTCGGCACCACGGGCGGCGGTATGACGTAGGATGCTTCGGTTTTCTGCTGCACGCTCTCTTCTCCAGTCAGGCTCTTCAATTGCGGGAGGCCGCAAAGTATTCGGCCCTCCGTTCCAAATAGCTCATTGCTTCGTCGATCACGAAGGCCAGCGCAAACAGCACGAGAAGCAGCGCCCACATGTGCTCCATCAGGAAGTTCGAGGAGTAGACCTCGAACAGCTCGCCGAAGCCGACCACCGACACCAGCAGCTGGCCGATGATAACGCCCTTCACGGCCCGAATGAGGCCAAGCCGGATGCCGGTCAGGATCTCGGGCAGGGCAGCCCAGAGATAGATCTTGGTGAAGGACTGCCAACGCGTGGCGCCGAAAGCGGCTGCCATCTCGACGAGTGACGTCGACACCGACCTCGCACCGGCGCGCGCATCGAGGATGATGATCCAGATGGCGAACAAAACCACGGTCAGCACGATGGTCGTTTCGCCGAAGCCGAAGAGTGCCATGATCACCGGCACGATGGCGGTAAGTGGGGCGCTGGTGAAGGTGTTGACCCAGGGCAGCAACAGGCGGTCGAAAATCTGCGAACGGCCCATGACGACGCCGATCGGCACGCCGGCACAGATGGCGATGGCGGTGCCGGTCAGATAACTGCGTGCGGTAAGCGAAAGAGCATTCCAGAACGACTCGGTGGCAAACAGCTCGCCAAGCCGCCCCACGATGGTGGTGAGCGGCGGAAACAGGATGGACACCTCCATCCGCCCGACGAGCTCCCACAGCGCCGCCCAGATCAGGAGCGAGGCCATGGCCGGAACGCGTGTACCGAATATCTGCATTGCGTCGGCCTCAATCGAGATACTGCTTCAAACCCGCCCAGATGCTTTCCACCGTGTCGAGATAGGCCGGGTGGCGGCGGATGGCGTCGGGGGTGGCGTTGCGCGGTACATCGACCTCGATGATCTGCGACACGCGGCTCGGTCGCTTGGAGAGCAATGCGATGCGGTTGGAGACGTAGACGGCCTCCTCGATCGAGTGGGTGACGAAGAGAAAGGTTTTGCGCTCGCGCGCGATCAGCTCGAGCAGGTCCTCCTGGAACTTGCGTCGCGTTTGCTCGTCAACGGCGGAAAACGGCTCGTCCATCAAAATGACCTCGGCCTTGACCGCGAGCGCTCGCGCCAGGCCCACCCGCTGGCGCATGCCGCCCGACAGCTCGTGGGGAAACTTGTGCTCGAAGCCCTTAAGCCCCACCTGCGCGATGTAACTCTCGGCGATCGCTTCGCGCTCGGAGCGCGGCACACCGCGCAGTTCAAGGCCGAAGGCGGCATTGCGCAGCACGGTCGCCCACGGCATGAGCGCAAAGTCCTGGAACACGAAGGAGCGGTCGGGGCCCGGACCCGTCACCTTTCTTCCCTTGATACGCACTTCGCCGCTGGTGGCCGGGATGAGGCCAGCGATGATCTTGAGCAGCGTCGTCTTCCCGCAGCCGGAGGGGCCGAGCAGAGACGTGAGCTGCCCTTCGGGGAAATCGAGACTGATCCCGTTCAAGGCCTCGACGCCGCCGGGATAAACCTTGGAGACCGACCTCACCTCGACGATTGCACCGCTCGTCGATGGAGAAGACGCGGAAATGGGGGCGGGCGTCGCCATCACTGACCTCTCTTCTCAGGGCGGAAATAGCGCAGCTCGATGCGTTCGAGCGCCTCAATGAAAACGACCGAGACGGCGATGACCACGGCGATAGCGCCGTACATCTTCGGATACTCGGCGATCGACTGATTGTAGGTGATGATGTCGCCGACGCCGGTCGGCGTCACCAGCAGCTCGGCCAACACGGCGCCGACGAACCCGGAGGCCAGTCCCAGTCGCAGACCGGCGAAGATGACAGGCGCCGCCGCCGGCAGGATGACCTGAAAGATGAGCTGGCGTCGGTTGCCGAGAAACGCCCGCCCCATCTCGATCAGAGAGAGCGGGGCATTGCGCACCGCCTTGAACGAGTTCAAGACGATCACGGGCATGGCCATCACGCACACGATCAACACCTTGGTGGTAAGGCCGATGCCGTAGGCCATGATGATGAGCGGCACGAGGGCCGCAAGCGGAGCGGCCTGCAGCACGATGAAAAGCGGCACGCCGAGCCACTCGATCCGTGGTGCCAGGCCCATGGCGACCCCAATCGCCACCCCGAGCAGGGCGCAGATGAGAAAGCCGATCAGCAGCGGAACGAGGGTGATGGCAAGCCCGGTCGGCAGGCTGCCGTCGAGCACCATGCCGAAGGTGGCCGCCGCGGTATTGAGGAACGTCGGAAAGGACGGGCTGACCGGAATTCGGCCGGCGACCTCCCAGCCGGCCAGCACGGCTAAGATCGACACGAAACGAAGCGTATAGGGGTGAGAGGCCCAAAGCTTTAGGCGACTGAGGAGACCCGCCGGCTCCGCGCCAGCCATCGATGTCGCGATCCGATCCGCCCTCAGCGCCATCGCCGTTAATTCCTCGCCCTCACTTAAAGCGCCGGCGTGACGGTCGTCGTTTACCGTCACGCCGTGCCAGGATTTCGGCGCGCTTCAGCCGCCGAGCTTCTTCTGTGCCCGCTCCCAAGGCCCCAGGTCCCAGAAGTCCTCAACCTTGAGGTCGCTGGCTTTGCCCTGGAGCTGGCCGGCTTCGGTGTAGAACTCGAAGTCCGACTTGACGGCCGCGGGTCCACCGCCCTTGGGATCAAAGATGCCGTTCTTCACCGCGTCCGTGTAAAAGGCGGTGACCTTGGCGAGAACCTCCTTCGGCAGGTCCTTCAGGATGCCACGCTTGGCCCGCTCCTTCTCGATGATCGAGGGGTCGTTGGCCATCTCGCGCCACAGCCGGGCGAACTCCTCGACGATAATGTCCACGGTCTTGGTGTTCTTTTTGATGAACTCGACATTGCCGAACAAGATCTCGTCGCTCGCCGGCGTCTCCACGCTGGGAAGCACATGGAACTTGTCGCCGCCCTTCTCCATCAGCACCTTCATGTTGGCGAGATCGAGAATAGTGGCCTTGATCTGCCCGTTGAGCATGGCAACGACGCGGTTGTCGGAACCCGGAACGTAGCTCCTCTGCCCGAACTCGATACCCTGCCGTTTGGCGATGATATTGCCGATCGCCTCGGTGCCGCTGCCGCGGGCATGGAACACGAACGGCTGCCCGTTCAAATCCTTCCACGTCTTGTAGAGCGACTTGTCGGCGACGGGGAAGAAGACGAGCCGGCTGATCTGCATCAGACCGCGGATCGGCGCCTTGGACTTCTGGATCACCGAGTAGGGTGTAGCGATGCCAAGATCGGCCTGGCCGCTGACCACAGCCTGAATGGAGAGGTCCTCCTTGGAAAAGTTGGTCGCTTCGTAGGCAACGCCCTTCTCCTTGGCACGCTCGAGCGCGATGTAGTAGGGGATCGCCTCAATCCCGGTCTCGCCCAGCGCGAAGCGCACCTTGGTCTGCGCGGCGGCAGAGGTGGCGGCGGCCAGCACCACTGCGGCGGTCAAACCGCCCAGGATCCGCCCGGCATTATGGATCATGTCATAGCCTCCCTTGAAATGGCCGCTGAAACGGCCATGCTTGCCTCGAGCTTGGGCCCGAGAACGACCATCGCACCCCCCGCGTGGCCGACACGGCCGCAAGGGTCCGCGAAAGGTAACGCGTTCCATTAGAGGCACCGTGGGCCTACCGGCGCCACTTTCAACCAATACCAATATTGGTTATCAATGGTTGTCAAGACCAATCACGCCGCCTGCCGCATGCGATGCGGCGCCGGCCCGCAGCAGCAGACAAATCATGAAACTCAGCGACCGCGTTGCCCTGCCCGAGCTCGATGTCAAGGACGAGTCCGCGGGAGTGCTCACGCAGCTGCGCGCCTATCTTGCGAGCAGCGGCATTGCCGCCAACGGGCGGCTGCCGCCCGAGCGCGATCTCGCGGAAATGCTGGGCGTCACGCGCGCCGAGCTCAGGAAAGGGCTTGCGGTGCTCGAAAGCGAGGGCGCGCTGTGGCGACACGTCGGCAAGGGCACGTTCGTCGGCACTCGACCCTTGGCGGCGGCCGCCGACATCACCGCGCTCGCCCGCAAAACCCGACCGCAGGAAGTCATGCGCGCGCGCATCGCGCTCGAGCCGGAGATCACCCGGCTCGCCGCGCTCAATGCGACCGAGGACGAACTCGCCCGCATGCGCGACACCAATGCGCGCTGCCGCACGGCCGAGACGTGGCGTCAATATGAAGCGTGGGATGCGCTGCTCCACCACCAGGTGGCCAACGCCAGCCATAACCTCCTGCTGATCGGACTGCTCGACATCCTCAACGCGGTGCGGCGCACGGTGACCTGGGGGCGCCTGCGCAAGACGCCAGAGCGGCCGCCACCCGACCACCACAGCTTCGCCGAGCACGATCGGATCATCGCGGCCATCGCCGCGCGCGATCTCGACGAAGCCGAGGAAGCCATGCGCGCGCACCTCGAAACGGTGGCGCGCAACCTGGTTGGATCGATCTGAGCGACAGGGGCGGCGCGAGGGCCCGCCGCATCTGCGCGTGCCTTCACCGCTCACGCGGGCGATGATCCCAAGCCGTCATTGCCCGTTGTCGCGGGAGGCCGGGAAGAACAGCGAGGCCGGAAACTCGGCGGCGTATCGGCGTCCTCGTGGCCGAGGCCGGAACTGCGGGCGCGGGCGCGGATCGGGCTCGATCAGTTTGCGGTAAAGGTGCCAAGTTGAATGCCCGAGAACGGGCAGGACGACGGCCAGCCCGAAGAAGAACGGCAGCGATCCGATCAGCAACAGGGAAGCAACGATGAAACCCCACACTGGCATCGCCACCGGATTCTTGAACACCGCCCTCAACGACGTATAGACGGCAACCGCAAAGCCGACGTTGCGATCAAGCAGAAGGGGAAAAGAGACGACGCTCAAGGAAGCGGCCAGCACGGCAAAGCCAAAACCGACGAGATTGCCGACGATGATCAGATTGTGACCTTCCGGCGTGGCCAACACCGCCTCAGCAAAGTCGGCCAGCGACGTGAACGTTCGATCGCCGAAGTTGGCGACGTAAATCGCCTGGGCGCAGACAATCCAAAAGACGAAGATCACAAGCAGCAGCAGGCCGAGTGCCAAGATTGCACCGAACGACGGCGAGTGGACGACATCGAAGGCATGCGTCCAGGTCGTCTCAAGACCCAGCTCTCGCCGCCGGCTCAGCTCATAAAGACCCAGGGCAGCGAACGGGCCGATGAGCGCAAACCCGGCCGCGAGCGGGTAAAGCAGCGGCACCAAGTCGGCTACGAACAGGGCGCGACTGAGGAGCAGGCCGACCAGTGGATAGAGCACGCAGAGGAAAACCACATGGGTCGGCATCGCCCGGAAATCGTCCAGGCCGCTGCGCAGGGCATACCTCACATCGATCAGATGGATGGTGCGCACCACCGGCAGCCTCTCGGCCGGATCGACGGGTGCTATGATGACCGGCTGCTCCATCGCCCGTGCTCCCGAACTCGACAGTTCGGCGGTCTCGACATCGGGTGATGTAGGCATCATGCGGCCTGGCTCATGAGCAGGCGAAAGGCCGCAGGACCTCAACTTGAATCTACCCGACATCTGCCAAGGGTAGCTCAGCGACCCAATGCTACTCGCTCGCTCCGGCGGCGACAACCGCTGGCCCGCAAAATCAGCATCTCGGCGGCGCCGATCTCTCGCTGTGGTTACTCAGCGGCCAAGGACATTTCGCCGGTGCGGGCGCTCTCCATGATGGCAGCGACGCCCATGCCGCCGGCCGTGCAGATCGAGATCAGGCCCCGCCCGCCGTGGATCGAGAGCAGCTTGGCAAGATTGCCCAGGATGCGCGCGCCCGTTGCCGCGAAGGGGTGGCCGATGGCGATGGATGAACCCTTAACATTGAGCTTGGCGCGATCGATGGAGCCGAGCGGCTTGTCGCGCCCGAGTTTGGTGCGGCAGTACTCGGGGTCCTCCCAGGCGCGCAACGTGGCCAGCACCTGCGCGGCAAACGCCTCGTGGATCTCGTAGAAGTCGAAATCCTGTAGCGACAATCCGGCCCGCTCGAGCATGCGCGAGACGGCGACGGTCGGCGCCATCAGCAGGCCCTCGCCAGCGACGAAGTCGTTGGCGGCGGTCTCGGTGTAGGTGAGGTAGGCCTGCGGCGCGAGCCCGCGTCGTGATGCCCATGACTCGGAGGCGAGCAGCACGGCCGCGGCTCCGTCGGTCAGCGGCGTCGAATTGGCGGCCGTCAACGTGCCGCGGTCGGACTTGTCGAACACGGTCTTCAAGGTCGCCATCTTGGCAAGGTCGATGTCCTCGCGGATGTTGTTGTCGCGGAACACCCCCGCGCACGGCACGATGAGGTCGTCCATGTAGCCGGAGCGGTACGCCTCAGCCGCGCGCTTGTGGCTGTCGTAGGCGAGCTGGTCCTGCTCGGCCCGCGAGATGCGCCAGGCCTGCGCCATCAGTTCGCAATGCTGGCCCATGGAAAGGCCTGTACGAGGCTCGGACACAGAGGGCGGCTGGGGGGCGAGCTCGCCGGGCGAGAAGCCCTTGAACACCTTGACCTTGTCCCAGGCGCGCTTCTGCTGTGGCAGTTGCGTGAGCCGGCTTGCGAACTTCTTCGAGAATACGATCGGCGCGTCGGAGGTGGTGTCGGAGCCCATGGCAATGCCGCTGTCGATCTGGCCAGTGGCGATCTTGGCGGCAATGCCGGCGGCGGCCTGCAGGCTCGTGCCGCAGGCCTGCATCATGGTGATGCCAGGCGTGGAGCGGGCAAGCTTGGTGCAGAGCACGGCCTCGCGCGCGATGTTCCAGTCGCGCGAATGCGTGACCACCGCACCGCCGGTGACCTCGTCGATATGGGCACCTTCGAGACGGTACTTGCCGACCAGGCCGTTCAGCGTGGCGGTCAGCATCTCGAGGTTGGAAAGATCGGCGTACAGAGTGTTCGACCGGCAGAAGGGGATGCGCACGCCACCGATCACGGCAACACGGCGAAGGGTCTGGTTCATGGAATTCCCCTCGGTTGGAGGTCGGGCGACCGGCCCTAACCCAGGTGAGACCTACTCGGCGGCGGCGCGACGAGGCTCGGCCGCGGCTGCCCTCTCGCTCGCCCGGTAATGGAGCGGGCCGCCGCGGAACGGCGCAAAGCCGGTGCCGAAGATGACGCCGGCATCGACGAGATCGGCATTCTCCACCACACGCTCATCGCGGCAGCGTTCGCATTCGCCGATCATCGGTTGGATCAGCTCGCGCCCGAGCGCTTCCAGCTCGGCCTTGTCGTACTCTTTCCTTTCCTTTTGCGGACGGTTGTCGACCCACTTGTAGAACCCTTCTCCTGTCTTCTTGCCGAGCTTACCGGCGCCGACCAGCGTCTCGAGCCGGGAACCCGGTCCGGCCGACTTGAGGATCCTGCCGACATGGAGCACGACATCGAGGCCGACGGAGTCGGCAAGCTCGATGGGACCCATCGGCATGCCGAAGGCGCGCGCCGCCTCGTCGATGCGCTCCTTCTCCTCCCCGCGCTCGACGCGCTCGAGCGCGCTCATCATGTAGGGGGCCAGTACGCGGTTGACGAGAAAGCCCGGCACGCTGCATACGATAAGCGGTAACTTGTCGATCGCCGTCACGAAGGCGGCACCCTTCTTCACCTCGAGTTCGCGTGTGCCCGCACCGCGAACGATCTCGACAAGTGGGAGCTGGGCCACCGGATTGAAGAAGTGAATGCCGATCAAACGGCCCGGGTCGGCAAGACCGGTGGCGATGTCCTCGATCATGATCGAGGAGGTGTTGGTGGCGAGCACGGCGCCCGCCTTCAAGCGCGGCTCGATGCGCTTGAACAGGCTCTGCTTCACATCGAGCTTCTCCACCACCGCCTCGATCACTACGTCGCAGCGGGGCAAGTGCTCACCGGCCGGGTCGGCAATGAGCCGCGCCCTGGCCGCGTCGCGCTCGGCCTTGGTGCGGAACTTGCGGGCAAAGAGCTTGGACTGGGCGGCAATGCCTTTCTTGATCTGGGCCTCGGAGATGTCTTCGAGCGACACCTCCATGCCCGAGGCAACGCACCAGCCGGCGATGTCCGCGCCCATGGTGCCGGCGCCGATCACGTGCACACGCAGCGGGCGGAAGTCCAAATCCTTGGGCGCCTGGCCCTTGAGCATCTCGGAGAGGCGGAACACGCGCCGCAGGTTGCGCGAGGTCTCGCTGACCATGAGCGGAGCGAAGGCCGGGGTCTCGGCGTGCTTTAAAGCGACATAATCGCCGCCACACTTCTCGTAGAGATCGATCAGCCGGAAGGGGGCAGGATAATGCTCCTCACGCACCCTCTTGGCCGTCTCCGCGCGCAGCCTCGCCGCGAACAGTCCCCGCGCCGGCCACTGTGAAAGCAGCCGCTTGGCAAGTCCGGCAGGCTTTGAGCGGCGCCGCTGAAGGACGGCCCGGCGGGCCCACCACCGCAGCTGCTCGGGATACTGCACGAGCTCATCGATGAGCCCCATGCCGCGCGCCGCCGCCGCACTCACCAGCGAGCCCTTGAGCATTAGAGGCATGGCGGCGAGTGCACCAGCCTGGCGGATGGAGCGGGCGGTGCCGTTGAAGCCGGGAAACAGTCCGAGTTTCACCTCGGGGAAACCAACTCGGGTCGAGCGATCGCGGGTGGCGATGCGATAGTGGCAGGCGAGCACCAGCTCAAGACCGCCGCCGACGCAGGCGCCGTGAATGGCCGCCACCACCGGAACCGGCAACCGCTCGATGCGATCGAGCATGCGGTTTACCGGCGTGATGGCGTCGATGACCTTGGCCTCGGTGTCGAGCTGGTCGAACTCGCGGATGTCGGCGCCGACGATGAAGCTCTTCTCCTTGCCGGACATGAGCACCAAGCCCCTCAGGCGACCGGCGCGGGCCTCGGCTTCGACGTGATCGACGAGCGCGGCCAGCTCCTCGAGCGGGCGGCGGCCGAGCGCGTTGGCGCTTTCGCCCTCGCGATCAAAGATCGCCCAGGCGATGTTCTCAAGATCGAGGGAATACCGCCAGTCCTTGAGCTTTTTCACGTCGGCAGCCACGACGCCCTCCTCTTCCCATCACTCGGCGGCCAGTCCGGGGGCACTGCGCGAGTTGTGACCGAGACTTAAATAGTTGGGCTTGAGCTCGGCCGGATCAAAGTGATCCACGGCAATGACGCGCTCGGTCAAGGTCTCGACCTCCCGCAGCAGTTGCGCCTCGCCTTCCGTGACGACGCCCTTGGCGGCCGCCTCCCCAATCCAGTCGAGACCGTGAAAGCGATGCACGATACCGGCACGGACAGCCCGCTCCAGCTTGCGCTCGGCCTCCTCGGCCGCGACCGCCTTCTCGAAGGCCACCTCCAGCAGACCGGTCGGGTCGCGCTCCTCGCGCGAAACGAAAATGTAGCGGGTCAGACGATCGCGCACATCGCCCGGGGTGAGGACAAGCTGCGCCACCGCGTGCCCCAACGCGTCCGACGCCGGCCGATGAGAGCGGCCAAGTGGGAACACCAGGCAGCGCAAAAGGATGCGGATCGCCAAGCCGGGAAAATTGTCGACGGCGCCTCGCATCGCCTCCTCGAAGCGATACAGGCCGTTGTGCATGGCCAGCGTCACGATCTTGCGGTCGGGCGCGGGGCGGCCGTCGTCCTCGAAGCGTTTCAGCGTGCACGCCAGGAGGTACAGCTCGGAGAGCGCGTCGGCGAGACGCCCAGTGAGCTTCTGCTTGACCTTGAGCCCGCCGCCGAGCAGCGCCACCGCCAGGTCGGCGAGGAGCGCGAAACTGCGGCTCGCCCGCCAGAGCTGGCGGTACCAATGGGCATGGGCGCCGGCGGCGGGTGGGGCAGCGGCAAACAGACCGAACGTGAGGTTGTGCAGCAGCGCTCCGAACACATTGGAAACGGTGAACGACACGTGTGCAAGGAACGCCGTCTCGAAGTCGGCAAGGCCCTTTTTCTCGTCGGAGTCCTGGACGGCCAGAATCTCCCGGTAGAGATAGGGGTGCGAACGCAGGGCGCCCTGCGCGAACGTGATGAGCGTGCGGGTCAGAATGTTGGCTCCTTCGACCGTGATGCCGATGGGCACCATCTGGTAGGCCGATTGAAGGTAGTTGGAGGGCCCATCGGAAATGCCGCGGCCGCCGTGCAGGTCCATGGCATCGTTGACGGCGCGGCGCATACGCTCGGTCGACTGGTATTTCATGAGGGCGGAGATCACCGACGGCTTCTCGCCTCGGCTCACCATGGCCGCAGTCGCCGCGCGCGCGGCTTCGATCACGTAGGCGGACTCAATGAGGCGCACGAGCGGCTCCTCGAGGCCTTCCATACGCGCAACGGGGAGCCCGAACTGGCGGCGGATGCGCCCATAGGCGCTGGTGAAACGCAGCATCGCCTTGATGCCGGCCGCGGAGGAAGAGGGCAGCGAGATCGAGCGGCCGGCCGACAGGCATTCCATCAACATGCGCCAGCCCTGGCCGGCCATGCGTTCGCCGCCGATGACCCAGTCGATGGGGATGAAGACATCCTTGCCCCAATTGGGACCGTTGGGGAAGGCGGCACCGCAGGGCAGATGGCGGCGGCCGATGTTGACCCCTGGATGATCGGCCGGGATGATGGCAAGCGTGATGCCGACGTCCTCGCCGCGCCCCAGCAGGTTATCCGGATCGAACAGGCGAAAAGCGATGCCGAGCAGCGTCGCCACAGGACCGAGCGTGATGTAGCGCTTGTCCCAGGTAAGCCGAATGCCGGTCACTTCCCGCCCGTTGTGCTGGCCGCGCGTGACATAGCCGATATCGCGCATGGCAGCGGCATCCGACCCTGAGGCGGGGCCGGTCAGCGCAAAGCAGGGCACTTCCTCGCCTTTCGCCAGCCGCGGCAGGTAATGGCGTTTCTGCTCGTCGGTGCCATACTTCTCGATCAGCTCGCCCGGGCCCAGCGAATTCGGCACCATCACGATGGTGACGACATCGGGAGAGCGCGAGGCGATCTTGCCGAGCACGAGCGATTGGGCCTGGGCGGAGAACCCCAACCCGCCGTGCTCCTTCGAGATCAGCATGCCCAGAAAGCCATGGCGCTTGACGAAGTTCCAGATCTCGTCGGGAATCTCACGACGGTGATGCCTGATCTGCCAATCGTCGATCATGCGGCAGAGCTCTTCGGTGGGCCCGTCGAGAAAGGCCCGCTCTTCGGGGGTGAGGACGATGCCCGGCACCGCGGCGAGCTTCGACCAATCGGGACGGCCGGAGAACAGTTCGGCGTCGAAGCCGACAGTGCCGGCTTCGAGCGCCTGCCGCTCGGTGTCGGATACCTTGGGGAGAATGCGCTTCACCAGGCGAAAGGCCGGCTGGATCAACACGGCGCGGCGAAGCTCCGGCATGGCCAGCAGAGCAAGGGCGAGAGCCGGTAGCCAGCCGATGACCGCTGCGACCCCGAACGGCAGCGGGTCGAACGAGCCGGATGACAATCCGGTCAACAAGGCAAAGGTGGTGATGGCGACGGCCAGCGCCCACAGCTTGAGGGGCGCCCGGCGCAACGCCAAGGCGAACACGGCCGCTACGCAGATCAGCCCAAAAATCAGTTGCGGCATCACCGCACACCTCCAAGCCCCGGCCCTTCAAGCCCCGGTCACCGAGGCGTCCGCCCGCCGGTCTCTCGACGTAAGCGCAGGCGCATTGCGTTAACGTTAACGCCAGGACAATCCAGCACTTTCCGTTGTGGCCGGCGGCCCCGGGACCGGTCGGCAGTGCGTGCGCGTCGCGACGGGCGGAATTATAGCGGCTTTTGGCGGCGGGCGGGAGAAAAGTGGCTCAGGCAACCGCGCCTCAGCGTGGAGCCTAGCGGGTGCCGCGGAGGTAGGCCGGCAGACGCAGGGTGCGGGCGCGCACCTCCTCCAGAGGCGTGTCGGAGAGGCCGTGCACGCGCTCGTAGAGCTCGGTCATCAAGGCTAGGCGGTCCTTCTTGGCGGCGAGCTGCGCTGCCGGAATCAGCTCGCCCACGCGGGCCCTGAAGGTGGTGCCGACCAGCCGGCGGAACTCGGCCACGATCAGCGACAGGCGGAGCGTCAGACTGATCCAGCTCACGGCGTGGAACAGGGGACCGCACTGGCCCTCGAAGTAGACCGGAAGCACCTGCGCGCGCGCGGCCTGAATCATGCGGGCAGTAAAGGTCTTCCACGGCAGGTCCACCGCTCGGCCGAACGGCGTCGGCGAGGTGGCGACCCCGCCTCCGGGGAAAACGATGACGGTGGTGCCCTCCTTCAGCAGGCGGATCGCCTCGTTGCGCATGCGGATGTTGTTCTGCTGGGCTTGCCGCGTCTCCGCGAAATCGACGGGCAGCGAGTAGGGCCGGATCTCCGGCACCTTCATCAGGTCCTTGTTGATCAGCACGCGAAAAGGGCGCCCCAGGTCCTCGGCGAGCGCCAGCGCGGCAAAGCCGTCGAGGAAGCCGTAGGGGTGGTTGGCGACGATGACGAGCGGGGCAGCGGGATCGAGCAACGGGGGCCAGACACCCAAGACTTCGAGCTTGACGTCGATGAGGTCGAAGACGGGGCGCATCACCGGACCGCCCGAAGGGATAACCTCCCGGCGCCAGATGTCGTAGAGCGGAGCAAAGTAGTTGCGGCCCGACAGCAGCTCGATGGTGCGGATCACCGTCCGCTTGAGCCACGGGTCCTCGGGGCTCGCATAGGTGAGCTCAGGAAACGGGATCGCCAGGCGCGGCATCTTCAGTCTCCACACCCGCCTCTCGCTCATGTGCGTGGGGTGTTCGCCTTCGAGCGCGCGCGGCGGATGTCCGGCGGCACCGCCTCCTCGACCAGCAAGGCAATGGCCTCGTCGAGTTGCATCACCTTCTGCTCGGGGCTGCCCAAGCGGCGAATCGAGATGGTGCGCTCTTGCGCCTCGCGCTTGCCGGCGATCATCAGCACCGGGACCTTGGCCAGCGAGTGCTCGCGTACCTTGTAGTTGATCTTCTCGTTCCTCAGGTCCGCCTCGGCCCTCAAGCCCGCGCGCTTGAGCGCCTCGAGCACTTCGCCAGCGTAAGCATCAGCATCGGACACGATGGTGCACACCATGGCCTGCAGGGGCGCGAACCACAGCGGGAAATGCCCCGCATAGTGCTCGATCAGCACGCCCAGGAAGCGCTCCATGGAGCCGCAGATGGCGCGGTGGATCATGACGGGCACGCGCTTGGCGCCGTCCTGGTCGATGTAGAAGGCGCCGAAGCGCTCCGGCAGGTTGAAGTCCACCTGGGTGGTGCCGCACTGCCAGTCGCGGCCGATGGCATCGCGCAGCACGTACTCGAACTTGGGGCCGTAGAAGGCGCCCTCGCCCGGGTTGATGCCGGTCTTGATGCGCCCCTTCGAGCGCTCAGCGATCTCGCCCAGCACCTTCATCATGATGGCCTCGGCGCGATCCCACATGTCGTCGCTGCCGACCCGCTTCTCGGGCCGGGTCGATAGTTTGACGACCACCTCCTCGAAGCCGAAGTCGGCGTAGGTGGAGAGGATCAGATCGTTGATGCGGTGGCACTCGGCGGCCATCTGCTCCTCGGTGCAGAACACGTGCGCATCGTCCTGGGTGAAGGCGCGCACGCGCAAGAGCCCGTGCATGGCGCCCGACGGCTCGTAGCGGTGCACGATGCCGAACTCGGCCAGCCTGAGCGGCAGGTCGCGGTAGGACTTCAATCCGTGCTTGAAGATCTGGATGTGGCCCGGGCAGTTCATCGGCTTGATGGCGAAC
>DATLZB010000012.1:0-94198 GCA_035574175.1 Hyphomicrobiaceae bacterium
GTTGGTCTCGGCGATGCCAAGCCACACCGCCTCGAGCGGCCCGGCCTTCCTCAGCACGGTACCGCCGGGCCCGGTCACCCGCTTGATGCCGATCTGACCGCGCCGCACGGTGCCGCCGAGATTATCGCTCACCTCCTTGCCTTCCGGCGTGACCAAGAGCGTAAGCCGGGTGCCACCGCGATCGACCTCGAAGGCAAGCTGGCGGTCGGCATTGGCGCTGACGATGCGCAGCACGTCGCTGAAGCTTTCGGTCTCGGTGCCATCGATGGACACGATCACATCGCCGGCCTGAAAGCCGGCCCGCGCCGCAGGAGTTCCCGCCACGACCTCGTCGACCCGGGGCTCGGTGATGCGAATGCCCACTAAGGAAAACATCACCGCAAAGATCACAACGGCGAGCAGGAAGTTGGCCAACGGCCCCGCCGCCACAACCGCGGCGCGCTGCCAAAGCGGCTTCAGGTGGAAGCTTCCGGCGCGCTCCTCCGGACTCATGCGGGCCAGCGCTTCCGCTGAAGGCGCGCTTGCCGCGTTCTCGTCGTCCATGAACTTGACGTAACCGCCGAGCGGGATCCACGACAGCCGCCAGCGCGTGCCATGGCGATCGTAAAAGCCGAAGATCTCGCGGCCGAACCCGATGGAAAAGGTCTTGACGCGCACGCCGCACCAGCGCGCCACCAGAAAATGGCCGAGCTCGTGCACGAACACGACAACGGTCAGCACGAACAAGAACGACAGGAGTACAAAGAAGAACCCCGTCACACCGTCGAGCACACTGGAGACTGACAGCATTTATGCTCCTTTCCCGCTCCTGATCGCTGACCGAAACGACGCGTTCAGGCCGCACCGACCCTGTCGCCAATCACAGAATGTGCCAACTGGCGAGCCTCGGCTTCGGCGGCCAGCACGTCATCGAGCGAACGCGGCTCAATGATTAATCCCCTGCCCTCGGCCAGCTCCAGGCATGTGGCCACGGCGCGGGGGATGTCAAGAAATCCGATGCTGCGACCAAGAAAAGCAGCCACGGCAACCTCGTTGGCGGCGTTGAGCACGGCCGGCGCGCTGCCGCCGCGGGCCAGCGCGGCGCGGGCCAGGCCGAGCGAGGGGAATCGCTCCTCGTCCGGCGCCTCGAAAGTCAGCGATCCGAGGGTGACGAGATCAAGGCGCCGGGTCGGCGTCGGCATGCGGCTCGGCCAAGCCAGGCTCAAGGCGATCGGCGTGCGCATGTCGGGACAGGAAAGTTGCGCCAGCACCGATCCGTCGCGGTAAGAGACAAGACAATGGACGATCGATTGCGGGTGTACCACAACGTCGAGCTGGTCGGCACCGACGGGAAACAGGTGATAGGCCTCAATCAGCTCCAGCCCCTTATTCATCAGGGTGGCGGAGTCGACCGTCACCTTCGGGCCCATGGTCCAATTGGGGTGGCGCAGCGCCTCCTCGGGGGTAGCGCGCGCCAGCCTGGCCCGATCCCAGGTGCGGAACGGACCGCCCGAGGCAGTGAGCGTCATTTTCTCGATGGTGGAGGGATCCGACCCGGCCAGCGCCTGAAAGGCGGCCGAATGCTCCGAGTCGATCGGGATCAACTCGGTGCCCGCCGACCTGACCGCCGCCATGAACACGGTGCCTGCGGTCACCAGGCACTCCTTGTTGGCGAGCGCCAGTCTGCGACCCTGCCGCGCCGCCGCCAAGGTCGGCGCGAGACCAGCGGCGCCCACCATCGCAGCCACGACACAGTCGGCCTCATAGGCCGCCGCCTCGATCAGCTCAGCTTGGCCCGCCGCCGCCCTGACGCCGCTGCCGGCGAGAAGCCGCTTCAACTCGCTGTACAGGCGTTCGTCACCGATGACCGCGAGTCGGGCACGATGGGCGCGCGCCAGCTCCGCCAACTTGGCCACCTGACTCTGGGCGGTGAGTGCCACCACCTCGAACCGGTCGGGGTTGCGGGCGATGAGGTCGAGCGTGTTCATGCCGATGGAACCGGTCGCGCCGAGCACGGTTATCCGGCGCGGCGCAGCCGTTCCGCCGGCCGGGTGCGCGCTCGCCAAGGGCGCTAGGGGCATGCCGACCGTCATAAGCGCTCCAGAACCGGGCCGTGCTCTCAATGCCAGAAGAGCAGGGCCCGGGCGGGTTCCGCGACATTCACCAGCATGGCTGCCAGGGCAGCCGCACTCGCTGCTACCACAATTCCATCCATGCGATCCAGAAAACCGCCATGGCCGGGGATCAGCCGGCTGGCATGCTTGACATCGAAGGCGCGCTTCAGCGCCGACTCCGCGAGGTCGCCAGCCTGGGCGCAAACGGACAGGAAAATGGCGGTGGCCGAGAGCGTCAGGGGCGATGGCCGACCGATCAATACGGCCAACACGAAGCCGGCCGCTGCCGCAAACAGAAGGCCGCCGATCGTGCCCGCCCAGGTCTTGGCCGGCGACAGGCGCGGGCACAACTTGGGACCGCCGATCAGGGTGCCGCAGACGTAGGCGAAGGTGTCGGTGGTCCACACGACGGCGAAGATGAACAGAACCGCCAGAGCGCCGAAGGGTTCGTCGTTGCGGATCCAGATCAACGCCACGGCGGGCAGACCGACGTAGGCAACGCCGAGAACGGAAAGCCACGGCGCGGGAGCCGGCCGGACCATGGCGACAAGGATGCAGCCGAGCGCAAGCGCCGAAAGCGCCGGCGTGTAGGCGCCGCCGGCCGCCAACATGGCCGCGGCAGCGACGCTCGCCGCGTGCATAAAGTGGGTGGCATCCAGCGCGCTGCGACGGACCACACTGCCCCACTCCCAGCACATCAGCCCCGCCACCACCACGACCAATGCGGCAAACGAGGGTGGCCCGACGTAGTCGGCAGCCAGCGCCACGCCCGCCAGCACGAGACCCGAAACAATGCGCAACTTCAAATCGCTCGGCAGTCGGGCGGAGCGCGCGGCCGCGATGCGTTCTGTCACCTCGCCCACCATCCTTCAGGCACTCGACCGCTTGGAGGCGCCGCCGAAACGACGGTCGCGGGAATTGAACTCGGCGATCGCCTGCTCGAGCAGTTCCCGGCCGAATTCCGGCCAATAGGCATCGAGAAAGACGAATTCGGTGTAGGCCGCCTGCCAAAGCAGGAAGTTGGACAAGCGGAGCTCGCCGCTGGTGCGGATGAGCAGGTCCGGGTCCGGAACGCCTTTGGTATCGAGCTCCTCGCCGATGGCTTCCGGCGTGATCTGATCGACGCCGAGCTCGCCGCGAACGACCCGCTCGGCCAGCCGGCGCGCGGCGCGCGCGATCTCGGCCCGCGAGCCGTAGTTGAAGGCGATGACCAGATTGAGCGCGGTGTTGGCCTTGGTCAGCTCCAGCGCCTCGTCGATCAAGGCGAGCAGTTCGGGATCGACGTTGGTACGCTCACCAATGGTGAGAATGCGGACGTTGAACTGATGCAGCTCGGCAAGATCGCGCCGGATAAACCGCTTCATCAGGTCCATCAGGTCGTCGATCTCGGCCGCCGGCCGGGACCAGTTCTCGGAGGAGAAGCTGTACAGCGTCAAATAAGGGATGCCGATCTCGATGGCGGCGCGCACCGTGCGCCGTACCGCCTCCACGCCCATGCGGTGCCCGACCGAACGTGGCAGCCCGCGTTGTTCGGCCCAGCGCCCGTTGCCGTCCATGATGATTGCCACGTGCCGCGGCGCTGCCAGCTCGGCCCCTGAGCGGTTTCTCGGATGTGTGTTAAAAGTCTCCAAGGCTTCACGCAGGCTCGGGGCTTGTTGGGCGGATCGGCACGCGGGGATGCGGGCTAGACCTTGTTGATCTCGGCGTCCTTCTGGGCGAGGGCGGCGTCGATCTCCTTGATGATCTTGTCGGTCAGCTCCTGGACCTTGGCCGAGTTCTTCTTGTGCTCGTCCTGGCTCATGTCGCCGTCCTTCTCCGCCTTCTTCAAGGCCTCCATGCCCTCGCGCCGCACGTTGCGGACGGCGACCCGGGCCTGCTCGGCATACTTGTGGGCGATCTTGACGAGCTCCTGGCGCCGCTCAGCCGTGAGCGCAGGGATCGGCAGGCGCAGTATTTGGCCATCGACAATGGGATTGAGGCCGAGATTGGCTTCCCTGATCGCCTTGTCGACCGCCGACACGGCAGCCTTGTCCCACACCTGGACACTGATCATGCGGGGCTCGGGCACGGACACAGTCGCCACTTGATTGATCGGAAGCCGCTGCCCGTAAACCTGCACCTGCACGGGATCGAGCAGCGTGGCACTGGCGCGGCCCGTCCGCAACCCGCCAAACTCCCTCTTCAGGACATCCTGGGCGGCCCGCATGCGCTTTTCGAGCTCCTTGAGGTCGAACTTCTGGGCCATCGCAGCACCTCGTTGTGGGATCGAAGATCACCCCAATCAAGTCTACGCCATCCGGAGCACGATCGGGGAGCCCCACGAGCAGGACGCCGTCACGTGGCAATGCGCGCTTGTTCAGCCCGCCGTGGAAATCACCGTGGCGCGAGCCTTGCCCCTTAGCATTTTCAACAGATTACCGGGCTCCACGATCGAGAATACAATTACCGGAAGTCGATTGTCGCGAGCAAGCGCGATGGCCGCCCCGTCCATGACGCGGAGGTCGCGGGCCAAGACCTCGGCATGGCTGAGGCGCTCGTAGCGAACCGCGGAAGGATCGAGCTTGGGGTCGGCGGAATAGACGCCGTCGACCTTCGTCGCCTTGGCCACCGCGTCGCACCCCATCTCGATCGCCCTCAGCGCCGCGGTCGTATCAGTGGTGAAGAACGGGTTGCCGGTGCCGGCGGCAAAGATCACCACGCGGCCTTCCGACATGTGCTGGAGCGCCTTGGCGCGGACGTAGGATTCGCACACCGTCGGCATCGGGATGGCGGAGAGCACGCGCGCCGTCGTGCCCTGATGCTCGAGCGCGTTGCCGAGCGCCAGCGCGTTCATGACGGTTGCCAGCATGCCCATGTAATCGGCCGTCGCCCGGTCCATGCCCGCAGCCGCCCCGGCAAGGCCCCTGAAGATGTTGCCTCCGCCGACCACGATCCCAATCTGGGCGCCGGCTGCCACCGCCTCGCTCACGTCACGCGCCAGCCGCTCGGTGACATTCATGTCGATGCCGAACTGGCCCTGACCCATGAGCGCTTCCCCCGACAGCTTGAGGAGCAGGCGCTTGTAGCGCAGCTGGCCGTGGACGCTCATGGCAAAACCATGTGTTGTTGGCACAAGGCCGGGTAACGCGCGCTCAGAAGAATCGACACCATTCCTTCTAGCATGCCGAGTGGCCGCAGCGCGGCGGCGGCGCGCGCCAAATCGACAGACTTTCAGCTGGTCTTGATGGCCGCCGCTACCTCTGCGGCAAAGTCCTCGTCCTTCTTTTCGATGCCCTCGCCCAGCGCAAAGCGCACGAACTTAGTGACCTTGATGGGCGCACCGGCATCCTTCTCGGCCGCCTTGATCACCTGCTCCACCGTCTGCTTGCCGTCACCCCCCTCTCCGAGAAAGGTCTGCTGCATCAGCACCACCTGCTGGAGGAACTCCTTGCGCAGGCGGCCCTCGACCATCTTCTCGATGATCTCGCGGGGCTTGCCCGACGCCGCAGCCTGCTCAAGGTAGATCTCGCGCTCGCGGGCAATCACCTGCTTGTCAAGTTCCTCGACCGTGATCGAGAGCGGGTTGGCGGCCGCAATGTGCAACGCCAGCTGACGGGCGAGGGCAGCAACCTTCGCATGGTCGCCGTTGCTCTCCACCGCAACCAGGACCCCGATCTTGCCGACACGGTTTCCGAGCTTGCCATGAACGTACTCGGCAATGACGCCCGAACCCACGTCGACGGCGGCCGTGCGACGGACGGACATGTTTTCGCCGATGGTGGCAATCATCTCCTGGACGTAAGCCTGCACGGTCACCGATTTCCCGGGATAGGTCGCTGCCAGCAGCTTTGCCAGATCGCCGCCCGCAGCCAGGGCGCAGTCCGCGATCGCGCGCACCATGTCTTGAAACTGCCCGTTGCGGGCGACAAAGTCGGTCTCCGAGTTGACCTCGACCATGGCGCCGCGCTTGTTTTCGACGGCAAGGCCGATCAGACCCTGGGCGGCGATGCGCCCTGACTTCTTGGCGGCTTTGGAGAGGCCCCTTTTGCGCAGCCAGTCAATGGCAGCGTCCATGTCGCCGCCGTTCTCGGTCAGCGCTTGCTTGCAGTCCATCATGCCGGCTCCGGTGCGCTCGCGGAGCTCCTTGACCATGGCGGCCGTGACTGTCGTCATCGCATATCTCGCCTTTTCGTCCGTTCAACGCGGGCCGATTGCAGTCGGCCCTCCTCAATTTCTGCGTCCACGCGGCCACCGGCCGAGTGGGGGAGCCTCGGGTCTATCGGTCGGAGCCTCCGTTCGACCGATTTCCAACGTTCCGGCCTCGGCCAGGTCAAGCAGCAGAGGCCTCGACCAGCTTCTTGGCCTGCCCGACCCAGTCTTCCCTCTCGATCTGGCCCTTAAGGCGCAGCTGCTTGTCGAGCAACTGGATGGATTCGGCATCCAGGTCGGCGATCTGCCAGAAGTGGAACACACCGGCATCGTTCAGACGCTGCTCGAGCTTCACCGTGATGCCGTTGATGCGTTTCAGATCGTCGGCTTCTCCGCGCGGCGCCTCGATGCCCTGGAAAACGGCCTCCTTTTCGTCGACGGGCAGCTTCTCGGCCGGGGGGGCCTCCGCTGCGCCGAGGTCGATGCCAGCCGCCGTCTGGGCGCGCTCAATGCCGTCGATGGCGGCCCGCGCCGCGAGGTCGCAGTAGAGCGTGATGGCCCGGCCCGCATCATCGTTGCCGGGGATCGGAAAATCGATGCCGTCCGGATCGCAGTTGGTATCCACCACGGCAACGATTGGTATGCCGAGCTTTTTGGCTTCGGCGATGGCAATCGCCTCCTTGTTCGTATCGATCACGAACAGCAGGTCGGGCGTGCCGCCCATACCCTTGATGCCGCCCAGCGCCTTGTTGAGCTTGTCGCGCTCGCGCGTCAGGTTCAGGAGTTCCTTCTTGGTGCGGCCTTGGCCCTCGCCGGCCAGGATCTCCTCCACCTGACGCAGGCGACGGATTGACTGGGAGATCGTCTTCCAGTTGGTCAGCGTGCCGCCGAGCCAGCGGTGATTGATGTAGTACTGGGCGGAGCGGCGGGCCGCCTCCGCAATCGCCTCGGCCGCCTGCCGCTTGGTTCCCACAAACAAGACGCGGCCGCCGCCGCTCACCGTATCCGAGATCTTGACCAGGGCCTGGTGCAGCAAGGGGGTCGTCTGCGTGAGGTCGATGATGTGGATGTTGTTGCGCTCCCCGTAAATGTAGGGACGCATCTTCGGATTCCAGCGGTGCGACTGGTGGCCGAAGTGGACGCCAGCCTCCAGCAGCTGGCGCATGGTGAATGTGGGAAGAGCCATGTGGGTCTTATGCTTCCTGATCCGGTTGAGCCGCCGCGAGCCAGACGGCGTCCGCGAAGGGACGCCGACCGGAGCGACACGGCATGGCCTAACGCCATCCGCGCGCAGGGCCCGCGTGTGAGATGGCAAGGCTATTAGTGGGAGAGGGCGCCGTTGGCAAGGCCGAAGCCTTTTGCACCATTGGCGTGCGGCTGCCGATCCGTCAGCCACAAACGAGGCCGCCGTTCCGCTCGATGAAGGCGGCGACCGTGTCGACCCCTTGGCCCGAGCGCATGTTCGTGAACACGAACGGCCGGGACCCCCGCATGCGCCGGCTGTCCGCCGCCATCACCTCGAGGCTTGCGCCTACATGCATGGCGAGATCGATCTTGTTGATCACCAGCAGATCGGAGCGGGTAATCCCGGGGCCGCCCTTGCGCGGGATCTTCTCTCCCTGGGCGACATCGATGACATAGATGGTGAGGTCGGCGAGCTCCGGAGAGAAGGTGGCCGTCAGGTTGTCGCCGCCGGACTCGATCAGAATCAGGTCGAGGGATGGGAACTTGCGCGTCATGGTGTCGATCGCGGCGAGATTGATCGAGCAGTCCTCGCGGATCGCGGTGTGCGGGCAGCCCCCGGTCTCCACACCCATGATGCGCTCCGGCTCCAATGCACCGGCCCTGAGCAGGATCTCGGCGTCTTCCTTGGTGTAGATGTCGTTGGTAATGGCGCAGATGTCGTAGCGATCGCGGAAGCGCCGGCAGAGGGCCTCCACCAAGGCGGTCTTGCCGGAGCCAACGGGTCCGCCGATGCCGACGCGCAAGGCTTTGGTTGTGGGCGTCATGAACGGAAAAGTCTCGCTTTTTGGGTTTCGTGCTGGATGGCGGCAAGATCGGAGAGGAACGTGGCGCTGCCCAGCTCGGCAAGGCTCGCCTCGGCGGCTCGACGCGCCGCGCCGGTGACAAGCGGAAGCAGATCGGCGAGCGCGCGCTGGCCGTCGGTCTGCCCGATGACGGAGAGGCGCAGGGCAGCAGACACGAGGTTCGAGGCGAAAGCCAGGGCATAAGCTTCCAACGTCGAAGTGAGCGGTATGCAGTGACCGGCGGCGGCGACACCGACCGCCACCGGATAAGCCACCTCGCCCGGCCAGCACTCCTTAAGCCGCTCGACCGCGGCACATGCCCAACTTGCGCGGATCGCCGCAACGAACGCTCCCCCCTGCGCGATCGCCTCCAGCCGCCGCTCGGCCGAACCTTGCAGTGCCACCGCCAGCTCCGCGATCTCGGTGAGGCGTGCCTCATCGCCGGTCAGACCGGCTCGCCAAGCGGCAGCGAGCACGATCAGATCATTGCGGGCCGAGCCGAACTCCACAAGGTCCCCAATCCAGTCCGTGAGTGTCGGGCGATCCTTCACATCGCCCCGCTCGACGGCGCGCTCGAGGCCATGGCTGTACGCGAAGGCGCCGACGGGAAAGGACGGCGACAGCCAGATGAAGAGCGCCGCCGGGAACGACGCTCCGGCCTGATCAGCCGGCGTCAACAGGTCAGCGAGTGCTCGCCTCGGATGGAACTGGTCAGCGTTCATGGGAGGCGGCCGAGTGATGGCGATGGTGGCCGGCATAGGCTCCGCCTTCTGGCTCGAAGGGCCGTCGCACACGGCTTGTCTCGGCGCCGAGCCCGATCAGCATCTCCTCAAGCACGTGGTCGGCCTCGATGTAGATGGCATCCGCCGCAATCTCTGCCGGCACGTGCCGGTTGCCGATGTGCCAGGCCAGACGCGCCAGCGAGGACCGATCGGGGGCGCGGACTTCCAACAGGTCCTCCAGTGCGGCGTGAACACGGATGCAGCCGCCACCACTCTCGAGCGCCAGAACCTCGCCGTCCCGCAAGCGCGTGACTTGCCCCAGATCGAGCATCAGTTCGCGCCCAGTGTCGGTCATGACCAGGCCGCGGCGGCGGCAGCGGGCACGGTATTCGAGGGTGATGCTGTCGAGAACCGGCCCGCTTTCCGAATCCAGGGTCTGCACGGCAACGGCGCGCAGCATCGGCGTCTTCCGATCTGATAGCCGATCATTCACGCGTCCATCGAGCCTCCAGAACTAGAACAGGAAGTAGCGCTGCGCCATCGGCAGCTCCCGAGCCGGCTCGCACACGAGCAGCTCGCCGTCGGCGCGCACGGCGTAGGTTTCGGGATCGATTTCGATCTTCGGCGTCGCACAGTTCAGGATCATGCTCGCCTTGGAGATGCCGCCCCGCACGTTATCAACCGCAACGAGCCGCTTGGCGAGCCCCAACCTGTCGGCAAGGCGCGACGCCACGGCAGCCTTGGAAGTGAACGTGACGGAAGTTGCCGCTATTGCGCTGCCGAAGGCCGCGAACATGGGCCGGTAGTGGACCGGCTGCGGCGTGGGGATCGAGGCATTCGGATCGCCCATGGCAGCCGCAACAATGGCACCGCCCTTGATGACAAGGTCCGGCTTGACACCGAAGAAGGCCGGCGACCACAGGACGAGGTCGGCCAGCTTTCCGACCTCCACGGAGCCCACATGGGCGGACACGCCGTGCGCGATGGCCGGGTTTATCGTGTATTTCGCCACATAGCGGCGGACGCGGACGTTGTCGTTGCCCTTGTCCTCGGGTAGCGGCCCGCGCTGCACCCTCATCTTGTGCGCCGTCTGCCAGGTCCGCGTGATGACCTCGCCGACGCGGCCCATGGCTTGACTGTCGGAGGACATCATCGAGAGCGCGCCCAGGTCGTGAAGGATATCCTCGGCAGCGATGGTTTCCTTGCGGATGCGGCTTTCGGCGAAGGCGAGGTCCTCGGGGATCGCGCTGTCCAGGTGATGGCACACCATCAGCATGTCGAGGTGCTCGTCCAACGTGTTCACCGTGAACGGGCGTGTCGGATTGGTAGAGGACGGAAGCACGTTGGGAAGGCTCGCCACCTTCATGATGTCGGGGGCATGACCGCCGCCGGCGCCCTCGGTGTGAAAGGCATGAATGGTGCGACCCTTGAAGGCAGCGATCGTGTCCTCCACAAACCCGCTTTCGTTGAGCGTGTCAGTGTGGATCATCACCTGAACGTCGTGTGCGTCCGCAACGCCCAAGCAGCAGTCGATGGCTGCCGGCGTGGTTCCCCAGTCCTCGTGCAGCTTCAGTGCGCAGGCGCCGGCAGCCACCTGCTCCTCGAGGGCAGCGGGAAGCGCGGCATTGCCTTTGCCGGCGAAGCCCAGGTTCATCGGGAGGGCATCGCCGGCACGAATCATCATCTCGATGTGCCAAGGCCCCGGTGTGCAGGTGGTCGCGTTGGTGCCCGTCGCCGGTCCTGTACCGCCGCCCAGCATCGTGGTGATGCCGGACATCAGCGCCTCCTCAACGAGCTGCGGGCAGATGAAATGGATGTGGGCGTCGAAGCCACCCGCGGTCAGGATCTTGCCTTCGCCGGCGATCACTTCGGTCCCTGGACCGATGACGATCGTTACGCCGGGCTGGATATCCGGATTCCCCGCCTTGCCGATGGCGGCGATACGGCCGCTTTTCAGGCCGACGTCGGCTTTCACGATGCCCCAATGGTCGATAATCAGCGCGTTGGTAATGACGGTGTCGACGGCACCGGCGGCGCTCGTCGCCTGGCTCTGGCCCATGCCGTCGCGGATCACCTTACCGCCCCCGAACTTCACCTCCTCGCCGTAGACGGTAAAATCGTTCTCCACCTCGACGATGAGCGCGGTGTCGGCCAGACGCACCTTGTCGCCTGTGGTCGGCCCGAACATGTCGGCGTAAGCCGCGCGGGAAATCTTGTTTGGCATGGCGTCTCCCCGGGGCGTATCAACCCGCTTTGCGCGCAAATTCAGAGTTTACCCATCACTTGCTGGCGGAATCCGTACACATTGCGGGCACCGGCGAACGGCACCAGCGTGACCTCGCGCGTCTGACCCGGCTCAAAGCGGACGGCGCTGCCGGCCGGAATGTCCAGCCGATATCCACGCGCCTTCTCGCGGTCGAAGGACAGGGCCGGGTTGGTCTCGTAGAAATGATAGTGGCTGCCGACCTGGATCGGCCGGTCGCCGGTGTTGGCAACCGTCAGCCTGATCGCACCGCGGCCCTCGTTGAGCACAATGTCGCCCCCTGCTGCCATAACCTCGCCCGGCGCACGGACCGCCTTACCGTCGCGGATTGGCGCGTGCACGGTGACGAGCTTGGTGCCGTCGGGAAAAGTTGCCTCGACCTGCACGTCGGCGAGCATCTGGGCGACGCCGTCCATGACCTGGTCCGCGGTCAGGACGCGGGCGCCTTCCTCCATCAGCGTTGCGACCGACTTGCCGTCGCGCGCGCCTTCGACGACAAAGTCGGTGATGAGGGCTACGGCCTCCGGGTAGTTGAGCTTGACGCCCCGCTCGAGCCGGCGGCGCGCCACCATGGCGGCCATGGCAATCAGCAGCTTGTCCTTCTCTCTCGGTGTCAGGTTCATGCCTCCCCCCTCGTCATCGGTTGCTCATGCCTCCCAGACGCGCGGCACGGCTCGCCCCGCCAAATGCTCGACCACACGGGTTAGGTCGGCGCGCAAATGCTGTGCGGCATCTGCCAGCAGCCGCACCACCAGCATGCCGCTCAAGGCGCCGGCACCTGCCTGCGAGTGTGCCTGGGCGAGGAGCGCACGCACCGGCTCGAGCCGCGCCTGGGCATCCGGCGCCACAAAGAGGACGAGCGCCATCGCGCGGGCGCCCGCGGCGATTGCCCGACGCGCCAGCAGGCAGCCCACGTCCCCGTCGATCAGCGCCGCGTCGGCGAACACGAGGTGGCCGGAGCGGCGGATGCGCCGCACGTCGTGGAGCAGTCCGGTCCCCATTTCCTCCCCGCTTGCCGCGCGGCCGAACACGATGCACTCGGCAAGCAGAAGCGTCGCATCTTCGGCCAGTTCCGCCTCAAGCTGCCGCTTCAGCCGCCCGCCGGAGAACAGGATCGTCTCCTGCGGGAGCCAGTCGAGCCTGGCGCCATGATCCAGCCGCATCCGGACATGTACCTCGCTCGGCGGCCCGAGACTGCGGTAGACCCGCTCGGCCGCCACGGTCGCGATTCGGACGCTTGCGTCCTCCCCGACCGACAGATCGAAGCGAATACGGTCGCCGCCCACGAGGCCGCCACCCGAGTTGACGATGACGGCCTCGACCGGTCCGCGCGAATTGGGCAGACGCAGGTGGTAGCCGTCGAACTGAGAAAGGGTCGCCAACCGCGTGCGGCCGGCCTTGGCGACGAAGCGCACGGCGATTCCGGCGTTCGCGCGCACTGGGGCGAGCCGACCGGCCGTCAATGCACTCGTGCCTTCCATCGTCTCACACCGAGATCCTGCGACGGACATCGGCTTCCACCATCTGGGCCCGTGTTCCCGCCAGGACGATCTGACCGCGGTCCATCACCGCGAAGCGATCCGCAAGGTCGCGCGCGAAGTCGAAGTACTGCTCCACAAGCAGGATCGCCATCTGGCCCTTCTCGCGGAAGTATCGGATCGCCCGTCCAATGTCCGTGATGATGGAGGGCTGGATGCCCTCTGTCGGTTCGTCGAGGGCAAGGAGCTTCGGCCGCATGACGAGCGCGCGGGCAATGGCGAGCTGCTGCTGCTGGCCGCCGGAAAGGTCGCCGCCGCGCCGGCGCAGCATCGATCTGAGCACCGGAAAGAGCTCGAACACCTCCTCGGCGACCTGGCGCTCGCAAGGTCGCAGGGCCGCGAACGCGGTCTCAAGATTCTCCTTGACGGTGAGCTGGGCGAAGATCTCCCGCCCCTGCGGCACCAACGCGATGCCGCGGCGCGCCCGCTCGTAGGGGGGCAGAGCGGCGATATCCGTGCCCTCCCAAAGGATTCGGCCGGCACTGATCGGCTGGTGGCCGATGATGGCGCGCAGCAGGCTCGTCTTGCCGACACCATTGCGGCCAAGCACGCAGGTGACCTGGCCGATTTCGGCGT
This sequence comes from Hyphomicrobiaceae bacterium, assembly GCA_035574175.1. Lineage (GTDB taxonomy): Bacteria > Pseudomonadota > Alphaproteobacteria > Rhizobiales > Hyphomicrobiaceae > DATLZB01. The sequence continues at coordinate 13,348 of DATLZB010000012.1, forward strand.
TCAGTGAAACGCCGCGCAGCGCCTGCGCGCGGCCGTAATGCAGATCGATGCCCTCGACGCTCAGCATCGGCTAGTCCCTGAGCGCCGGCTGCGGCCGCTCGAGAACCTTGAGAGCTGGCTTCAGTCGGCGCTCCAATCGGGCGAAAATCTTGAGCTCGTGCAAGGTCGAAACTGGCACTCTCGCCGCAGGTTCCGAGAGCATCTGCCTGGGGCCACGCCGGACGATGCGGCGCTTTACGACTTTTTGCACGAATGGTGGATGTGGGGGCAGCATGTGCTTCCTCTTCTGTACTTCAGCGTCCCAGGTAGACCTCGATCACCCGCTCGTCCGCCGAAACGGCCTCAATCGAACCTTCGGCCAGCACCGACCCTTCGTGCAGGCACGTCACCTTGACGCCCAGCGAGCGCACGAACGCCATGTCGTGCTCGACCACCACCACCGAGTGGGTCCTGGCTATGTCGCGCAGCAGCAGCGAGGTCTCCTCGGTTTCGGCATCGGTCATGCCAGCGGCCGGCTCGTCGACGAGGAGCAGCTTGGGGTCCTGGGCAAGCAGCATGCCGATCTCAAGCCATTGCTTCTGGCCGTGGCTTAAGTCGCCGGCGAGGCGGCCCGCGTGATGGCTGAGCCGTACCCTTTCGAGCACCGTGTCGATGCGCTCCTTCGCCACCCGGTTGCGCGCGCCGAAAGCCGCAGAGAGCGGACCGCGGGGACCGGCGAGCGCCAGCAGGATGTTGTCCGACACGGTGTGGCACTCGAACACAGTCGGCTTCTGAAACTTGCGCCCGATGCCGAGCGCGGCGATCTCGGCTTCGTCGAGCTTGGTGAGATCAAACCTGCCGTCGAAATAGACGGTACCCTCGTCGGGCTTGGTCTTGCCAGTGACGACGTCCATCATCGTCGTCTTGCCGGCGCCGTTGGGGCCGATGATCGCCCGCATTTCGCCGGGCGCAATGGTCAGCGACAAGGCGTTCAGCGCCTTGAACCCGTCGAAGCTCACCGTGACACCGTCGAGGTAGAGGACCGACTGAGTGAGCTGGGCCTGGTGCATATCTCACTCCGCAGCCTGCGGCACGGGTTGGCGCGCCGCCTTGGTGCCGGCTTTGCTCCGCCGATCAAAGACATCGGAAAGCGTGCCGACGATACCTTTGGGCAGCGCGACGGTGACGAGCACGAAGAGGGCGCCCAGCACGAACAGCCAGTAGGGCGCAAGCATGCCCGAGGTGAAGGTGGTCTTCATGAAATTGACGACGACGGCACCTACGGCGGCGCCGACGAGCGTGCCGCGGCCGCCGACCGCCACCCATACTACCGCCTCGATGGAGGCTGCCGGAGAGAACTCGGAGGGATTGATGATACCGACCTGGGGCACGTAGAGCGCGCCGGCGATGCCGGCAAGGCAAGCCGAAAGCGTGAACACGGTGAGCTTGTAGTGCTCGACGCGGTAGCCCAGGAAGCGGGTACGATCCTCAGCGTCGCGGATGGCGACCAGTACCTTGCCGTAGCTGGATGCGACAAGCACGCGCGCGAGCACGAGGGTCAGCGCCAGGGCGATGACGGTGACGACGAAGAGGCCGACACGAGTGCTCTGCGCCTGCACGTTGAAGCCCAGGATATCCTTGAAGTCGGTCAGTCCGTTGTTGCCGCCGAACCCCATGTCGTTGCGGAAGAAGGCGAGCATCAGAGCGTAGGTCATGGCCTGGGTGATGATCGACAGGTACACGCCGGTTACGCGCGAGCGGAAAGCGAACCAGCCGAACACGAAGGCGAGCAGTCCCGGCACCAGCAGCACCATGAGAAAGGCAAACGGGAACCAGTCGAAGCCGTGCCAGTACCAGGGCAACTCCTGCCAGTTCAGGAACACCATGAAATCGGGAAGAGTCGGGTGGGCGTAGACGCCCCGATTGCCGATTTGGCGCATGAGATACATGCCCATGGCGTAACCGCCGAGAGCGAAGAACGCACCGTGCCCCAAGGAGAGGATGCCGCAGTAGCCCCACACCAGATCGAGGGCGACGGCCAGGATCGCGAAGCAAAGGTACTTGCCGAGCAGGGCGACGATGTGAGTGGAGACGTGGAACGGCGACTCCGGCGCGACGGTAAGGTTGAGGACCGGCACGAGGACGCAGACGCCAGCGAGAGCGCCGAGGAAGACCCAGCTGCGCCTGTCCAGGCTTTTGAGAACCGTGCGCGCGATCATGCCTCGACCGCCCGGCCCTTGAGGGCGAACAGGCCCCGCGGACGCTTCTGAATGAAAAGAATGAGCAGCACCAGGATGAGTATTTTGCCGAGCACGGCGCCGGCGATCGGCTCCAGGAACTTGTTGGCGATGCCGAGCGCGAAGGCGGAGACGAACGTGCCCCACAAATTGCCGACGCCGCCGAATACAACGACCATGAAGCTGTCGATGATGTAGCTCTGACCGAGGTTGGGCGAGACGTTGTCGATCTGAGAGAGAGCAACCCCGGCAATACCGGCGATGCCGGAGCCGAGCCCGAAGGTCATGGCGTCGACGAAGCCGGTGCGGATACCCATGGCGCTCGCCATGCGACGGTTCTGCGTGACCGCGCGCATCTGCAGGCCGAGCGGTGTTGTCTTCAGCACCACCACCAGGCTTGTGAAAACAACGAGTGTGAAGACGACGATGCAAAGCCGCCCATAGGTGATCGACAAGCCATAGACGTCGAAGGCGCCCGACATGTAGCTCGGCGCGCCGACCTGGCGGTTGCTCGAACCGAACGCGCTGCGGACGGCCTGCTGAAGGATGAGGCTGATGCCCCACGTAGCGAGCAGCGTCTCGAGGGGGCGGCTGTAGAGCATGCGGATGACGCCTCGCTCGATGGCAATGCCGACGAGAGCTGCGACAAGGAAGGCGAGCGGCACCGCGAGTGGCAGCGACCAGTCGAACTGCTCGGGCGCATAGGCGCGGAGCACCTCCTGCACGACAAACGTGGTGTAGGCGCCGAGCATCACCATTTCGCCGTGCGCCATGTTGATTACGCCCATGACGCCGAAAGTGATGGCAAGACCGATGGCGGCGAGCAGCAGCACGGATCCCAGCGAAATGCCGTACCAGACGTTCTGAGCCATGCCGAGCAGCTGCAGGCGTGCCTCGATGCGCTCGATGGCATCCTCCGCAGCCGCCCTAACCTCGGGCGACACCTCGCGCCCCATGAGCGATCGGATTTGGCCCAGAGCGATCCGGTCACCGCGATCGGCGAGGATCGATATGGCAGCCAGGCGATCGGCCGGGCCTGCGTCCGGCTTCATGAGCATGACGGAGGCGCGTGCCTCTTCCAACATGCGGCGAACAGCCGTGTCCTTTTCCTTGGCGAGCGCCGTTTCGAGCGGCGTGAGCGCGTCGGCGTCCTGCGACTTGAAGATTGACTCGGCGGCCTGCATGCGCCGTCGCGGATCGGCCGCAAAGAGCGCCAGCGAGCTCAGGACGCCCTGGATGACATTGCGAAGCCGATTGTTGACGCGCACGGCGGATAGGTCGTCGGGCGATCTGGATGCAGGTTGGGCGGTGCGGGCGTCGAACAGCTTGCCCGTTTCATCGCTATAGAAGACGGTTTTCTCGCTGGCGCTCACCATCAGTCGGCGGTCCGCCAACGCCCGCAGGAGCGCCTCGACCTGGGGCTCGCCGGAGGCCGCAAGCTCCTCGATCGCCTTCTCCGTTTCGGGGAAGCTGTCGGCCGCAAAGCGCGCCAGCGCGTCATCGAGAGGGGCGGCCCGCGCCGCCGGCGACGCCAGCAGTACCAGCAGGACGGCAAGGATGCCGCAGAAGGCCGAAATGAGGAAGCGGCGACCGCCCGCAGTGGCGGTGCCGCTCGAGAAGTGCCGCCAATTTCGCCCGCTCAACCGAATCTGTGGCACACCTTGAGCCGGAGGGGTGCACCGCGCTTGCATATGAGCCACCACAAGCCCCGCTGCTGCCTGATCTCATCGTTGGTGCGGAGCGGCGTGGAGGCCCGCCGCTCCGCTCTGGTCTCAAGTGCGATTGCGCCCGGTCAAGCGCCGCACTTGCCAGTTTTCGTGTTGAAGTTGCCGCACTTCTTGCCGACCCAATCGGCGATCAGATCTTTCGAGCCTTCCAGGTACGGCGACCAGGCAGCTCCCGGCACCAAGTCCTTGGTCTGCCAAACCACATCGAATTGGCCGTCGGCGCGGATCTCGCCGATGAAGACGGGCTTGGTGATGTGGTGGTTGGCGAGCATCTTGGACATGCCGCCGGTCAGGTTCGGGACCTCGATGCCTGGCAGAGCATCGATCACGGCGTCCGCATCGGTGGTCTTGACCTTCTCCACCGCCTTCACCCACATGTTGAAGCCAATCACATGGGCTTCCATGGGGTCGTTGGTCACGCGCTTCGGGTTGCCCGTGAAGGCCCTCCACTTGGCGATGAACTCGTCGTTCGCCTTGCTCTTGATCGACTGGAAATAGTTCCAAGCGGCCAAGTGCCCGACCAGGTTTTTGGTATCGACGCCGGCGAGTTCCTCCTCACCCACGGAGAAGGCGACGACGGGGATGTCCGTCGCCTTCACGCCCTGGTTGGCGAGCTCCTTGTAGAAGGGCACGTTGGCGTCCCCGTTGATGGTCGAGACGACGGCCGTCTTCTTGCCCGCGGCCCCGAACTTCTTGATGTCGGAGACGATAGTCTGCCAGTCGGAGTGCCCGAACGGCGTGTAGTTGATCATGATGTCTTCCGCCTTCACGCCCTTGGCCTTGAGGTAGGCCTCGAGGATCTTATTGGTCGTGCGCGGATAGACGTAATCGGTGCCTGCGAGCACCCAGCGCTTGATCGAGCCGCCCTCCTTGCTCATCAGATAGTCGACGGCAGGGATTGCCTGCTGGTTCGGAGCCGCCCCGGTGTAAAACACGTTGCGCTCGCTTTCCTCACCCTCGTACTGGACGGGATAGAACAGGATCGAGTTGAGTTCCTTGAAGACCGGCAGCACGGACTTGCGAGACACGGAGGTCCAGCAGCCGAACACGGCGGCCACCTTGTGCTGACTGATCAGTTCGCGGGCCTTTTCCGCAAACAACGGCCAGTTGGAGGCCGGATCGACCACCACTGCTTCCAGTTTCTTACCGAGAAGGCCCCCCTTCTTGTTCTGTTCCTCGATCAGCATCAGCATGACGTCCTTCAAGGTCGTCTCGCTGATGGCCATCGTGCCGGAAAGCGAGTGCAGGATGCCGACTTTGATCGTGTCCTGCGCTACCGCCCCCGAACTCAGCGCCATAGCGGCGCCGAGCACGAATGCGGCCGCGCTTCGCCTTACCCCACCCTTCAACAGCATCTTCGACCTCCGAACGGGTTTGTTTACGAAGATGCAAGAGGGCAAGGTCTGTGCCAGAGCAGTCGAAGGGCATTGAAGCGTACGATAAGGCTATGTTCTTCAATGATATTTTCTCTTGCGCCTGTCTCCCCGTTGCTGGCAATCGAAGAGGCTCGCAAAGGGCCGCTGCCGACGAATCGGTCAGGCCACTGCGCAACTGTTCGGCAGTTGATGGCAGCGCCGAGATTCTCGCCAGGAGGGCTGCTGGCGATGCGCAAGGGGGATGCGGCGCCCGCGAAAGGAGGCCGCCCCGAACGCCATCGGGGCGGAACTCGATGGCGCCTACTTCCGGCGGGGCGGGACCTGGAAGAACTCGGCCAGCTGCTCCTTGGTGAGCGGCTCTTTGAGGAACTTCATTTCGACGCCGTCCGCCATGACGCTGTCGATGCCCTCGATGCGGTAGGGATCGAGCGCTTCCTTCGGATAAAACTCCGCCCGCGCTTTCTTGGCGCGCTGTTCGTCGATGCCGGAGAAGTCCTTGTAGTGCTTCAGCGCCTCGGGATTGGTGTACATGTATTCGAGCGATTCATTGAAGGCGGTGAGAAAGCGCTCGATGATTGCTTTGTCCTTCTTGAGCTTATCGGCATTGGCGATCAGCAGCCGCACGGTCTGATTGCGCGTGGAGGGGACCTCACTGCCGCGCCCGACGATGCGGATCTTGCCCTCCTCGATCTCTTTCAAGCCGAAGGGCGGTGCCGCCCAGCCGATGTCGACCTGGCCGGACATGACGGCGGTAAGCGTGGCCGGCGGGCTGCCGGTCTTGGTCGGCTTGGCCTTCAGGTCGTAGGTCTTGATGAAGCCCAGCACGAGCATGTTGGTCGAGGAGCCGGTGGTCGAGTAGGCGATCGTGGTATCGGCCGTGGCGTCCTTCAGGCTCTTGATGGGGGAGTCCGCCTTCACGTACCAGTAGAGATCATTGGAGCCGACGGTGGCGTTGCCGATGGCGCGAACGGGGGCGCCCTTCTGAAAGGCCCCCATGGCACCTGCGGTTCCGACACCGGTGCCGATGTCGACGGCGCCCGAGATGACCGCTTGCAGCGTCTCGCCGGCCCCGGCGGTGTAGGTCAACTCCAGGTTCAAATTGTGCTTCTTAAAGATGCCGGCGCGGGTACCGATCTCGGGTGCCGACTGCTCCCAGTTGCCGCGCTGGCCGATGGCGAGCTTGAGGGTATCCTGCGCGAGGACGCTCGAGGCCGTCACGGCAAATGGAGCAAGAGCGGCCAGCGCCCCGATCCAAAGCTTCCTTTTCTGCATGTGCAGTCCTCCCTGTCGAAGTTGCTGCTTAAGGGCGTGACACCGGCCGGCGCCCGCACCGGCCGACCAGCTCGTTGGCGCCGATGGCAAGCGCGAACAGGACGATCAACATGGCGTACATGCGCGGCATGTCGAACACGGCGTACGCCTGCATGATAAGGTAGCCGATGCCGGCATTCGACAGCTTGGTCTCGGCAAGCAGCGTGCCGATGATGGCGACCCCGAGCCCGAGCCGCACGCCGTTGAGCACGGGCTCGCGCATGGCCGGCAGATAAATCTTGGTTGCCGCCTGCCAGGGGCTCGCTTTGAAGCTCTGGCCAACCCGGATGAGAATAGGGTCGATAGCTCGCATACCGGCGGCGGTCGACAGCACGATCGGGAAGAAACAGGAGATCGCGCCCATTGCAATTTTCGATTCGGGGCCGATGCCGAACCACATGATCATGATCGGGAAGAAGATGATCTTCGGCGTCGGGCCCAGCCAGTAGAGGTAATGCTCGAAGGCGCGGGACAGGAAGCGGTTGGCGCCAAGCAAGAGGCCCAGCAGGATGCCGATCGAGCCGCCGATGGCGAGGGCCGTTGCCACCTCGGCAAGGGTCACCGCCAGGTGACGGTAGAACTCCCCCTGAGCAAGAACGGCCACCATCGCGCGAGCGATGGCGAGCAACGAGGGGATCACGTCCCGATAGAAGAAACCCGACGCCGACAGGGCCTCCCAAATCGCCACCATCGTCGCAACGAGGAGAAGCCGGACGCGGCCGACCCGGCCCAGCACGGGCGGCACGCCGCTGACGCGGCTCAGTCCTGCGGCCTCAGCCATCGCTCGATCCGTTCAGTGGCAACGAAAAAGATGACGCTGGTCAGGATGACGAAGCAGATTGCTGCATAGGTGCCGGCGAGATCGTAGCGCTCGGCGAACTCGTTGATGGCCGCGCCGAGCCCGCCAAGGTTGATCAGAAACTCCACACCGACGATGTTGATCAGGCAGAAGATGAGCCCGAGCCGCAGGCCCACGAAGATGGTCGGCATGGCCGCCGGAAACAGGATCTTCCAGAACAATTGGGCGGGGCTCACGTTGAAGCTCTTGCCGACATCGATGAGGACGCGGCGCGTGCCGGAGAGCCCTTCGATGGTCTTCAGGATCACGGGCGGCAGCCCGGCGATGAAGCCCATGGTGATGATGGTCGTCTGCGAGCGGCCGAAGATCACCAGGAACAGCGGGTACATCAGAACGATCGGCGCCGAGGCCATCGCCGCGATCCAGGTCTCGCAGGCCATGCGCAGGACTGCGACTCGGTGCAGGAGCGCGCCCATAAGAATGCCGACGCTTGCCACCAGCACCATGGCGTAAAGACACTCCTGGCCGGTGATGAGCAGCTTACCGAGGATGTCCTCCTCCGCAACGATGCGGCGAAGTCCGACAACGACCTCCGACGGCAGGGGAATGATGTAGCGGTTGAGAACGCCTGCCAGCAGCAGCCCCTCGACCGCAGCCGCCACAGCCATCAGCACGGCGACGCCGAAAGTTACCGGTACCCAGTGGCGCATGACCCCTCCGGCGGCGCTCATGACGCCTCGCTCCTGCTGCGGGCCAGCGTCTCGGATTCCTGCATGCCGCGGCTTGCCTCCTCCCGCAGGTCGTTCCAGATCTGCGCCACGTAGCGGCCGAAAGCGTCGCTGCCGACGATTTCGGAGGTGCGCGGCCGCGGCAGGTTGATGTCGACGATGCGCTTCACTCTGCCCGGCCTGTAGGTCATGACCAGAATGCGGTCGGAGAGCTGCACGGCTTCGGTCAGGTTGTGGGTGATGAGCAGGCTGGTCTGTTGCAGCTGCTGCTGAATCTGGATGAGCTTGTCGCCGAGCAGCAGGCGCGTCTGCTCATCGAGCGAGGCGAAGGGCTCGTCCATGAGCAGGATCTTCGGCTCGAAGGCGAGCGTGCGGGCGATCGCCACACGCTGGCGCATGCCGCCCGAAAGCTCGGCCGGGTAGCGTTTCTCGAAGCCGGCGAGACCAACCAACGCAATGAAGTGGCGTGCCTTGTCATGCCGTTCCGCCTTCGGCATGCCGGCGATCTCGAGGGGAAAGCTCACGTTGTCGAGCACGTTGCGCCACGGGAAGGTCGACTCCTCTTGAAACACCATGCCGATCGACTTGTGCGGACCCGTCACCCTTTCGCCATCTACCGTCACGCGGCCTTGGTAGTCGGAGATGATGCCGCCGATGATGTTGAAGAGGGTGGACTTGCCGCAACCGGAAGGCCCGATGACGGCGAGCAGCTCGCCCGGGCGGACCTTGAACGAGACGTGCTCGATCGCCACGATCGGACCGTCGGGGGTGTCAAAGCTCTTGACGATATCCTCGACGGCCAGGATGCCATCCTCGCCAACTTCCGCCCTGGGCGTTCTGGCGACATTGAGCGCTCCAACGGCCATGCCTCTTCACCCATCCGCCTTGAACATGAGGCCGGTCGGCGCGGCATAGCCCGGCTCGACACGCACGTCGACCACAGCCACTCCCCCGTTCTCCACCGCCGCAACGGCTTCGCGCAATGCCGCCGCCAGCGCGTCGTGATCGCGAATCGGGCCGAAGCCGAGGGCGCCCTGCGCCCGGCCCAACGCCGCAAGATCGATCTCCGGGTCCTCCATCCGCTGCCCGATCCACTTGTTCTCGACCGGCCGGTTGCGGGCCTGTGCCACCCGCTCCTGGTGTACCTCGTCGTTGTAGAAGGAGCGGTTGTTGGCGACCACCATGAGCAGAGGAATACGGTAGTGCACGGCCGTCCACAGCGCCGTGACCCCCATCAGGAAATCGCCGTCGCCGCACACCGAAACAGGCAGCCGCCCGCTCCCCTTGAGCGCGAGTGCGGCGCCAACGGAAATGCCGGGCCCGCCGCCCACGCCGCCGCCGCCGTCGCCGCCGATGAAATCGAGGGGATGGCGGAACGGCCACCAGCCGCCGTTCCAGGAAAGCGGCAGGTGCAGCAGCGAGACACTGCGCGCACCGACCGCCTCGCGCAGGGCAAAGGCGAGGTGCTCGACGCGCAGCGGGCCGCTGCGGTCCGGTCCCCGCGCGGGAGGGCGAGGGGCAGCCGGCACCGCTCGGGGCTTGGCGGCGACCGCGCCAGCGAGCGCGACGGCGACCGCATCCGGGTCGGCGGCGATGTAGAGATCGACCGGGGCCAAAGCCTGATAGTCCATGCTCCAGCCGTTGTGCACAGTGTGGTCGAGCGAGGCGTGGATCACCTTTGCGGCGAGCGGTTGAGGCAGGTGGCGCAGGGCGCCGGCAAGGTCGACCCAATCGAGGCTCAGGATCACGTCGGCTGCGGCGAGGGCGGCTCGCGCCTCATCGGAGGGCACCGACAGCACGGGCACGCCGGCGTGGAGCGGGTGATCGGTCGGGAACGAGGCACCGATCTTAAGATCGGTGACCACGCGCGCACCGAGCTTCTCGGCGAGCGTCACGCGCGCCCCCCAAGCATCCTCGCGGCGCGAGGCACGGCCGGCCAGGATGACAACGCGCTTGGCGCCGTCGAGCATGGCAGCGGCCCTGGCGACCTCATCCTGAGGCGTACCGCCAGAAATTTCCGACGCAAGCCGTGCCATCTCTATCGGAGGCAGCGGACCGGAAAGCCGCTCCTCCTGCATGCCGGCATCGAGCACGACGTAGGTCGGACCCTTGGGCAGCGTGTTCGCAATCCGCCAGGCACGCGCAATCGACTCGCGAGCGGCTTCGGCCGAGGCGGGGCGGTCGTCCCACTTGGTATATCCGCGCACGATGGCGCCCTGGTCGATGGCGGTGTGGATCCATTCGATCCACGGCCGGCGCTTGGGTGCATCCACTGGACCGGTGGCGCCGATCACGAGCACCGGCATGCGGTCGCACCAGGCATTGAAGATGGCCATGGTGGCGTGAAACAGGCCCACGTTGGAATGGACGGCCGCCGCCATCGGGCGCCCGGTGACCTTGGCGTAGCCATGGGCGATGGCGACCGCCGACTCTTCATGCAGACACAGCAGGATTTGCGGGCGATCATTGCCAAGATAATTGACGAGGGAATCGTGGAGGCCGCGGTAGCTGGCGCCGGGGTTCAGCGCGATGTAGTCGATGGAAAGCGTACGCAAGGCGTCCGCTACGACGTCGCTGCCGAAGGCCGCCGCGTTGGCCCCTGACGGAACGGGCCGCTCCAAGTCGGCCATAGGCCGGGCGCCGTCCGACGCTAGCGGCAGAGCGTGCCGATCATCTGCGCTCAAGTGCATATCCTCCCTCTCGCCCGGTGGCGATGTTACAGCGTTGGCCCGCTCAGACAGCGGCCGTGGGCAGACTAACCTTTGACATTTGCCCACGGAAGCAAGTTCACACGTCTTTGCTGCAGGATTTCCAAGGGCAAGGTAGTCGTTCATGGTCCCCGGACGGTGCGAGCACGTGGCGTGCGAGGCGGCACAACGAGCCAACACCACAGGTCCGTGCGCGGGCGCTGCTCGCGCAGGGACGAAATGCTGCGGGCGATCCATGTTGCCCGAGGCTCTCGCCGACGATAAAACCGGTGCACTCCGTCGTCTTCGCACGAGACATCAACGAGCGCCGCACTCCCCTCCTGTCCTCAAGGGGAACGGCTTTGGGAGGGGCCGCCATGCGCTTGGCCAGCCTGGCCGTCGTCCTGTTTCTGTTTTGGCTCGGCCTTTCCGGGCACTACACGCCGTTCCTGCTCGGTGCGGGCGTCGCTGCGGCCGCCCTATGCGTTGCTCTTGCGGTGCGCATGGGTGTGACCGATGCCGAGGGGCACCCCATTCATCTGGTCGCTGCCGCCCTCACCTCCTACTACCCTTGGCTTCTGTGGGAAATCGCCAAGTCGGCTTGGGCCGTTTCCAAGCTCATTCTCAACCCGCGACTGCCGATCTCGCCAACCATGACAAAAGTGCAGGCCAGCCAGAGAACCAGCGTCGGTGTCGTGACTTACGCCAACTCGATCACGCTGACGCCCGGCACCATCACCACCGACGTCAAAGGCAATATCCTGACGGTTCATGCGCTGACGCGCACCGGCGCCCTCGATGTTGAAGCAGGCGGCATGGACGCGCGCGTTGTCCGCTTCGAGGGAGGCGCGTGATGTTTGCGGCGGCAGCGGCAGCCATCCTCGTGGCCCTTGCCCTGGTGGTGGTCCGCGCGCTGAGGGGGCCGACCGTGTTCGACCGGGTGCTGGCCGGCAACTCGGTCGGCAACCTTGCCATCATGCTGCTCGCCGTGGTCGGCTTTCTCACCGGGCGTCCGGAGTGGCTCGACATCGCCGTCACCTACGGCCTTCTCAACGTGATCTCGACGCTGGCCATCCTCAAGTTCTTCCGCCACGGGGACCTTGCCTACGATACAGAGGAGGAAGCTTAGGTGGTCGAAACGATCGTCAATGCCGCGAGCTGGGTGCTGATTCTCGCCGGGTGCTTTTTCGTTGTGGTCGGCGCCATCGGTCTGGTGCGTATGCCGGATGTCTTCACCCGCATGCATGCGGCCAGCGTAACGGACACCCTCGGCGTCGGGCTTCTGTTCGCCGGCCTGATGCTTCAGGCCGGGATCGGGCTCGTTGCCCTCAAGCTCTTCATCATCCTGATCCTGTTCTTCTTCATCGGGCCGGTAACCACGCACGCGCTCGCTCAGGCAGCGCTGCATGCCGGCATCAAGCCGCAACTGGCGGAGGACCGCACGCATCGCCTGGACCAAGCCCGCCTGGCCGAGGGGAGGCAGTCATAGAGGCTCTCGTCAACATGGCTCTGCTCACGCTGCTCGCCGCCGTCACGGTCGGCGTCGTGCGCATGCGCAACCTGTTCGGTGTCGTCGTCCTTGCCAGCATCTACAGTTTTCTGATGGCAAGCTTGTTCGTGGCCCTCGATGCCGTCGACGTGGCCATGACAGAGGCAGCGGTCGGGGCCGGCGTCTCCACCGTGGTGCTGCTGGCCACCTTGCATCTGACCGGCTCGATGGAGTATCCGCGGCCGCGCAAGGCCTACCTGCCGCTGTTCGTCGCCTTCGTCACCGGCGCGGCGCTCGTTTGGGGTACCTTCAGCCTGCCCCCGTTCGGCACGGCCGATGCGCCCATCCACCAGCATGTGGCGCCGCGATATCTGAGCGAATCGATCAAGGAGACACTGGTTCCCAATGTCGTGACGGCGGTGCTGGCCGACTACCGCGGCTACGACACGCTCGGCGAGGCGACGGTGGTGTTCACGGCCGGCATCGGTGTGATGCTGCTCTTGCGAGGGCGGCGCAGGCAGAGCGCCGGCCGAACAAGGGAGGAGCACGGACCGTGAAGCTCGACCTCATCCTACGCGTCGTCATCAAGCTTTTCTTGCCGTTCATCCTGCTGTTTGCGCTCTACGTGCAGTTCCACGGCGAGCTGGGACCGGGCGGCGGCTTCCAGGCGGGCGTCATCGTCGCCGGCACGTTCATCCTGTACGCGATCATGTTCGGGGCCCATGCCGCCAAGCGAATTGTCCCACAGCGTCTCGTCGAGCTCATGGTGCCGCTCGGCGTGCTGATCTTCGCTGGCACCGGCGCTGCCGCCCAAGCGTTTGGCGGGAACTTCCTGGACTACGCCGTGTTCTCGCATGATCCGCCGCATGGGCGGGAACTCGGCATCTTCCTGGTGGAGGTCGGCGTTCTCATCACCGTGTCGGGCACCATGATCGCCATCTTCTATGCCTTCACCGGGCGGGGGCGGTCATGAGCACGCTCAAGACCTTCATCGAACATTACAATTATTTCATCACCATCTTCCTCATGGTGGCCGGCCTCTACATCGTGATCGCCCGCGGCAACATGATCAAGAAGCTGGTCGGCCTGGCACTGTTTCAGACCTCCGTCTATCTGCTCTACATCGCGCCCGGCAAGATCATTGGCGGTACCGCACCGGTGCTCGATCCCGCCTTCAAGGTGTACGCGAACCCGTTGCCGCATGTGCTGATCCTAACCGCGATCGTGGTCGGCGTGGCGACCCTGGCCCTGGGGCTCGCCATCGTCGCACGCATCCACGAGGCCTACGGCACCGTCGAAGAGGACGAGATTTTCGCGCGGGAAGCGGAGGAATGAGCAGCATTCATGCGCAGCTGCCCGCGCTGCAGGTCGTCTTACCCCTACTTGGAGCATTCCTCGCGGCTCTGCTTCGCCGTGGCATTCTCGCTTGGGCGCTGGCTGCCACGATCACCTGGCTCATGCCGGTGATTGCCGGCGCCCTGCTCTGGCAAGTGCTCACGAATGGGCCGATCTCCTATCATCTGGGCGGTTGGCCGCCGCCTTGGGGCATTGAGTACCGCGTCGATATCCTGAGCGCCTTCGTCCTGCTGCTGGTCTCAGGCGTCAGCGCGGCGATGATGCCGTTCGCGCGGCGCAGCGTCGCGTTCGAGATCGAGGGCGACAAGCAGGCCTGGTTCTATTCCATGTACCTGCTGTGCCTGGGCGGCCTGCTTGGCATCACGATCACGGGCGATGCCTTCAACGCCTTCGTGTTCCTGGAAATTTCCTCGCTCTCGACCTACGTGCTGATTGCGCTCGGCAAGGATCGGCGGGCGCTGCTCGCCTCCTACCAGTACCTGATCATGGGCACCATCGGCGCCACCTTCTACGTGGTCGGCGTCGGCCTGCTCTACCTCATCACCGGCAGCCTCAACATCGTCGACATCGCTGGCCGGCTCGGGCCGGCGACGGCCGAGCAGTTCCGTCCCGCCATGGCCGCTCTCGCGTTCCTGACGGTCGGCATCAGCCTGAAGCTGGCGCTGTTTCCCCTGCACGTCTGGCTGCCCAACGCCTATGCCTTCGCTCCCTCGTTTGCGACAGCGTTTTTGGCAGCGACAGCAACGAAAGTGGCAGTCTACCTGTTCCTGCGCTTCTTCTTCTCCGTGTTCGGCGTCGCCGTCGCGGCGAGCGCCTTACGGATCACGGAGCTGTTGCTCGTGCTCTCGATCGCCGCCATGTTCGTCGCCTCGATCCTGGCCGTCTACGAAGAGAACGTGAAGCGCATGCTCGCTTATTCCTCGGTGGCGCAGATCGGCTACATCACCCTCGGCATGAGTCTGGCAAATGAGAGCGGGCTCACCGGCAGCATCGTCCACCTTCTAAACCATGCGGTGATGAAGGGTGCGCTGTTCCTTGCGCTCGGTGCGATCGTGTTTCGGCTGGGCTCGGTGAAGGTGGCCGACCTCGGCGGCATCGGCCGCAAGATGCCGCTCACCTTTGCGGCCTTCGTGATCGCCGGACTGGGTATCATCGGCACGCCCGGGACGGTCGGCTTCATCTCCAAGTGGTATCTGGCAGTGGGCGCCCTCGACAACGGCTGGTGGCCGCTGGTGTTCCTGATCGTCGCCAGCTCGCTGATCTCCGTCGTCTATATCGGCCGCGTGGTCGAGGTTGCCTACTTCCGGCCGGCATCGGGCGTCAGCGAGCTGGCCAAGGATCCACCGCTCAGCATGCTGATCCCGATCCTGTTTCTAGCGGCGGCCAGCATCTACTTCGGCATCGACACCGAGCTGTCGGCCGGGCTCGCAAGCAAGGCGGCCGAAGCGCTGGTCGGAGGGCTCAAGTAACCATGGCCCTCACGCCCGATGAACTGGTTCTCGCCGCGCTCACCATCCCGTTTGCGGGCGCTGTTCTCATTGCCGTCTTCCACCGCCTCCCCAACCTGCGCGAGACGGCGACGCTGGCGACGGCCGGGCTGCTGTTCGCCGCGGTCGCGAGCCTGCTGGAGCCGGTGCTTGCCGGGGCGCGGCCGGAAGCGTTGCACCTCGAAGTGGTGCCGGGTCTGCAACTCGCCTTCAAGGTCGAGCCGCTCGGTCTCCTCTTCGGACTCATCGCCTCGGGCCTCTGGATCGTCACCTCGATCTATTCCATCGGCTACATGCGCGGCAACGACGAGCCGCGGCAGACCTCCTATTACGTCTGTTTCGCCGTGGCGCTCGGCTCGACCATGGGCGTCGCCTTCGCCAAGAACCTGTTCACGCTGTTTCTCTTCTATGAGGCGTTGACGCTTTCGACCTATCCGCTGGTCACCCATAAGGCCGATGCCGAGGCCATGCGCGCGGGCCGCATCTATTTGATCCTGCTGTTGGGCACCTCGATGGTGCTGTTCCTGCCCGCCATAGTTGCCACCTGGATCATCGCCGGCACCATCGAATTTGCGCCCGGCGGCATCCTTGCCGACAAGACGAGCGGTTGGGTGATGGGGCTGCTGCTCGGCCTCTATGCCTTCGGCATCGGCAAGGCCGCGCTCATGCCGCTCCATTTCTGGCTGCCGGCGGCCATGGTGGCGCCGACGCCGGTGAGCGCGCTTCTGCATGCCGTGGCCGTTGTCAAGGCCGGGGTGTTCGCGATTGTGAAGGTGATCGTCTACGTGCTCGGAATCGATGCGCTGCAAACGTCGGGGCACTCGGGCTGGCTCGTCTACGCGGCCGGCGCTACCGTCATCGTCGCCTCTCTGGTCGCGCTCCGGCAGGACAACCTCAAGAAGCTGCTGGCCTATTCCACCGTCTCGCAGCTTTCCTATGTCATTCTCGCGGCGGCCATACTTACTCCTATCTCCGCAGTCGGCGCAGCCATGCACATTGCGGCTCACGCCGTGAGCAAGATCACGCTCTTCTTCGCCGCCGGTTCGATCTACACGGCGGCACACAAGACGGAGGTGAGCGAACTCAAGGGCATCGGCCGGCGCATGCCGTGGACCATGGGGGCTTTCGCCGTCGGTGCGCTGAGCATGATCGGCGTGCCGCCCACGGCCGGCTTTCTCGGCAAGTGGTTCATGCTTAGCGGCGCCATGCAAAGCGGACAGTGGGTGGCCGTGGCGGTCATCGTGCTCAGCACGATCCTCAACGCCGCCTATTTCCTCCCCATCGTGGTGAACGCGTTCTTCCGCGATCCCGACAACCCGCACCCCGAGAGCCACGAACACGGGGAAGCGCCGTGGCCAATGGTGGCCGCACTCACCGCAACGGCGCTCGGTACGGTTGGCCTGTTCTGCTTCCCTGGGATGGCGCTCGCCCTGGCAAATCTGACGCTCGCGAGGTGAGTCATGACCGATCCCGATCGCGACCACTGGCTGGTGCAGCCGGCGACCATCCGGCGACTATGGATCATGTTCATCATGGTGCTCGCCGGGCTGGTGGCGCTCGACCTTGCCGTCGCCCATCACCCGCATTTCGGCATCGACGGTACATTCGGGTTCGGCGCCTGGTACGGATTCTTCGCCTGCGTCGGCCTTGTCGTCTTTGCCAAAGCGATCGGCGCCGTGCTCAAGCGGCCGGACACCTACTATGACCAGTAGTTTGATCATCCCGCCCGGTCTGATCTTGATCCTCGGCGGTCTGGCATTGCCGCTGCTGCCGAAGGGCCTGCGGCCGCTCGCCCTCCTCGGCCTGCCGCTGCTGACGCTCGCCGTCGTGTGGAGCCTCCCGGACGGCCCGGTAGTGCGGGCCCCGTTCCTCGGTTACGAGCTGACGCTGGTACAGGCCGACAAGCTTTCGCGCCTGTTCGCGACGGTATTCGCCATCATGGCGTTCGCCGGCGCACTCTTTGCGCTGCACCAGTCCCGCTTGGTCGAGCTGGCGGCCGCGTTCGTGTACGCGGGCAGCGCCGTTGGCGTCTCGCTCGCCGGCGATCTCATCACCCTCTTCATCTACTGGGAGGTCATGGCGATCGCCTCCACGCTCATCGTGTGGTGCGGTGGGCCGAAAGCGCAAAGGGCGGGATTGCGCTATGCCGCCATGCACCTCTTCGGCGGCGTGCTGCTGATGGCGGGTATCGCCGGCGAGGCGGCCGCCACCGGGTCCATCAGCTTCGGAACCATGGCGGCGGACACGCTGCCGCGCTGGCTGATCCTCGCCGGCTTTCTCATCAATGCCGGGGCGCCGCCGTTTTCGGCCTGGCTGCCCGATGCCTATCCGGAGTCCTCATGGTCGGGCATGGTGTTCCTGTCGGCTTTCACCACCAAGGCGGCGGTGTATGCCCTCTTGCGCGGCTTCCCCGGAACAGAGCTGCTGATCTATGTCGGTCTCTACATGGTTTTTTACGGGATCGTGTACGCGATCCTGGAGAACGACATGCGCCGCATCCTCGCCTATTCGATTGTCAACCAGGTGGGCTTCATGGTGGCGGGGGTGGGCATTGGCACCGAGATGGCACTCAACGGCGCCGCCTCGCACGCCTTCACGCACATCATCTACAAGGCGCTGCTGCTGATGTCGGCCGGATCCGTGCTGTACATGACCGGCAAGCGCAAGTGCACCGACCTCGGCGGCCTGTTCCGTACCATGCCGCTGACCACGGTTTGCGGCATCGTCGGCGCACTCTCGATCTCCTCCTTTCCGCTAACCTCCGGGTTCGTCTCAAAGTCGATGATCTCGCAAGGCGCCGCCGATCAGCACCTGGCCCTGGCGTGGTTTCTGCTGGCTGCGGGCTCGGCAGGCGTGTTCCTGCACGCGGGCATCAAGTTCCCGTGGTTCGTATTCTTCCAACGCGATTCGGGGCTCAGACCGCCCGACCCGCCGTGGAACATGCGTTTGGCAATGGTGCTCTTTTCCGCGCTCTGCATCGGCTTTGGCATCCTGCCCGGTTTGCTCTACGCGATGCTGCCCTTCGCAGTCGACTACGTGCCGTACACGGCGAGCCATGTCGTCGTGCAGCTCCAGTTGCTGCTGTTCTCGGGGCTTGCATTTTTCCTGATGCTGGGCTGGCTTAAGCGAACGCTGACCATAACCCTCGACGTTGACTGGTTTTATCGGCGCCTCGGCCTCAGCATGGCGCGGACGCTCGATGCGTTTGCCGGGCGAGCCTGGCAGTGGCTCGTCACCGCCTTCCTAATGGGCGCCAAGGGCGTGAATGCCCGCCTGCACAAGCACCACGGCCCGGAAGGCCTGCTTGGACGCACTTGGCCAACCGGCACCATGGCATTCTGGACCACGGCCATGCTCGCAATCTATCTGCTGCTGACCAACCTGTGAGGCGCCGCTAAGGCCGTCCCTTCGGCGCCGGCAGATTGCCTGCTCGGCCAAACCCGGCATCAGCCTGCGGCGGGAAGCGGCCTTGCCGAGAAGTCGGGCCAGCTGCGGTCCTTGGGTGAAAGGTCGGCCACAGGCAGAGGCCATGATATTCCGAAGGCGGGATCATCGTAGCGGACCCCGTCGGCGGCCTCGGGAGCATAGAATGCCGTCATCGCATAGGCGACCTCGCTGTCAGGAGCGAGCGTCTGGAAGCCGTGCGCGAAGCCGGCCGGTGCGTAGAGCTGCAATCCGTCGCCCGCACGCAGCTCGTACCCCTCCCATTGCATGTAGGTGGCCGATTCCGGCCGCAGGTCGACGAGCACATCGTAGATGGCCCCGCTCACGCACCGGATGAGCTTGACCTCCGCGTGCGGAGGCCGCTGGAAGTGCAGACCCCGAATGGACCCCACCCGAGCGGTACGCGAGATGCTGTGCTGGACGAAGCTCCCTGCAAGGCCATGAGCCGCGAACTCCCGGGCGCAGAAGGTGCGCGCAAAGAAGCCTCGCTCATCCCTGATCGGCTCGAGCTCGATCAGGCGCACGTCCTGCAAGCGAGTGGCTCGGAACAGCATTTCTTTTCACCCACGGGCCGCAGTTGCGGTTGCTGTAGCGCCAGCACCCCGTTCGATCACCCGGCGAGCGGCGCATCAGGCGCGGCGACCGCATTTTAGGGTCGATCCTATGGGCCCACCACCTCGGACCTTGTTAGCGAGCCCCGCTCGCGCCGGCCCGTGTCGTTGTCCTTAACGTCAGGCGGCGCCCCCACCAGCTTGATTTTCAAACGGCAATTGGGCGATGTTCGCTCGATGGCCGGAGGTTGGACCGGCTCAAAGGAGTTTGGCAGAGGGGTTGTCTTTATGCGTATCCTGATTACCGGGCACCTCGGCTACATCGGCACCGTGATGACCCCGATGATGCTCAAGGCCGGGCACAGCGTGGTCGGCTACGACAGCGATCTGTTCAGGAGTTGCACCTATTCCGCGGGGGGGCGGATTCACCCGGTGCCCTCCATCCGCAAGGATGTGCGGGACGCCGAGGTCGGGGATTTCGAAGGTATCGACGCCGTCGTCCATCTTGCCGCGCTTTCCAACGATCCGCTGGGCGACCTCGATCCGGAGACCACCTACGCCATCAATCACCGCTCGAGCGTTCGCATGGCCGCACTTGCCAAGGAGGCGGGCGTGAAAAGGTTCGTCTATGCCTCCTCCTGCAGCAACTACGGCCAGGCCGGGGAAGAGCTGATCGACGAAAGCGCGCCGCTCAATCCGGTGACGCCGTACGGGGAGTCCAAGGTTCGTTCCGAGCGGGACATCTCTCGCCTCGCCAGCGACGGCTTCTGCCCCGTCTTCCTGCGCCCCGCCACCGCCTATGGCGTCTCCCCCCGGCTGCGGTTCGACATCGTCATCAACAACCTCGTCGCCCACGCCGTCACCACGGGGCGCATTTACCTCAAGTCCGACGGCACGCCATGGCGGCCGGTCGTGCACATCGAGGACATCGCCCGCGCCTTCATCGCTGCCCTCGAGGCGCCGCGCGAGCGCGTGTTCAACGAGGCCTTCAACGTCGGCCAGACCGCGCACAACTATCGCATGCGCGAGCTTGCCGAGATCGTCGCCGGAGTGGTCCCTGGCTGCCGCATCGAGTACGCGCCCGATGCGGGGCCCGACAAGCGTTCCTATCGCGTCAGCTTCGAGAAGATCAGGCGGCAGCTGCCCGAGTTCAAGCCGCAGTGGGATGCACGCAAGGGCGCCGAACAGCTCTATGCCGCCTACCTCTCTTCTAAAGTCACGCTGGAAGAATTCGAGGGTCCGCGCTACCAGCGCATCGCCCATATCAGAAAGCTCATGAGCGAAGGCGTGTTGGGCCCGGACTTGCGTTTCAAACCTTCAGCTCTGCCCGAGCCCCGCTCGCCGGCGTCGGCGGCGGTACCGGCGGGAGAATGAGGCAGCGGCGGCAGCGCCGACGGCAGACCGCATGAACCTCGACGGCAGCCTGAGCGGGGCGCTCGCGCCGGCCGGTATTGGCCAGGACATATACGCGCTGGCCGCCGACATCTTTCCAATCTGTCGCAGCATCACCGGCAACGGCGTGCGTACCACCCTCGCCCGGCTTGCCGAGCACGTACCGCTAAAGGTAACCGAGGTGCCGACCGGCACCGCCGCATTCGACTGGACAGTCCCGCGCGAGTGGAACATCCGCGACGCCTACATACGCAACTCCCGCGGCGACAAGATCGTCGATTTCGCTGCCTCCAACCTGCATGTGATGAGCTACAGCACGCCGGTCCATGCCCGACTGCCGCTGGCCGAGCTGAAGAAGCACTTGCACTCGCTGCCCGAGCAGCCAGACCTGATTCCCTATCGCACCTCCTATTACGCAGAGAACTGGGGGTTCTGTCTCCCCCACCGCCTGCTCGAGCGCCTGGAGGACGATATCTACGAGGTGATGATCGACGCCACGCTGGAAGTTGGCGCGCTCACCTACGGTGAGTACCTGCACAAGGGAGAAGGCGAGGACGAGGTGCTTTTCTCGGCCCACATCTGCCACCCATCGCTCGCCAATGACAACTGCTCGGGCTTGGCGCTGCTCGCCCACCTGGCCGAGCGCATCGGCCGATTGAAGACGCGGCTGAGCTATCGCTTCCTGTTCGCACCGGGCTCGATCGGCGCGCTCACCTGGCTTGCGCGCAACGAGGACAAGCTAGCACGCATCAAGCACGGGCTCGTGCTCTCATGCGTGGGTGACGGCGGCGGGCCGACCTACAAGAGGAGCCGCCGCGGCGACGCAGAGATCGACCGCGCCATGGTGCATGTGCTGCGCCATGCTGGTCATCGGCCGACGATTCTCGATTTCTCGCCCTACGGATACGACGAGCGCCAGTACTGCTCGCCGGGGTTTAACCTGCCGGTGGGCTTGTTCCAGCGCAGCAAGTTCGGCACGTTTCCGGAGTACCACACCTCGGCGGACAACCTCGATTTCATCGCGGCCGAGCACCTTGAAGTTTCGTATCGTATCGTCTGCGATCTCATCGAGATCCTGGAGTACAATCTGACGTTCGAGAACACGTGTCCCAAAGGAGAGCCGCAGCTCGGCAAGCGCGGACTTTATGGCGCGATCGGCGGGGGCAAGGACGCCGCCGCCACCACCATGGCTATGCTCTGGGTGCTGAACCTGTCCGACGGCCGCCATTCCTTGCTCGACATCGCCGAGCGGGCCGACCTGCCCTTCCGCTCGGTGTACCACGCTGCGACGGTGCTCATGCGCCATGGCCTGCTGCGCCAGGCGGCAACTCCCGCCGCCTGATCGACGCCGCCGCCAACGCGGCTCACGCCATGACCAGCTTGCGCGCGAGGAAGGCCTCCGCATAGCGCTCGGGCGCACGGCACTCCATGCCGCGCAGCCGCGCCAGGCCGCGAAACGTCTCCTCGTCGAACCAGTGCTTGGATCGCTGGGTGCCGAAGTGGGCCATGAGCAGCTCGATCTTGCGCTCGAGCGTCTTGGAGGTCAGAGGCACGTAGAGGTTCGGCTGGCCCATATCGCCGTCCCACTTGGGAATCTCGTACTCCAGGATCAGGTGATCGCGGAACGTGTTCCACGTATGCCGGCACACTTCCCGATGATCCTGATGCGCATCCTTTCGCCCGTGCGTGAGGATGATGTCGGGGTTGGGACCGCTTTTAAGCGTCTCGAACCAGGCCTTGATTTCGGCGCTTTGCGCCGGAAACAGCCCATCCTTGAACCACATGACCTCGATGCGCGCGCTCTCAGCGCCGGCCAGGAAATCTTTCGCCGACGCCTTGGCCTCGCTTTCGCGCTCGGCGGCCGCACTCAGCACGCACCAGCGCACCTCGAGCTCGAGCCCCTGTCCCATCCATGACAACAGCGTGCCGCCGGCGCCGATCTCGATGTCGTCGGAATGGGCGCCAAGGCACAGAACGCGCAGACGCTTCCCGGCGGGAACCAGGGGCAACATGCAAATCCGCCTATCTTGGGGGATCGAGCTTGCGCCAGGGCATGTGGCCCTTGTCCACCATCTCCTCGAGCGCCTGCTTGTCGCGCATCGTATCCATGGCGCGGAAGAAACCCTCGTACTTGAAGGCGACGAGTTGGCGCTCGGCAATCAGGCGGTTGAACGGCTCAAGCACCAGCTCCTCGCCGTCGCGGATATAATCGAATATGGCGTTGCGGAAAATGAAGTAGCCGCCGTTGATCCAGATATCGGTTTCGCTGCTGGTGCGGAAACGGGTGACGATCCCCGCTTCGTCGAACTCGGCGAGATGGAAGTTGAGCGGAGCGCGGACGGCGACGAAACAGCCGATCTTGCCGCTCTTCTTCAGGAACTCGACCATCTCGGGAAGCGGCGCGTCGGTGAGCCCATCGCTGTAGTTGGCCAGGAACATCTCCTCGCCCTTGACGAGATGCTTCACCGCCACGAGGCGCTCGCCGATGTTGCGCCACATGCCGGTATCGACGAGGGTGATGCGCCAATCCGGCGGCATCTCGCCCAATATCTCGATCTTGCGGCCGTGATCGGAAATCACGCAATCGGTATGGATCGAGGGCTTGGAGTTGAGGAAATACTCCTTGATGACGTTGGCCTTGTATCCGAGGCACAGGATGAAATCGCGGTGCCCGTACTGGCTGTAGTACTGCATGATGTGCCAGAGGATCGGCTGATGGCCGACCGGAATCATCGGCTTGGGAATGCTCTCCGAGTAGTCGCGGATGCGGGTGCCGAGCCCCCCGCAGAACAGCACGACCTTCATGGCACCACCTCTCTGGGGTCGAGTACATGAACCTCGGGAATCGGCACGATGAGCTTGCAGCCCCAATCGGCCGTGTGGCGCATCTGCGCCGCGATCTCCTGCTTCAGGTTCCAGGGAAGGACCAGAAGGTAGTCGGGCCGATACGTGTCGATCTCCGGCACGGGTCGGATGGGAATGTGCATGCCCGGCGTCAGCCGGCCATGCTTGTAAGGATTGCGGTCGACGGTAAAGTCCAGGAAATCGGTGCCGATGCCGCAGTAATTGAGGAGCGTGTTGCCCTTGCCCGGGGCACCATAGCCGCAGATGCGCTTGCCCTTCTCCTTGCAGTCGATGAGAAACGACAGGAGCTTGCGCTTGGTCCGGTGCACCTTGGGCGCAAACGACGTATAGGCGCCGATCTCCTGATAGCCGAGGCTGCGTTCCCTCTCTCGCAACCCCTCCAGCGCCGGGGTCGGCGCATGTCTCGACTCCCTGCGTGCTAGGTACACCCGGATCGAGCCGCCGTGCGTGGGCAGCTCCTCGACGTCGAACGCCTTGAGCCCGTGCCGCTGCGCGAGCGCCTCGAGAGCCAGGAGCGAGAAGTAGGAGAAGTGCTCGTGATAGATGGTGTCAAACTGGTTCTCCTCGATGAGCCGCTGCAGATGCGGCACCTCGATCGTAATGACGCCATCGGGCTTGAGCAGGTGTGCCATGCCCGCCACGAAACCATTAAGGTCGGGCACCTGCGCCAGCACGTTGTTGGCGATGATGAGATCGGCGTGCCGGCCCTCGCTGACAAGCCTTTTGGCGAGGGCAAGGCCGAAGAATTCGACCATGGTCGGCACGCCCTTCGCCCGCGCGGCCTCGGCCACGTTGGCGGCAGGCTCGATGCCGGTGACGGGTACGCCAAGCGGCAGGAAGTGCTGAAGCAGGTAGCCGTCGTTGCTGGCGAGCTCGAACACCTCGCTGCTCGGGCCAAGCCCCAGGCGCTCCTTGATCATGAGGCAGTATCGTCGCGCGTGCTCCACCCAGGAGGTCGAGTAGGAGGAGAAGTAGGCGTACTCGCTGAAGATGTGCTCGGGTTTCACATACTCCCGAAGCTGAACGAGGAAGCAGCGGTCGCACACGAGCACGTGGAGCGGAAAGTACGGCTCCATCTCGTCGGCCTGCTCGACGGTAAGAAAGCTTTCGCAGAGCGGCGACATGCCGAGGTCGACGAACGTCGTCGAGAGCGTCGCCGCGCACAACCGGCACGTGCGCGCAGGTCGAACGACCCCCACCCGCTCCGGAACAGCCGCGGCCACTTCCTTCATTGCCAGGACCCGTTGTTGATCGCGAAGAGCTGCCGAACAGCGCAGCGACAGCCTGGTGTTGCAAGCGGCATCCCTACCATGAAACCATCGTCCGCTGCCGATCCATCCTGCCGACGCGGCAAACGTCTAGCGTTAACAGCAGTTTTGCCCGCATGGATGCCGTCCGCTCCAGCGGCAGAGATCGCCGCCTCGCCGAAGCGACCGGCTATTCGATGACCAGATATGCCGGATACGGGTTGTACGGATACCGGATCAATCGATACTTATCGAGCCCGAACACCTCCTTGAGCGCCGTCGTCTCGCCGGGAAAATGCGGGCAATTAAGCTCGTCAAAACCGATCACGCTGCCTTTGGTGACGACCTTCTTCAGGGCTTGGAGAGCCTTGGCCGTCGGCTGGTAAATGTCCATGTTGAAGTAGGCGAGCGCCACAATCGTCTCCGGGTTCTTGTCCAGATATTGCTCGACGGTTTCCGCCGCATCGCCTTTGACCAGTTCGAACTTCTTGATATGCGGGATCGGACTTTCCTTTTCGTGATAGTCGAGCAGCTGCGACAGGTATTCCTCGTAGCCTGGGGTCACCGAGTAGGCGCCCTCGCTGACGATCGGTGCCTTGCCGTCCTGTTCGCGAACGCCGGCGAAACCGCTGAATGTGTCGAAGCCGATCACCTTGCGCGTGTAGTTGTAGGGCTCATAGATCCCCCTGAACGACTGGAACAGGGCAAGGTTCTGACCCCAGCGCACGCCGAACTCCATGATGACGCCAGGAACGTTGATGATCTTGGTGTAGATCTCGTGCATCCACAGGAAGCGCGCCATCGTCTGCCGGTTGACGAAAAGGCCCAGATGAAACGGCTGCTCCTCTTCGGGAATGGGCGAGCTTTTGTAGAGCTCGAGCAGCCTGCTCCGGACCTTGAGTTCGTCGCTGGACGACCGGTTGACGATCCGGAAGGGCTCACTCACGAGATTCCTCCTGTCGCTCAAGACTATGCCGGCCGAGCAGACCGGCACATGCAGCGTGCAAAGGCGGACGCGCGATCATAAAGATCGATTGACGTGAGATCGCCGAGCGGCAGCCTCGTTGCCTACGCAGTCGGCTCATAGACAAGCCTGCCCTCGCCCTCCGTCCCATCGTCGTACAGCGCGAAATACTCATCCGGAACATGGGTGTGATCCGTGGCCCGAATGTAGTCCCTCAGCATGTGACCCTCGCATTCGGAATCAATGTTCGGGGCCCCGCGCTTTGCGGCAACATCGTCGAGGTGAATGGTTCGATAGTCGAAGCTGAAACGCGTCACGCCCGAGGTGTTGGGTACGCTTGCGTGCAGTTGAGCGGCCGAAAACAGGATGATGCCGCCGACGGGCGGTAGCAGCCTGATCTCGGGCTCGAGCTGCAGCGGCTCGGTCGGCTTCGGCACCGGCCGCGGATCCTCCTTGAGGTACTGTGATACATGGCTGCCGCGGTGCTGCGCGTTCCACTTATAGTAGTTATAGCCCTTCGAGCTGTTCTTGACCGGAGTGCTCCAGTACTGCGGATAGAACGTCATCGCATTGTCCGACTTCAACGGGTAGATCGGAACCCACCAGTTGATCTGGCACGGCAGCGCCGCAAACCACGTGTCGCGATGGGGATGCCATGCGTAGGCGATGCCGGTGGTGAGGTAGTCGTTGCTCGTCGAACTGCGCAGCTTGGGAACCTCATAGAAGGTTTTCTCTGGGTCGCAGCCGCACTCCTCGAGAATACCGCGCACGTACTTCTTCGATTCTGGATGGTGGATGAACTGCGGCTTGAGCTTTTGCAGCACCTCCGCGTACTTCTCGACCGGCATCTCGAACTGGGCCGTTTCGGGGTCTAGCGGTGCAAATGCTTCTTTGATGAGTTCCTTGGCGAACTGGCAAAATGCAAGAGAGCTCTTTACTGGAGAAAGCACGACGAGCTGTCCGTCATAGAGGCGCTGGCGCCTCTCCTCGTCGTTGAAGCCTGGATCGAAGTATACGGTGGTCATGGCCGCGCCCCTTGCGAACTTGAGGCCCGAATTGGCTCAGGCCGTTCTGCCCAAATCCCCGCCCTGGTGATAGAAATTCTCCCTATTATCGTTACCTTATCGCTCCCTCGGCGCACTGACAACCGACGTGGCCTTGGCCGCTCGCGCGAGGGGTGGCCCTGGCCAAGGCTCCAGCCATCAAGCGCGGGTG
The DNA here is from genome assembly GCA_035574175.1 of Hyphomicrobiaceae bacterium. GTDB lineage: Bacteria > Pseudomonadota > Alphaproteobacteria > Rhizobiales > Hyphomicrobiaceae > DATLZB01. Next base: position 40,202 of record DATLZB010000012.1, read on the forward strand.
TCGAGCCTCACCGCCGGGATGCCGATAACGGGCACCAGAGCTCAGGACGTCCACACCCGTGAGGCGCGGGCCACGAAGGAGCGGTAACCGCCAAGCAGACGTTCGCGAGCGTCGGCCCACTCGACCCGCGACAGGGCGCAGATCAAAAGCAGTCCCGTAAAGTATCCCATCTGAAGAGCAAACGTGCCGCCGAAGGCGACCGCGAGCGCCAGCCAGATCGACGTGCCGGCCAGCAGCGGACCGAGAACGACGCTGGCAGCGGCGAGCACAACCGACGCGGCAATCACGGCGCCTGCCCGAAAGACGAGACCGAGCAGCAGACCCAAGGCGGCTGCTCCGACGTAGAACCAGAGCATCGAAGTCTCCGTCCCCAGAGCGACAGCGACGCTGAATGCGATAGAGAATTGAAATGACTGATTCTTGCTCGTTTATTAACAGTCTTCTACAATGCTCATGGCAAAAATGGGGCTGGCGACGCTACGTCGCGTGAGCGTGGAACCAGCAGGTTGTTTTTGCTCTCGCACGGAATACTCCTTCGCGTTGCTTGAATGCTGACCCGAAATCTCGGACGTGATCGGCAGGCGGCGCAGCGACGGCGCGCTTCCGGTTTCGGGGACCCGAACACGCCATCGGCATTGACCGGCTCAAACCCGTGCCGCAGGCTGCGGGCGATGGTGTTGCGCCTGCGATGGGCCCGCCTTGCCCACAAGGGAGGCTCCTGCGAATGAAGCGGTCGGCCCGCAACAAGGCGATCCTCATGATCGCCTATACGAACTACCGAACCGACCCAAGGGTCATTCGCGCGGCCGCGGCGGCGGCTCGGGCGGGCTACGACGTCGACTTCATCGCACTGCGGCGGCCGGGCGATCCTGCCGAGGAGATTATCGACGGTGTCCGGGTCCTTCACTTGAAGCAGGCCCGCTACCGTGGCGGCGGCGCGCTGCGTTACATGCTTTCATATCTCGAATTCTTCCTGCGATGCCTCTTCAAGACCGCGCTTCTGCACCTGCGCAAGCGCTACGTGGTGGTGCACGTCAACAACATGCCCGACTTCCTCGTGTTCTGCGCGCTCGCGCCGAAGTTGATGGGGGCGAAGGTGCTGCTCGACATCCACGACCCCATGCCCAACACTTTTGCCTCCAAGTTCAAGAGTGGGGAGAGCGGACTGTTCTTTAGAGCCTTGCTCTGGCAGGAGAAGCTCAGCGCCGCCTTTGCCGACCAGGTTCTCACCGTACATGAGCCGGTGAAGGAGTACGTCCTGGTCAAGCAGCATGGCCTTGCGCCGCAGGCGATCGAGGTGGTCGCCAACTTCCCCGACGACGAGCTGTTTGCCCTGCGGGAGCCCCAGCAGCCCGATGGCAGGCTGCGCCTCGCCTATCACGGCACCATTCTGGAGCGGAACGGGCTGCGCAACGCCATGCTGGCGCTGGCGCGCATGCGCCAGCGGGATCGAGTGGCGGTCAGGATCATCGGCGAGGGAGACTTCAGCGAGCCGCTGCGCGAGCTGATCCGGTCCTTGCATTTGGGCTCTGTCGTCGAGTTCGACAACCGCATGTATCCTTTAAGCGAGATCCCGGCACGCCTCATCGACTGCCATCTCGGCCTGGTGCCGCTCCAGATCTCCTCGATCACGAAATACGTGCTGCCGCTGAAGCTGCTCGAGTACCTAGCCCTCGGCATGCCCTCGATCACGGTTCGCAACGCCGCCATCGGTTACTACTTCGGCGAGGACGACTGCCTCTACTACGATCCCGACGATCCTGAGTCGCTGCGCCTCATCCTCGATCGACTGGTGGAGAGCCCCGACCTGCTCGCGCACTATCGGCAGCGAGCGCGCACGCTGCGCGACAAGTTCCTGTGGAGCAGAGAAAAGCAGAAGTACCTCGCTCTGCTCGACAAGCTGGCGAGCCCAGAAAAGCGCAGGCCGGAGCGGTCTCGCAAGAGCACGATGGAAGCCTGATGCCTCATCCCGGCGATGCCAAGCGACCCGCGGGGAAGCGGCCCACTGCCAGGGCCCCGGCCGCCTTTCTCGACCGCGACGGGGTGCTCATCCACGACGACGGGTACGTAACCGCACCGGACCGGGTCCGATGGATTGCCGGAGTGCCATCGGCAATTCGCCGCCTGAACGAAAGCGGATACTTCGTGTTCGTCGTCACCAACCAATCCGCGGTGGCGCGCGGCTTCTGCAGCGAGGCCGACGTTCAATCGCTGCACACCTGGATGCGAGCGGAACTCTGCACCAAGGGGGCAAGGATCGACGACATCCGCTACTGCCCCTATCACCCGGAGGGTAGCGTTCCCGACTACGCACGCGCGTCCGACCGGAGAAAACCCGCACCCGGGATGATCCTCGAGCTGCTCAAGGCATGGCCCGTCGATCCCGAAACGAGCTTCCTGATCGGAGACAAGCCGTCGGACCTTGAGGCCGCCCGTGCCGCGGGCATCAAGGGCTTCCAATTCCGGGGCGGCGATCTGGCGGCATTCGTGGACGAGTGCCTCGGCGCAGTGGGAGCGGCATGGTCCCGGGGCGAGCCGCTGTGAAAAGACCTTTGTGGCGAGCCGGCAGCGAACCCGATCCGGCGTGGGGCCATTGAATGAAGATCCTCATCGTCAAACACGGTGCACTCGGCGACGTTGTTCGCACCTCCTACTTTGCCGGCCCCCTCCGCAGGAAATACGGCCGTGCTCTGAACCTGTCATGGATCACGGCCCCCGGCGCCGTCCCGCTCATCTGCCGAAATCCTCATATCGATCGCGTGCTCACCAGCTTCGATGATCTGATCGGTGAACCCTTCGACATCGTCTATTCTCTCGACGACGAGGAGGAGATCGTTGCCGGCGTCAGTCGCCTTACCTGCGCACGGATCGTGGGCGTGTATCTCGACGACGGACAGGTCAAATACTCCCAGGATGCGGCAGCCTGGTTCGACATGGGTCTGCGGTCGCGCTTCGGCAAGGCGCGCGCGGACGAACTGAAGAAGCTCAACGCGCGCACGCACGGGGAAATCTTCGCGGAGATGTTCGCGGTCGATGCCGCCGAGGCGGCCTTCCATGGCGACGACGAATTGCAGGCGAGCTATCGCCGCTGGCTCGGCGATCGGCGCCCGGCGGTCGGCCTCAATCCGTTCGCCGGCGGGCGCTGGCCGGCCAAGGAGCTGCGCGGGCGGGAAATCGAGGCGCTGATCCGCTCGCTGCTCGCCTCCGATGGCCTGCTTGCCGAAAGCGGCAGCATTGTTCTGATCGGGGCCGGGCCCGACCGCGACAGGAACCTGGCACTGGCCGCAACCCTTGCCGACCCACGTGTGCGCGTCGCCGACACCGAAGCCTCACCGCTGCATCTTGCGGCCCTCATCCGCGGGCTCGACTACATGGTGAGCAGCGACAGCTTGGCCATGCACCTGGCGCTGGCTCAAGGCGTGCCGACGGTGGCCTTCTTTGCCCCTACGTCGGCGGCCGAGATCGACGGCTTCGGGCGGCTCGTCAAGGTTGTATCGACTGCGGCAGACTACTGCTCGTATGCGAAGGACGCGGACAATTCCACCATCACCCACGACCGCCTGCTGCGCGCCCTCGCACTGCTGCAGCAACGCCGCTCTACGTGAGCGGCGGGATCGGCGCGTGCTGTATTCCCTGAAGATTGCTCACTGCTCGATCGCCTTTTCCTGCGGCGATCGCATCCGCTGCACCAGGTTGGTGGTGCTGTGGCCGGGCACGATCTCGACCAGCATCACCTCGCCGCCGTAGGCCTCGACGAGATCACGGCCGACCACTTCTTCGCGCCGATAGTCGCTGCCTTTGACCAGGACGGCCGGCCGCACCGTGCGGATCAGTTCGATCGGGGTTGGCTCGTCGAAGATGACGACGAGGTCCACCGCCTCGAGCGCCGCCAGCACTTCGGCGCGGGCCTTCTCGTTCTGCACCGGACGACCGCGGCCCTTGAGCCTCGCTACGGACGCATCGCTGTTCAGTCCGACGATCAGCTTGTCGCAGGCAGCTCGGGCCTCCACCAACAGCCGGATGTGGCCTGGGTGCAGCAGATCGAAGCAGCCGTTGGTGAACCCGATACGCATACCATCGCGGCGCCACTGGGCGAGATGGCCCGCAAGCAGGCCGTGATCGACCAAAATCTTCTCCTCGTTCGCCCGCGCTGCCGCCGGCAGAAGGCGCGCCCTCAGTTCCGCCGCCGACACGGTTGCCGTTCCGCGCTTGCCGACGACGACCGAAGCAGCCGCATTCGCCGCCCGCAGGGCGGGCTCGAAATCCGCGCCGGCCGCAAGAAACGTCGCCAACGCCGCCACGACCGTGTCGCCGGCGCCCGCCACGTCGCGTACGCGCACCGGATGGGCCGAGATATGGAGCGCACCCTTTCCGCGCCGATAGAGGCTCATGCCGTCCTCGCTGCGGGTCACCACCACCGCAGCACTGTCGGTCATCTCCGACAACTTGGCGGCCGCTTGCTCGATCTCGGCGTCGCTTCCGACCGGCAGGCGCGTCACCTGGGCAAGCTCCTGCCGATTGGGCGTGATGAGGGTTGCCCCGCGATAGACGCTGTAGTCGTGCCCTTTGGGATCGACGACGATGGGCAGTCCCGCTTGCCGGGCAGCCGTGATCAGGGTACGGACCACACGGTGCGTGAGCACGCCCTTGGCATAGTCAGAGAGCAGCAGTGCGCAAGCGCGGGGCAGCGCCGCTGTGGCGCGCTCCAGCACTGCTTGCTCAGTCCCGCCGCCGATCGCTTCCGCGCTCTCCCAGTCCGTTCGCAGCAGATGGGTCGAGTAGTGCTCCGACACGAATCGGATCTTGCGCGTGGTCGGACGCGAAGCGTCGGTGACGAGATGGGCGTCGACGCTCTCCGCAGCCAAATGCTCCGATGCAATCTTGTAAGCATCCGGCTCGCCACCGATGACACCCACGAAATCGCACTTTGCGCCCAGACTCGTGATGTTCCGCGCCACGTTTCCCGCCCCGCCGATGTGCAGCTCGCTGCGCTGTGCGGCGAGCACCGGGGTAGCGGCTTCGGGCGAGATGCGCGAGACCTTGCCGTAAACGAACTCGTCGATGATGAGATCACCTACGCAAAGCACGCGTTGCCGGGCTAGGCGCGAGAGAAGACGTCTGAAGTCGATCATGGGACATGACCCTGCGGTCGTACGCGCTAACGATAAGGGTCGGCCGCGGTCAGGTAGCGCCTCGCATAGTCGCCAACCGCGACATCGAGCGGCGTGAACTCTCGCTCGAACCCGGCACGCCGGAGCCGTTCGACGTTCGCCTGAGTGAAGTACTGATAGCGGTCACGGATCGCCTCGGGCATATCGTGGTAGACGATGTGCGGCTCCCGCCCGAGAGCGCCGAACAACGCCGTCACCAGCTCGCGGAAACTTGCCGCCGTGCCGGTTCCGACGTTGAAAATGCCCGAGACGGCCGTGTGCTCGAGCAGCCAGCGCACCACTGCCACCGCATCCTCGACATAGATGAAGTCTCGCCGTTGATCGCCATCCGCGATCCCGTCGCGATGCGACTTGAAAAGGCGGACGGGCCTCCCGGCCTGCGCGTCGGGGAACACTGTCGCCACCACGCTGCGCATATGACCCTTGTGATACTCGTTTGGACCGAAAACGTTGAAGAACTTCAGGCCCACACATTGCGGCGGCACCTCAGATCGCCGCCGCAGCCGCTCGGCCACGACCAGGTCGAAGAGATGCTTGCTCCAACCGTAAAGGTTGAGCGGCCGCAGCCGTCGCAGGGCAGCGAGGGAGCAGTCGTCATCGAAACCGGCCGAACCGTCGCCGTAGGTGGCGGCCGAGGAGGCATAGATGAAAGGCGTCCGGTTTGCCGCACACCAATCGAGAAGCATGAGCGAGAGCCGGAAATTGGAAGCGATCACCGCGTCGGCATCGGTCGCCGTCGTATCGGAGTTGGCGCCCAGATGGATGACGGCGGCGAGCTTGCGGCCCTCGATCCACCGCGCCAGATCGCACGGTGGGACGATGTCGGAGAGCTGACGCTTTTGAAGGTTGCGCCATTTGTCGCCGACGCCGAGCTCGTCGTTAACGACGATGTCGGAGCAGCCCGCCTCGTTCAACGCCGCAACGACGTTGGAACCGATGAAGCCTGCTCCTCCGGTGACGAGAAAGATGGACATCGGACGCGATCACTCACCCTCTGCAACATACCGCGGGCACCAGCCAATCCATCGAGGTAACCGTTGAGCACGGCGCAGCGGCCTGTCTCTCCCATCACTTCGCCGCTTTGAAGATCTCGTTCTCGATCAGACCGCACAGGATGTGCCCGAGCGCCAAGTGCGCAACCTGTACCCGTGCCGTGGTGTCGGCCGGCACCTCGAGCAGATGATGGCACAAATCGCGCATGGGCCCGCCGCGGCTTCCGGTCAGTCCGATGCAGACGAGCTGCCGCTTGCGTGCCTCCTCGAACGCGCGCAGGACGTTGGGCGACCTGCCCGAGGTGGAGTAGCCGATGAAAACGTCGCCCTTGGAGCCGAGCGCCTGTACCTGCCGCGCAAAGACGCTGTCGTAGCCGTAGTCGTTGCTGATCGCCGTCAGAATCGACGTATCGGTCGTGAGCGCGATGGCCGGCAGGCCCGGCCGGTCGAAGGCGAAACGGCCGACCAGTTCAGCGGCTATGTGCTGGGCATCGGCGGCACTGCCGCCGTTGCCGGCCAGCAGGATCCGGTGGTCACTCTTCAGGCAGTCGATGCACGCCCGCGCCGCGGCCTCGAGGGTGGAAAGCAAGGTTGCATCGGCGCGAATGGCGGCGAACGCGGCCTGCACCCCCTCGAGCTCTGCATGAATGTACTGTCTGATCAACGGCGCCGCTCTCACCATATCGATGCGCCTCGCCGCGCGGCCGTCTCCGAGGCACTCATACCACGTAAGGGGCGCCCGAACCCGAACCGCAGCTCATTTGGGTTTACGTTCGAGGACGGGTTGGTCGAGGAAAGTGCAGCGATGTCGCCTGCTCCCCGTCCTGTCCCCCAAAATTCCAGAGCCAACGGCAGCTTACTCCCGGCAACCGGTCCACGGCAACGGCGTCGGTGGGAAAAGGCCAATCCTTCCAATCGGGCGGTTTGGTCGGCTCTGTTGGTTTCTCATCACCCGCGCCACTGCCCCCTAACACGGCCGGCGGCAGATGCACGCCGTCGCCACATGTTTATTGACCATGAATATTCATGGTGTGTGCATTTGGCCGTGCCCGCCCTCTCCGATCGGCCCCCCGCTCGGCTCTCGCGGCCCGGCGCGACCTTGACAAGGGTTGCTGCCTCGGCGCGTATGCTCGACCAAGCGCACGCGGGATAGGCGAGGCGATGCCGTTCGTGCTCATACGAGCTACTTCGGGCCGACGGGTGCACAGATGATCTGGCCCGCCCAGTCAGAGCAGCAGGAGGCGCCGGCGCGCATCCTGATGCCGACCATGCGGGCCATCTCGCGCGAGGCCTTCCAGGCCGGCTTCTACGAGGCTCAGGACGTTCTGGCCGAAGTAGATCGTGTCGATCTCTTGGAACTGCAGGCGGGGCGTGCCTTTCCTGTCCGGGACCGCTGGCAGCGCAGACTCCTCCATCGCCACATGGCCCCTGGCCTGGCCTATGCCAATCCCGGCCTGAAGAAGGTGCGCCTCTCCCACGACTACGATCTGTTCATCGCGACCTGCAACAACGCCTGGGACCTCATGTACGTGAATGCCATTGAGGGATGGCAGGAGCGGTGCAGAGTCAGCGTCTGCTGGTTGGATGAGCTCTGGATCACGGACATCCCGCAGCGGCGCGACCTGCTGCGCACGCTGCGGCGATTCGATCACGTCTTTCTCAATACGCTGGCCACGGCTGGACCGTTGTCGGACTTCCTCGGCCGGCCGTGCCATCCGTTGCCCACGGCCACCGATGCGCTCACGTTCAGCCCGCTTCCGAGCCCGCCCCAACGCGTGATCGACGTCTACAGCATCGGGCGAAGATGGGACGGCGTTCACCAGGCCTTGCTGCGGGCCGCTTCGGAGAGCGGCTTGTTCTACATCCACGATTCGTTTCGGGCCATGGCCAAGATGGAGCCCATCGATTTCAAGCAGCACCGCCGTCTTTACGCGAACATGGCCAAGCGCAGCAGGTATTTCATCGTATCGCCCGCCAAGATGAATCAACCGCAGGAGACCCGCGGTCAGGTCGAGATCGGATACCGCTATTTCGAGGGCGCGGCCGCCGGCGCCGTGCTGGTCGGACAGGCGCCCGATTGCGAGCCGTTCCGGCGGTTGTTTCCCTGGCCCGACGCCGTGATCGAGGTCCGTCCCGACGGGTCGGACGTCATCGACGTGCTCGCAGACTTGGATGCCGACCCCGAGCGGCTTGCCGCCATCAGCCGCAGAAATGCCGCCGAGTCGCTGCTGCGGCACGATTGGATTCATCGATGGCAAACGATTTTTAACCACGCCGGCATCGCGCTCTCGCCTGCAATGACGGCACGCGCCAAGCGCTTGCAGGCCCTGGCCGGTGCCGCTCTCACCGGCTCCGCAACGGAAGTTGAAAGCGACCAGCGGACGGACCACAGGAGCGCCCGCCAGCGATGACAGGAAACGCGAAGGCTCCCGCTTGAAGCCCCCCATTCACGAGTACTTCGGGGAGAACAAGCCCCGGCCCGACCTCGGCCGCGAGTCGGTGCGCAGCGGCGTGGTATTTTTCGCCGCGCGCATCCTGAACATGTTTGTCCAGGTGGGCACCACCATACTGCTGGCGCGCCTGCTCAGCCCCCGCGACTACGGGCTCGTCGCCATGGTGTTCGCGCTCGTCGGCTTTGCGCCCCATCTCATCGACCTCGGTACCACCGATGCGACCGTGCAGCGCAAGCAGATCACGCAGGTCGGGATCAGCGGGCTCTTCTGGTTGAAGGTCGCAATCGCCGCAACCTTGACGCTGCTCCTTGCCGGCAGCGGCGGATTCATAGCGGACTTTTACGGCGAACCCGAACTGACGCAGATCGCCGTCGTCGCCTCGCTCATGTTCATCGTCTCGGCCCTGTCGGCGCAGCACTTTGCGCTGATGCGACGCGCCATGCAGTTCCGCCGGATGGCGGTGATCGAGATTGCCTCGAACGTGATCAGCAGCCTCGCCGCCATTGTTATGGCACTGGCGGGCTGGGGCTACTGGGCGCTGGTGGCCAAGCCCGTGCTGGCGTCGCTCGTGGGCACTCTCGGCGCGTGGATCAGTTGCCCCTGGCTTCCCTCTCGGCCGCGCTACACGCGTGAAGCGCGGGAGCTCGTCACCTTCGGCGTGGGGGTGACGGGCTTCACGGTCACCGACTACGCGGCGCAATCGGCCGATCGGATCGCGCTCGGATATCTCTATGGAGCCGGGCAGCTCGGATACTTCCAGAACGCACTGCTCCTCTACAACAACCTGCTCAGCCTGTTCGGGCAGCTGCACGACGTGGCCGTCGCCAGCCTGAGCAAGCTCAGAAACGATCTGGACGAGCTCAAGCGATCATGGGCCGCCGCGCTTTCCTCGCTGACGTTCTTCACCATGCTGGCCTTCGCCGGTCTGGCCGTTACCGGGCAGGACGTCATCGTAATGCTGCTCGGCGAAAAATGGGAGCCCACGGGGCCCTTGCTCTGCATCTTCGCGGTGCGGGGAATAGTCCACGTCGTCGAGCGCACCTTGGGTTGGCTCCACGTTGCGGCCGGACGTTCCGATCGCTGGACACGGTGGGGGCTCTTGAGCGCCGTCGTCCAGCTCGCTGCGGTGTTCGCGGGGCTGCCGTTCGGACCCACCGGCGTGGCGGTGGCGCACACCATCGCCACGTTCTGCCTGTTCGTGCCGGCTCTGGCTTATGCCGGCCAGCCGCTGGGCATCGGGGCACGGGACGTGGTGCGGGCCGTCGGCCCGCAAACGACGGCGGCGCTGCTCACCGTCGTGGTCGGCCTGGCGGTTCAGCGCCTGTTCCTCGACGAGGTCTCCCAGCTCGCCAGATTTTTGCTTTCCGTGCCGGTCTGCATCGCCATCTATCTCGCCGTGGTGGTTGGCATCTTCAAAGTAACGAGACCGATCAGGCTCGCCTTCTCGCTGCTGCGGGACTTCAGTCCAGCCCGTCTGCGGCGAAGCTCATAGAGAGATGCAGATTCCTGGGTGCGGCGGCAACGATCTGCCTGCGGATCACTCTTCCCAATCGCTGCGGCCGGTCGCCTTCATTCTCGCTGCAAGGCCGGTTGCTGCCGCGAGCAGGCGGGGGTGCCTCGACAGGAGCTTGTCGCGAACCTCCGAGAGGGAGCGACGCGCGGCGACGCCGACCGTATGTCCGAGGCCGTCACGCCTGACCACCGGGTGGCCCGTCGGCACTGGCGCAGCAACGATCCGTATGTCGAAGGCCTGGCCCGGCGCCAGATCTCGTGTGAAGGTGATGAGGCCATTCTCCACAGAGAACGGTACGCTCGACCCATCGATCTCGACGCTCGCAACGGCCGACGCATCCGGCTCATGCTTGGAGAAGCTCACGTGGCTTGGCATCCTGCCAGCATTGGCGAACCTGAACCGTCTCGTGAAAAACCGAACCTCCGCCGAGCCGCCGGGCAAGCTCCGGGTCAAGCAACTCGACATGAGCTGATCCGCGAGGGGGGGCCAGGTCAGCCTCGAATCGAGCCGGTAGAGATCAGCGACGAACTCCTCCAGCTTTCGGTATCCGTCGCGGAAGTCGTCCTGATGCTGAACCAGCAGCACCGGCCGGCCGATGAACATGTCATAGGCGAAGTCGACGAGGCGGCGAGGGTAGCGCCGCTGGAACAGCGGAAAGCCGAAAAAGCGCGTGATCGCTGGACGCAGAAAGTCCGCGATCGTGAGCTGCGCCGCTCCGGCATCGGTCGGAAAGCAGGTTGTGTTGACGGCGGCCAGGTAGCCGCTGTCGCGAAGGGCGCGCAGCGCCGCGCTCGAGAAGTGCCCCTGCGGAAAGACCATGACCGCATCGAAGGACAGCCCCGTGCGGTGCTGGTGCCGCTCCATGCGGGCGAGCGCCGTATCGGCCATCCATTGGAGCGCGCCGGGGTCGATCTCGTCGAACTCCATGTTCGTGTGGTCGCAGCCGTGCACGCACAGGGAAAGCTCGGACCGGTCCGTGAACATAGGCCGCGCCCGCCGCGGCGATGTGCGCCAGTAGTTCCAGGGTATGAACGCGATCGTCGTCCCATACCTCGCCGAACGCATCGATCCGGCAAGCGCTCCGAAATCGAGGAAGCCGTAGCTCCGCTCCAGCAACGGATCGTCGATGATGAGCCGCCCGGTGGGCGCCGCTTTCTGCCAGAACATGTCCGGGAAGCAGTGTCTGAGAAAGATCAGGAGCGGAATGATCCGGTCGTAATGCTCCTCGATCCCCGCGTTCTGCGAAACGGGCTCCCGGATGGCCGGGATGTCGGAAAGCGAAAGCAGGAGAACCTCGCAGGATCCCCTCCGCGTGCTGAGGAATACGGGGCGTTCCCCAGCGAGGAGCACCTCCTGTGTGTCGGTGCCTCCTCCCGGTTCAAGTCTGAAGCCGGAGACGGTGACGGCGCTTTTCAGCGCAAAGCCCAGTCCTGCAAAGACGCCGCTCAACGCTCGCCCGCCGGCGGGAAAGCGAAAGTCGCGGACGGCCGCCGGCGGCGCAAGACCGGCGAGAGCCCCGCCGGTGAGCCACGACGGCAGATCGGTACCAGGCCCATCGCGCGTGGCAGTAAAAACCAGCACGCGTTCCCACCTGGTCGTGATAAGCGTTTCCAGGACTTGCGGCGGCAGCATCTCCGCCAAGAACGCCAAAGTTTGCGCACTGAGCGCCACGCAGCCGCAGCCGGCAAGCACGTTCGCCAGCTGATCCAGCACCGGCTTGCTGCCAATCGCAACCCGTTGCGTTGTGACACCCATCCATTGCGCGAGCTCCAGCAAGCGCTCTTCCCCGCGCAGCGATCGCGGGCAGGAGATGAGGGTCAGCCGTTTCACGACCGTGTCGCCGCAGACTTGCGGGCGACGACGAACAGATTGTCGAAGTTCAGCCGCCCGCCGCTTAAGGTCGCGAGCGCGCGCAGCAGATAATAGCTCGTGGTCTTGAGAGCCGTGACCACGACCGATCTCCACCCCCTCCCGCTGTCGCCGCCGATCGGGTGCAGGTGAATGAACTCCACATTGCGAAACCCGTTGCGCTCCAGCAGCGTACGGATGCTACGCATGGAATAGAAGTGAGCATGGTCGCTGGCCTGCATGTATTTCCGGTCGGGGGCGATGCCTCGGATCGCCTTCATGACCCGTGCCCGAAAGAGCTGGGTGGCGACGTTGGGCGTGCGGATGAAGATGGTTCCCTCATCCTTGAGCAGAGCGTGACAGCGCCCGAGCAGCGGATCGGGTTGCGGAATGTGGTCGAGCACGTCCCACAACGTGATGATGTCGAAGGAATTGCGCGGCAGGTCGGCGTCCTGCGGCGGGCTGCAGATCACCCGCTCGAGGCCGAGGTGTTCGCGCGCGTGCCGGACGGCCGCTGGCGAAATCTCGCAACCGTAGGCCTCCCAGTCGGGAAATGCCTGCATCGCCTTGAGGAAGAAGCCGAGCCCGCTGCCCATGTCGAGCAGCCGCCCCGATCGGCCGGCGATGAAGCGATCGAAGAAGTCGCGGTGCATCCTGGCCCGGGCCTTGCTCCAATAGTAATGCTCGCCGGCTGCCACCTGCTCGCCCCAGTACCCCGCGAAGTGCGGTTCTGCCCGGTAGGAGGAGAACACGTGCCCGCACGTTTTGCAGCGCAGGATGTCGATGCCGAGCTCGGTGAAGGCGATGCCGTGCTCGTTCCCGCCGCACATGAGGCAACGACGAGGCTCTGAGCGGGCGCGCTCGCCTCTATCCGTGGTCTGCGAGGTTTCGGATAGCTGCGAGGCGCTTGCCCCCTCAACTGTGCCACTCATGACTGCTCATCCTTGATTGGCGTGAGCCGGCGAAGAAACTGCTCGTAGGACACGCCCCCGCCGAGGGAGGCGCCGCAATGGGCGACCGGCCGCGCCGGATTGCCCTGCACAAGGGTATGCGGCGGCACCGAGCGGTTGACCACGCTTCCGGCCGCAACGACGGCGCCCTGGCCGATTGTCACGTTTGGCAGCACGATGACGCCAGGCCCCAGATACACGTCGTCCTCGATCCGCACCGTAGGCCGGTTGAGCATTCGAGCCTCGTCGGTCGCATCTCGAAGATGCCCGATGATCACCACGCGCATGCCGATCGTCACATTGCTGCCGATCGACACCAGGCGCGGATAGGCGGTCTCGATCAGCACGGAAAGGCCAATCGACGTGTTGCGTCCGATCGTGACGCCCCGCATCCGGTGCAGCCACACGCGGGCGGATTTGTAGCCCGGCGCATAAAGGGCGAGGCACTGGAAGAGACGATTTCTGATGCCGCTGAACAGCGAATCCCTGATCGGCCTGGACGCGGCCGGCTCGCCGGCTGAAGCTTCCCCCCGCTCACGCTCGCCGGGCCGTACAAGCTCGGCCAGGGTTTCCACCGTGGGCGCTTTGAGAAAACGGTCGATCGGCACCGTCACTTTATAGCGTTTCTCGACTTCGAGAACCATACTGACCATCGAAAGGGAGTCGCCGCCGAGCGCATGGAAGTCATCGCGCATACCGACTTTTTCGGCTTTCAGGATGCCCCGCCAGATGTCAGCGATCTCTTGCTCGATGGCGCTCTCCGCAGCAACGAAGTTAGCATCTCGCTTTGCCGCCAGCACGTCGGCCAGCCTGTCGGCGAGCGTGATGCGCTGCACCTTTCCGGTCGGTCCTTTCGGGATCTCGTCTACGATCAGGATTTGCTTCGGCGTCTTGAACTCGGCGAGACGGGCTGCTGCGAACGCTCGGATCTCGCGCTCGCTCGCCTTGGCGCCGGGCTTCAGTACGACGGCCGCCGCGACGTCCTCGCCGAGAGTCGGATGTGGGACGGGAAAGGTTACCGCCTGCGCCACCGCAGCGTGCTGGGCCAAAACCTCATCGACCTCGCCCGGGGCGATCTTCTCGCCGCCCCGGTTGATGATCTCCTTGAGGCGACCGGTAAGGAACAGATAGCCGTCGGCATCGAACCGACCCTGATCGCCGGTCCGGAACCAACCGTTGGTGAACGCCGCCGCATTCGCGGCGGGGTTGTTCTCGTAGCCGCTTGTGACATTGGGCCCTCGGATAACCACCTCACCGACCTCACCGGGCGCCAACAGGCGACCGGCCTCATCCATGATGCTAACCTCGGTTCCGGTCGGAAGCCCAACCGAACCCGGCTTTCGCGGCCGGGGAGCGAGCGGATTGCTCGTCATCTGGTGGGCGGCCTCGGTCATGCTGTAGGCCTCGATGACCTGGGTCCTGAAGGTCTGCTCGAGTTCCTTCATGACCTGCCGAGGCAACGCAGCGGAGGAGGAGCGGATCAGCCGCAGGGGCCGCCGGGCGATGATGGCACGGTTCGCAGCGGCCTGCGCCAGCACCGCCTGGTGGATAGTCGGGGCGGCCGTATACCAGCTCGGCTCGAAGGCGTCGAGCCACGCAAAAAAAGCCTCGGGATCGAAACCGGACGCGCACACAACGCTCGAGCCGGCACTGAGCGAGGACAACAGTGCGCCGACCAGACCATGGATATGGAAGAGCGGCATGACGTTGAGGCAGCGGTCGCTCTGCGTCAGCGCCAGCGTCCTGGCAATGTTGCCGGCCGACCGGCACAGGTTCGCATGCGTGAGCGGCACGATTTTTGGTCTCGACGTCGTCCCCGACGTATGCAGCACCAGCGCAATATTCTCGGCGGACGAGAAGGCGGGCTGGCCCGGTGCCAGAGGACCTCCGTCCGCTTCGAGCCTGAAGATGCCTGCTTCGGCATCAACGGACGCAACGAGTTCGAAGATCGGGATGCGAAGCCGCCGGGCGACGCGCTTGGCAGGGGAGTCCATGCCTGCCGCCAGGATGACGGCGCGCGTGCCAAGATCGGTGATGTAGAACTCGAACTCTTCTTCTCTGTAGGCCGGATTGAGTGGCGCACACGTTGCACCGGCAGCGACGCCGAGAAAAGCGGTGGCCATCTCCGGGCCGTTCGGCAGGACGAGGGCCACCCTGTCGGTGCGGTAAAGTCCCGCGCCGGCCAGGGCACGGACGGTGTCATCGATCTGCAGCAACAGTCGGCGATAGGGAAGCGGCTTGCGGCGCGGAGCCGCAATGGCAATAGCCTCGGGACGCCCGCTCGCCACCTCAGTTATGAGGTCGTGGATGCAACTGGCGTCGGTTCGCTCCGCGCTCTCGAACTCGAGTTGCAAGTCACCCCTCCGACCTCATAAGGCGGATCGAGTTTAATGGGTGTGGGCGGGCATTGTCAGGTCGCATCCGCTCGTCTGGTTCACAGCCCATGAGCCCTTGCCGCACAGTCCGCAGGAACCCTTATCGTTGCCCGGCGAACGTCGTAAACGCCGCCAACCATGGCGCCTCGATCAATCTCGACAGCGTGCGGGACCCACGCTAGTGTTTTCAGGGGGCACGGGCCGCCCACTTGGCTCAGCCCAAACCTGCGCCTGCGCCAACTCGTCTCGGCCTTTGGAGGGCAGGAACGAAGCTGCCGGCCGACGGCGAGGCTCCTCTGGCGCTGGACTTACGCCTTAGCTGATGCTGACATCGATTGAACCGAGCGACACCCTGGGCCGGCTGATCGCTGAGCGTGCCGCCACCGTCGGCGTGATCGGCCTCGGCTACGTCGGCCTGCCGCTGGCGGCCGCGGTGGCGCGCGCGGGCTTTTCGACCATCGGCTTCGACATCGATGCCGGCAAGGTGTCGGACATCAACGCGGCAACCTCCTACATTTATGCGGTCAGCGATGCGCTCCTTTCCGAGCTGGTGCAGCGCGGGACGCTGCGCGCGACCCAGGACTTCGGGGAACTCGCGTCGTGCGACGTCATCATCATTTGCGTGCCGACGCCGCTGACCAAACACCGCGAGCCGGACCTCTCCTTCGTGGAGAACACCGCGCTCACCATCGCGCGGCACTTGCGCAAGGGCCAGCTCGTGGTGCTCGAGTCGACAACCTACCCCGGCACGACGAGCGAGGTCCTGAAGCCGATCCTGGAGCGGGGGGGGCTGAAAAGCGGGTCCGACTTCTTCCTCGGCTTCTCGCCGGAGCGGGAAGACCCTGGCAACGCCAGCTTTGAAACGGTGAGCATCCCGAAGATCGTTGCCGGCGACGGTGGGGCAGCAAAGGAGCTGATGGCGCGCTTTTATGGAGCGGTCGTGAAGCGGGTCGTGCCCGTCTCCTCCACCGAAGTGGCGGAGGCGGTCAAGATCACCGAGAACGTGTTCCGGGCCGTCAATATCGCGCTCGTCAACGAGCTCAAGGTGATCTACGACGCCATGGGCATCGACGTCTGGGAGGTGATCGATGCGGCTGCAACCAAGCCGTTCGGATACATGCCCTTCTACCCGGGCCCCGGGCTCGGCGGGCACTGCATCCCGATCGACCCGTTCTACCTGACCTGGAAATCGCGCGAGCACGAGCTGACCACCCGCTTCATCGAACTGGCAGGCGAAATCAACCTGTCGATGCCGCGCTACGTGGTGGGAAAGCTCGAGGCTGCTCTCGATAGGCGCTTCTCCCGCTCGCTCGGCAGCGCACGCATTCTGATCCTCGGTCTCGCCTATAAGAAGAATGTCGCCGACATTCGCGAAAGCCCGTCCTTGAAGCTGATCGAGCTGATCGAGCGGCGCGGTGCCAAGGTCGATTTTCACGACCCCCACGTCGCCGCCATACCGGCCACACGCGCTTACCCCGAGATCGAGGGTCGCCAGTCGGTGGACCTCACTCCCACGGCCCTCGCGTCTTACGACGCCGTCATCGTCGTTACCGACCACGACGCGGTCGACTACGCCCTCGTTGCCGCCCACGCGCGGCTGCTGATCGACACGCGCAACGTCTTTCAGCGCAAGGGCATCGCCGGCGACCACATCGTCAAATCGTGAGCGAACGGCCCTTAGCCTAGTCGGCGGTGAATTCGTAGGCGCCCATGTCCGGTGGGCCGCCGATCCGGCTCACGCCCGCGATGTCGCTGGCCACCGTCGCTGTCAGGTCCTCTCCGGCATCGATCGGTGCACTTCTCGCCACCAGGCGATAGTCGCCCGCCGCTCTGCCGACAAAGAACGTGTCTTGAGCAGGGATGTTGCCTGCCGTTGCCGGGCCGATGTTGTTGCGGATGTCCACCCTGGCGCCGCCCGAGACGACGACGGCCCGCGCCTCGGGCACGTCTATGGTGTTGTGATAGATGCGGCGGAGGTAGTCGTCGGCATCGGCATTGTCGATGCTGATCCCGCGGTACTTGCCGGTCTGGCCGTAGATCACGTTGTTGAACACGGTGGCGCCCGTGTGCACGCCGATGCCGGTCTTCGCCATTCGAATGACGTTGTTCTTGATGACGTGGTTTGGATTGGAGCCAAAGTATCGCTCGTGCTCCATCACCTCGATGGCGCCCCAGCCGGGACTGGTGATCCCCGGGTCCAGCAGGCAGTCGTGCAACGTGTTGCCATCGATCACGACATTGTAGGTCCCTTCCTTCGCCTCGATGCACTCGTCCCCGGTGTTGTAGATCACATTGTTCCTCACCAGGACGTCATGGGTGTTGTCGTATGGGGGGGAGGCCGGCTGCTGACTGGAGGAGGTGCCGATATAGACCCCCTCGCCGTTGGACCGCCACTTCCTAGTGTCGTGGATCAACGAGCGCTCGATCGTGACGAAACTGGAATTGAGCCTGATGCGGACGGCCTCCTGCCCGATGTTGTGAACGTGCAAGTTCTGCAGGAGAATATTGCTGGACCGCTCGACGAACAGCCCCTGCTGAAACTCCGTGATCGTGAATCCGACGAAGCGGATGAAGCTGCTGTTGCTGATCCGGTTGCGGCCGCTGTGCACGCCTTCCCCGCGGATGACCGGAGCGTGTCCAGGGTAGTTTCTGAAGGTGATATAGCTGGCGCCCCCATCTCGGTCGGAGATCTGAACGTCCTCTCGATAGATGCCGTTCTTGACGTAGACGACATCGCCGGCGCGGACCTGGGTAACGGCAAAGCCGATCGTGCACCAGGGTTGGGTTTGCGAGCCCCCCGAGGGGACGTCGCTGCACGGCGGCGCGCCCGAATTATCGACGTACCACTCTTCGGCGCTGGCACCGCAGACTGCGGCGCCGAGAGCCAGCAGAGCGGCTGTCAAGGTGGACGTCCTGAGCATCGCTTTCCTTCCGCAGCCGCCGCGCCGTCCTGCTAAGCGCTCCTTCGCACCGTCCACTGCCAGCCGTTGCCCGGCACCGCCGCTGCCGGGAGGCACTGGCTCAGCGTCGCGCGGCCTCAAGGTAGACGTTGCGGGTCGTTTCAGCGACGGCTTCCCACGAATGCCGCTCGCGGATGTAATCGCGTATCTGTCCGCGCCGGCGCTCGAGTTCTCGATAAAGC
Source organism: Hyphomicrobiaceae bacterium (assembly GCA_035574175.1). Taxonomy (GTDB): domain Bacteria; phylum Pseudomonadota; class Alphaproteobacteria; order Rhizobiales; family Hyphomicrobiaceae; genus DATLZB01. The sequence continues at coordinate 58,646 of DATLZB010000012.1, forward strand.
GGGCTCGCGAAATAGCGCTCGATCGCGGCCGCGAGAGCAAGCGGGTCCTCCGGCTTGCAGACAAACCCCGTCTCGCCCTCGACGACATCCTCGCGCAGCGAGCCGACGTCGGTGGCGATCACCGGCAAGCCGAAGCTGTACGCCAGGAACATTACACCGCTTTGAAAGATCCGCGTGTACGGCAGCACGGTCACATCCGCAGCCTTGAAGTACAGCTCCACCTCGTCGTCGGGAATGAACTCCATCCTGACCATGCTCCGTTCGCGAACGCTCTTGCGCGCAAGACGGTCGCGAATGTCGACAACGTAGGGGTCGGAGGGCTTCTTGGCCCGCCCGGCGACGATCAGGCGATATGGCCCGCCGCTGCCGACAAGGTGCTCGAAGGCTTCGATCAGGTGCTCGAGGCCCTTGTAGGCAGCGATGTTGCCGAAAAAGAGGATCGCTCGCTCCTCGCTGGCGATGCCGAGCCGCTCCCTTGCCTCGGCCGGTGTGAGTGCCGTATTTGGAACGGCTTCGTTGATGCCGAAGCGAACCACGCTGACGGCCTCCCTGGGGACGCGGAAAGCCTGCACGAGCTCGCTTTTCATCTGCTCGGTGTGGACAAAGATGTGGTCGCAGAGGCGGTACTGGATGCCGAGCGTGAGGCGGTTGAGCCAGGAGTCGGTCCCGTCCCTCGCGGCGGCGTTGACGTTGTGGGCGGTGAGCACAATCCTCTTACCCAACGCCTTGTAGTAGAGCATCAACAGCGTGCGGTCGAAATGCTCGAACTTGTTGTTCCAAAGAATGTGGAACACTCTCGGCTTGGCCGTGGCCGCGTAGCCTATGAGACGGGCGTAATAGGCGAGCACCCGCCACGCCTTCTCGACATAACCGGCGTCCTTGCGGCCGTTCCTGCGGAAATGGAAATACGTCAGGGCCGGCGCGGTGCGCAGTTCGGGCCCATCTACTTCGTCGCCGCCGATGAAATCGAGCCTCACGCCCTTTTCCATCAGTGCCATGGCGAGCCCGACCGCGTAGGCGCGGTCTCCGCCGCCGGTGAGGAGGGCGGCCTCTACCACGGCCGGGGCATCCTGCCCCACCTCAGGTCCGGCACCGGGAGGTCGCGCGCCGATAAGAACGGCGCGGGGTCCGGCCAACTTAGGTACTTCTTGAGGCTGCAACCGCGTGTTCCCCGACCTTGCCATGCACACTCGATCGAGCCCTGCGTATGTCGAAACTTGGCAGGGGTTGCTTCAAGCGTACATCCTTCGGAACCCTGGTGATCGCCAGCAGCAGAACGAACCACATGGGAGCCGATATTCTGAACAACGCCGCCTCGGTGAAGTTGTAGACGATGCCGGTAACGAAATAAGCAAGCATCAGTGTTCCCTCAAAAGAGGATCGACGCAGGCGTCTCATCACCGTCTGATAACCGGCCGCCAGCACCAGCGCGAGTAACCCGATTCCTACCCATCCGAGGTTGAGGTAGACCTCGAGATAACCGTTGTGAGCCTGGTTCGGCGCCCAGCGGTACTCACTCCAGATCCGCTCCAGACGCGGCCCAAGCCAGAAATTCTCAAAGCCCGTCCCAAACCAGTTGCTTGCCGTGTGCGCGAGCAGGAGCTCCCATATCATGGTCCGGTCGGTCAATGTCGGGTCCTTGCCCAGCATCTTGAGAATGGTCTCGATCCCGATGAAGAGAACCATGCTCGGGACGGCAATCAACACCGCCACCAGCGCATGAATGGTCAACCGGTCGACGATTACCCTTTCAAGCTGCCTGCTGCGCCCGAGCGCTCCGCCCTGCGCCGGCACTCGTCGGAGTTCGAGCGCCAAGAGCACGCAAACCCCGAGAGCGAAGCACGCCAGAGCGGTCATCGATCTGGCCAGCCAGAACAGCCATGCGACCATAACCAGAATCGCTGCATGGGCGATTGCACGCCGGCCTCGTCCCGCCTGCTGCGGGTCGAACAAGGCCGTGAGAAGCTGCCACAGCGACGTCAGGCCGAAGATCAGGCAGATGGCGCCGAGAGAATTCTTGTTGGTCGTCACGCCCGAATAGTAGGTGGTCCAATCCCAGCGATCGTAATAGCGCGCAAGATCGGGGTAATATTTGATCATCAGAACCGAGAGCGGGATCAGGATGAAGCCGGTGCGCACGAGCAGGCGCTTGATCGCCGCGAGCGGGTCGCGATCGCTCACCACGACGAGCACCATGATGAGATCGCCAGCGGCCTTCACCCACCGCTTGAGGCCGACATCGGGATAATCGGCCCACGTCAGGCTCAACAGACAGTATAGTAGGAAGAACGCCACAAAGGCGTTTGCTTGCAGGAGCTTGGCGACCCGGCCCGCCCGCACGAGCAGAACGAGCAGCCCCAATGCGATCAGCCCGGCGTAGACCGCACGGTTGATGGGATCGCCTTCCAGCAGCGCCTCCGAGGACGCCCCGGGACGCGCCGACTGGAGCCACTCGGATGGCGAGCGCGACGCGGCGAGAGAAAACCAGATGACGGGTATCCAAAGGGCGAGTGAGGTCCGAGCCCTATCCCTATCGAGCCAGAACAGCCCCGCAATCAGGGCCCCATAAAGCAGGGTGGCGATCGACGCAGCCATTCTAAGTTCGCCATTCGCTTTGGTTACAAACGGCCAGCACGCTAGGGGATCCAAACGCCCATGCGACCGGCCCTGCGATACCAGGCCTCTCGAAATTGCCGCATCATCGCCACCAAAGGATCAGGAATCCCGCCGTACAGGCCATGCTGCAGCCCGAGGTTCAACGCTAACCTGCCGCGGTGCGTGAGAGGAATATAGTAGCGGGGAATATCGTAACGCCGGAAGCCGTTGCGTTCCTTGAAGTCGCTGAGGCTGTCCCGCTGCTTCTTCCAGTACGAGAACTTTGAGTACACCAGATACGGAACTGCGCGCCTTTCGCAGGCCCTCACCGATTCCGCGATCAGCGCGTTCATGGGCGCCTTGTCCCTGTGCTCCACCAACGAGAGGATGTGCATGACCGCCGCCTGCGAGCGCGCTCGGTCCATCGTCAGCTTGGCAAAGCCAACAAGCTTCTCGCCGAGGAAGGCACCGATGAACACGCTGGAGGCAAGAAATGTGGCGCTCATCCGCCGGACCGTCTCGACATCCTTGCCAAAGTGCGGGAAGGGTCTGCGTTGGCGCACCGGGCACTCGTTGTAGATCTCCCAAATTCCCTTCACCAGATTGTCGTCGAAGGGTACCTCGCGAAGGGATATACCCTTTTTCTCCGCCCGCCGAACCATGTTGCGGGTCTTGGCATCGATCTGCCGCGTCCACCAGTGCTCGAATGTGGTGATGGGCATCGCTGCCAGGTTGTCCCATTCCATCGCATAGCGATAGAGCGGCGGCTGCCCGGGCAGCTTCTGGATGAAGGTGAAGAGGTCGAGCCCGGCTCCGGCGCGCGTAATCTCCGCAAGCAGGGGCTCGGGGTCCTCCACGTATTCAAAGCCCTCCGCCTCCAAGCGGCCGATCCGGATCAAACGCCCCTCAATGGTCAGCTCATGCCCGCAAAGTTCCATCAGTCCAGTCCCCGTTCGAGCCGGGCTCGCACGACCGACGGCCGCGCCAGGCGCACGTCGCCAATTTGGCGAAAGAACGCCCCTCCGGCCAGATAACGATACTCATCCGGGTTAACGGGGTGGGTTTCCACCTCGACCGTGAACTGCCTTGCCAAGGTGTAAATCTTCTCAAGCCGACTCACCGGCTCGAGCGGGGGCAGGGAGAAGAAATAATCGGTGAGCCAGTGCCGACGGGCGAGAGCCCGGTCCACCAGGTTCCGATAGAGCGTGTTGCCTAAGCTCTTTTCCCCGCGATCGAAGGAGAAGTTCCTGCGCACCATCGTCCCGCGCGGGAGCAATTTCTGCAAGAGAACATTCGCACACAGATGCATGTGATGGTGCCCATCGATCCTCTCCGCCGGAAACCCGTAAAGGCGGTGAAACTCGTCGAGCTGCGCTTTCGTGACATACTGGAACGAGCGGATGAGCCCGGGATGAGGGACGACCTGGGCCAGGCGGTGCCGCCGCAAGTGGCGCGCGATCCGCTCTTGGTGCTCGGCGAGGGGGACCGGCACCGACTTGCCGGAAAACGGCGCCGTAAAGTTCAGGTGGAGGCCCACTTCGATCGACTGCTCCCGGGCCAGCTCGGCCGCGCGCTCCGAGTCCTCCATGAACACCATCGCGCTCACCGACGATACGGCACCCGTCGCGCAGCACTCCGCGATGCGATCCGTGGTCGGCCGGTCGCGCCCGAAGTCGTCGGCGTTGAGGATCAGGGCGCCGCTCTTCGGCGTAGGCGCTCCGGTCTCAGAGCCGCCATTCCTCACCATCGCGGCTCCGATGCGCTCATGCATCGCCGTTCCGACGTCCTCCCCAACGAGCCATTTGCCCACCGTGCTCCCTTCACGTTCAATGGTATCAGAGATCGACGGTCCTCGCGATCAGTCCGTCGGTGGGCTACTTCTGCGTAATTGGCCTGATACGATTTGATCGGTGAATGCACTGAGCGCCCGGCGTTACCTCAGAAACAACTGCGAGAGGAGCCCGACAATACTGATCCGAAAGGACCCCTCCCGCCCGTATTTGTCCCTAGCCTTTTCGGGTATTCCTTGTTCCCCGTTGCCAAGCGTGGGTCCCGAGCATCCGCCGGACCATCAATGCGTCCGCGAGCTGCTTTCCCCGCGAGAGTCCGCATCGCTCCCCGCAGCCGGTCGCCCAGGGTGACGCAGCCGCGGCTGAGCGCACTCGTGCAGCTGTCGAACTGTCCCAAAAAGTGCACGTCCTCGCCGTTGCTGCCGCACAGATCGGCCTTGAACTTGTAGGTGCCCGGGTTCGTCTGCGGGTTGATGCCGTGGAGGTCGTAGGTGGCGATACCGGCCGACTTCAATCGCTCGATCAGCCGCCAGTGCAGCAGGTACGAACCGCGGCTCTTGAGACCCGCGTCGCTGGTAGCACCAAAAAGGTAGAGGGCGGTGTCGCCGATCGCGCTGCAGATCAGCCCCGCGCACAGCCTGCCCTGGGCCTTGCAGAGCAGGATCATCATCTTCTGATCGGCGGGGAGCCGCTGCTGGATCGCCCGGAACTCTCGGATGTCGTTCGGCTCGGCAAAGGACTTCCGGCGCACGAGCTCGCGATAGATGCCGATGAACGCCTCGAACAGCGCGTCGGCCGAACCTTCGACGACTTCGAGGTCGTTCTTCTCCGCGACCTTGAGGTAGCGGCGCCAATGCGGGCGCATCCCCTTGCGCAGCTCTTCCGTCGATTTGGTCAGATCAAGGCGCAGCGTCCGCTCCATCACTCCAAGGTCGCGGGCGTAGCCTTCCGCGGACAAAATCGAAGCAAAGTGGGAATGAACCTCCCTGAACAGCCGTGGCCTGAGCCTCACCACCAGGCCCCTTCTGCAAGCATACTCGTTGCGCAGCGCGCGCACGGCCTGCCGGAAAGCCTCCGTGTCGGCTTCGTGGGCACCCCTGCGCCAGAGCGGACCCCATCGAACATAGGCGATGCCGGCTCCGATGAGCGGCAGGGTCATAAGCCTTGCTTGCGCCGCCGCAACCGCTTCGCCGTCTTTCCTCAGCACGAGATGGCTGATGTTGCTGCGGCCGGCGCGAACCTCCTCGTAGGGCCACGTCTGATAGATGCTGGCATCGCGGAAGGCGGCGAGGATGCGCCGCCAGCCCGCTTCATCGACGGCATCAATCTCCACGCTGTAGCCGGCATCGAGCTCAACCGGCCCGCCTCGCCTTGTCAACGCCATGTCGTTCACCGCCCCGTCACGCCGGCATTTGCCGGGTGCTGTTGCAATGGGCGCTCGCGGTCATCGCTCGGTCGTTGCGGCGCGAGTTGATCGAAGATGCTGTCCATGATCCTCGCCGTCGCCAGGATCTCCCGGTAGGGGATCGGTGGCGGCCCGCCGCCCTCGATCGAGCGGTAAAAGGACTCGATCAAACACTTCATGCCGGCCTTCATGTGGAAGTCCCTTCGCAGAAAGAGGCCGACGTTGGTCTTCAGGTTGCCGAGGTGCTGGCGGGCCAGCCCCATCGGTGGGATGAACTTTTCGGCGAAGCTCTTGTAGCGGTCGCCCCGCACCCGGATCAGCGTCTCCTGGTCCTGATCTAGCACCAGCCCGTTGCGCGGACCGTAGATGCGGAACTCGTGCAGCGTGGGACGCATCTGCGAGGAGAACGTGAAATAGGCCGTCGTACGCTGCTCCTCACTGATGATGACACGCAGCTCATCGATGATGTCGGTCTCTCCCATGCTTTTCAGCAGCGGACTGACGAACCCATGGGCGAGCACGGTGGGCGAGTCGCCGGTCAGATATTCGGCAATCCGCGCCACGCCGTGGCTTATGATGTTGTGCAGCAGCTTGCCGGGCAGGCGGCGAACCCAATGGTTCTTGTCCGCCAGCAGAGCCCGCGCATAGGCCGGGTCGCCGAGGTCGTAGCAGAACGAGCTTTCCATGTGCACGGGCGGGCCACCGAGATAGCCGCTCTGAATGAGAGCCCGCATGCGCCGGGTGACATGGCTGAACTGGTCGTCGTGCCCGGCGGTCAGCTTGAGGCCCCGCGCCTCGGCGAGGCGGATGAGCGCTTCCGCTTCCGCCGCATAAAGAGTGACCGGCTTCTCCACGTAGACATGGCTGCCCTGCTCCAGGCAGTGCCGCGCAATCGCGTAATGCGTCTCGGCCGGTGTCGTGATGTGGACGACGTCGGGACGCGCCTTGTCGAGCAGCTCGGCCAGGTCCTCGAACCAGTGCTTGACCGGAAACCGCTCGTAGAGCTGCTTGGCCATGAGCGGCTCGCGATCGCAAACGGCCACGATTTCGCAACCCCGCACGCGCACGATCTGGGAAGCGTGCGCGTCGGCGATCTTGCCGCAGCCGACGATGGCAACCTTAAGCACGGCTCTTCTCCCGGCAGGCAGCAAAGTAGCGGCGCAGGCCCTCCTCCATGGAGATTTTCGGCGTCCAGCCGAGTCGCGACTTCAGCTTCTCGTTGCTGTAGCGGGTCTTCTTCCATTCCGCGTTCCACCTGCGCCGGTTGAACGCCGGTGGCAGCTGGCCTTGCGACCAATCGGAGTACTTCTCCCACAACCGGCACAGCACATAGCTCAGCGGCCGGGGAACGTAGATCGACGTGAACCGCCTGACGTTGCGCTTGTAGAGGCGCAGGAACTGCCGGCTGGTTGGCAGCTCGTCATCGACGACGTTGAACACCTCGCCCTCCACGCCGGGAGCAACCCCCGCCAGCACGATGGCATCGGCGCAGTTGTCGATGTAGGTGAGCGGGATCGGATTGGACCCACCAAGATGCAGGAACACGCCGAAGGTGTCGATGCCCACCCGCCCGGTGATCGCCTCCTTGCCGGGACCGAACACCGAGCCTGGCCGGACGATGACGTAGGGAATGCCGAAACGGCGGCCGTACTCGCCAACCAATTCGTCCTGCTTCGCCTTGGCGAAGGTGTAGGCGTCGCCGCCCGTTGCGGCGACCGCGCACCGTTCATCCAGGCATCGGCCTTCGCTATTCACATAGACTGCGAACGAGCTGACGTTGACGAAGCGGCGCAACGACGCCTGATGCCGGCTTGCTTCGAGCAGGTTGCGCGTGGTGACGACCGAATTCATGAAGGCGTCCGGAAAGGACTTGTCCCCGCCGGTGGCCAGATGAAAGATCACGGCCGCATCCTGCACGGCACGCCTGCAGTCCTCCGCCGACAGCAGATTGCCGCGAACAACCTCGACGCGGGCGCTCGCTCCCTGGCCCTCGGCGACCGCAGCGAGCCGGTCGATGCTGCTCGATGGCCTTGCGAACGCCCGCACGTTCGTGAAGCCGTGCCTGAGCAGGCTGGCGACCACGGCAGGACCCATGAAGCCGGTGGCGCCGGTGACCAGCATCGGATCGTCCGGTCCGACGATGAAGGCTTGCGGCTTCACGGTCGGCCACTGATCGTGCGTCTGCTTCAGCATAGATTGTCCACTCGCGCGTGGTGTGTGCCCAATTCTTGGGCCTTCCTAAGGCCTTGCGCGGGCTTCGCGGAAACCGAATCACAAAAAGAGTTGACGGGCAACCCCGCGCCGCCGGTCGCAGGGAGCTGCGGTCGGCACCTTGGAGTCTGACAGAAAAACGCTTGTGAACCTTTACGGACAGCGGGCGCAGCGCGCGGGTTGACTCTATGACCGGCGGACGCTTACTCGTTGCACCGGGAGCCATCTCTGGTGCGACGCCGGCCTCGCCGCGCCGACCCTGCTGCGCACGCCGGGCCTGGCACCAACGCCGGATCGCCGCACAATCGGGGCTCGGAAGCGAATGGCCACACCCCCCAGCGCCCCCCAGATCGGAGCGATCGAAAGATTCCTTCTCGAAATCGACGAGGGGGTGTTTGGCGCCCTCTACCGCGCCATCATCGGCTTCGCAGCGCTGCCCGCGATGCGCCTGCTGCTGGGGGACGGCGCCTCCGATTGGTTCATTGTCCCCTTTTTGCTGGCCATCTTGCTGGCGCTGCGACTTGTTCCTGCCGTCCTGCGCAAGCTGTTGGCGTTTTCTCAACCCGTTCAGGAGGTGTGGGCGGCAAGGCGGCGGCTGGCCAAGCAGTACGACTCTTACCAATGGCGAAAGTTGCTGTGGATCGGGGTCGGCCTAGCCCTCTATACAGCGCTATCGGGCCAGTTCTCGACCGGAGGGTTGGCGACGTCCGCTTTCTGCATCCTAGGTGGCGCGCTCGGAACGGTGCGATGGTGGGCCGTCGCCGCCGCCAACAATGAGGCGCAGCCGGCGGCCGGCAACGCAACGACGGCAGGCTGAAACCGCAAAGCCGCACGCTTTCGTCGAGGGTCTGAAGCGCCGGGCAGGGCTCAAGGGGTGAACGGACATGGGCGCCGCAGCAGGCGACGCAAAACTCAATCTGAAGGCCGGTGAATGGGTGGTGGTCCGCAGCCGCCAAGAGATCCTGCGCACTCTGGACAAGGACGGCAGGCTCGAGGGCCTGCCGTTCATGCCGGAAATGTTCGAGGCCTGCGGTCGGCGCTTTCGCGTTTACAAGCGCGCACACAAGACCTGCGATCCGCCGAGCGGCCTGCATGGGCGCCGGATGCCGGGAGCGGTCCACCTGGAAGGATTTCGCTGCAACGGCTCCGCACACGGCGGATGCCAAGCCAAGTGCCTGGTCTTCTGGAAGGAAGCGTGGCTGAAAAGGATCGATGCCGGCGACCCCACGGACCAGCCGCCCGATCCCGCCGCAGACGATCGGACCGGAGCGCAGCCGTTTTGCACCGAAGCCGACGTCGTCGCCGGCACGCGGCGCCGGGACGCCGACGACACCGCCGACAGCCCGACCTACGTCTGCCAGGCCACCCAGGTCTACGACGCCACGCTGCCCCTTTCGCGCTGGGACGTGCGCCAGTACCTGGAGGACTACACGTCCCGAAACGTCACCCTCAGGCAGATGCTGGCTTCGTTTCTGTTTTTCCTGTCCGAGCAGCTCGCCTCGGCCGGTATCGGCCTGGGAACGCCGGTCCGTTGGCTCTACGACACGATTCAAAAGGCGCGCGGGGGAACGCCGTACCCGGTTCGGTACGGCAAGATCAAGCCCGGAATGCCGACGCCGTCGGCGCGACTGGACTTGAAGAAGGGCGAGCTCGTTCGGGTTCGAAGCTACCGCGAGATCCTCGAGACGCTGGACGCAAATCTGTACAACCGCGGAATGTCGTTCGACGCGGAAATGGTCCCCTATTGCGGCCGCACCTTCCGCGTGCTCGATCGGGTCGGCCAGATCATCAATGAGAAGACCGGCAAGATGATGCGCCTGAGAAAGGACTGCATCATGCTGGAGGGAGTTGTCTGCACGGCCAGCTATGCCAAGTACCGCAAGTTCTGCCCACGGAGCATTTACCCTTACTGGCGTGAAATCTGGCTGGAGCGCGTCGGCGCCGCCGGCACAAGCGATGGTCGCCCGGCGGAAGAAGAAAGCCGCTAGACCAGCCACATAACGCCTGCGCGAGCCGGGACCCAAGATCGACGGCCGGCAGCTCGTGCGAAGGGTCGTGGGGCCTGCCCCATCATGCGCGATCGCCCGCAACGGGCGCGGCTTGCGAGCGCGCCTTAAGGGTTCGCCCGCCCGACCTTCCCGCTCGCGCAGTTGCTCGCGGCCGATCCTCGCTCCAAGGCGGCGTCAAGTGGCAGAATGGCCACATCGCTGCGAGGTGCCTTAACTAGTTGGTCATGACAAGCTTGCGTGTCGGTTACCGCTGCCTTAACAAATGCTCAGAAATTCCACAGCTTTTTCACAAAGCGTGAACCGAAAAATATCAATAGAACCGAGAACTTGTGTTGCGTTTGGCAATGGTTGTTCATGGTCCCTCTCCTGCAACACTTGAAGCGCCCGCCGCTTGCGCGTTGCCCGGCCCGAGGCAGCTCCCTAAGTCGCCGCATCTGACGCAAGCCCTTTCCGCACGGCGTGCCGAAACGGGACGGACTGCGGGCAGTTTGGTTGGCGTGGCATGCGCTCCGTCCCTCCGCCGCGCGGCTCGTCTTCGGGCCGGTGACGAGACGGTACCGAACTTAGATTTCATCTCTATCGCCTCTCCGATCGATCCCGCGGCACGCGGGTTGCAGGCAATGACGGCCAAAGCAGGTGCACATGATGCGCTTTAGGGCGCGTAACAAGGTTTCCAGCATAGGGCGCCCGTCGAAGCGCGGGATGCACGGAAACGCCAGCCGTAACTTGATGTGGGGCAACGAGGATCGGCATGATCAACATTGCAGTTATCGGATACGGGTACTGGGGACCCAATCTGGCGCGATGCGTCGCCGAAACCGATGGCTGCAATCTGGCTGCGGTGGTCGATCAGTCGTCCGCCGCGCTCGCCCGGGCGGGCAAGCGGCATCCCTCAGCCAAGCTGGTTGAAAACTGGCCCGAGGTCCTGGCCGATCCGGCGATCGACGCGGTGATGATCGCCACGCCCGTTGACACCCACTTCGAGATCGGCCTCGCCGCGCTGAATGCCGGCAAACACGTCCTCGTCGAAAAGCCGATGACCTCGAACTCGCGGGAGGCGGCGACCCTCGTCGAGCTGGCGGCCAAGCGCAAGCGTGTGCTGATGGTCGATCACACCTTCGTGTACACGCCCGCTGTGCAGAAAATCCGCGACCTCATCGTCGAGGGGTCGATCGGCCAGATCTACTATTACCATTCGACGAGGATAAACCTCGGGCTGTTCCAACGCGACGTGAACGTCATCTGGGACCTGGCGGTCCACGATCTTGCCATCCTGGACTACGTGTTTGATACCAGGCCGGTCGCCGTATCGGCCAGCGGAGCGGGCCATATTCAGGGGGCGCCCGAGAACATGGCCCACATCGCCCTTTTCTACCCCAACGGCTTCGTCGCCCACCTCAACGTCAATTGGCTCGCGCCCGTGAAGATCCGTCAAACGCTGATCGGGGGGAGCCGACGGATGATCGTTTACGACGATCTGGAGCCGAGCGAGAAGATCAAGGTCTACGACCGGGGCGTCAATCTCAATGCCGGTCCCGAGGAGGTGAACAAGATCCGCGTTTCCTACCGTGTTGGCGACATGTGGGCCCCGCACCTCTCCGTCAAGGAGGCCTTGCGCACCGAGGTCGAGCATTTTGTTGCCTGCGTGACAGAAGGCGCAACGCCCACCACTTCGGGCCTCAACGGTCTGCACGTCGTCGAGATGCTCGAAAGCGCGGTGGGCTCCCTGAAGCAGCGGGGGCATCCGGTCGAAATTGCACCGATGCGCTTGGCATCGTGATCCTGTAATCTGTCATCAAGAATGATCGCTGGTGGATCGAAGGAGCGGAAAAGCCGGCACGGAGTCTGCAGGAAGCCATTGCAAGTGAGTCTCTACCTCGGCTGACTGTTTGCGGGAGTTGGGTGTGCGTGGGGCACGATCGGATCAGCGGCGAGTGCCGCTCGCGACGAGCCGGGCGGTTTCGGCCGGCTCGGGCGCAATTCACGCCATGCGGAGGCGCCAGCTTCGACGGTGGAGTTTGCGGCGGATCAGCTCCTCTGCCGGACCAGAGGGCGTCTCATGAGTGACCGGCGCGTGATCGATCAGGAAGTCAGCGGCCAGTTCGTATCGAGTGCACCGGTCGCCGATCTCGCCACCGTGCCCTTTTGGAAGCGGGCCCTGGACATCTCGTGTCTCCTTCTGATGACGCCGCTGCTGCTGCCGCTGTTGGCGTTTATTGCGATCACCATTAAGGCCGGCTCCAAGGGTCCGCTGTTGTTCCGCCAGGAGCGGGTCGGCTTGCACGGACGGCGGTTTACCCTGCTCAAGTTTCGCACCATGGTGGAAGGATGCGACACGACCGTCCATGAGGCTCATGTTGCAAACCTCATGGCAACCGACAGGCCGATGGTCAAATTGGATGCCAAGGGCGATGAGCGGCTCATCCCCTTCGCACGTCCGCTGCGCGCTTCTGGGCTCGACGAGCTGCCCCAGCTCATCAATGTGCTGCGGGGCGAGATGAGCCTGGTAGGACCTCGACCCTGCCTGCCGAACGAGTATGAGCGCCTTCTACCATGGCAGCGTGAACGGGTACGCACCTTGCCGGGGTTGACCGGGCTTTGGCAGGTATCGGGCAAGAACCGGACCACCTTCAGCGAGATGATCGACCTCGACATCCGATATGTGCGGGAAAAGTCGCTGTGGCTCGACTTGAAGATTCTGCTCAAGACCGTTCCCGCGGTGATGGCCGAGGCCTGGTCGATCGGGTGCACCGGCAGATCGCGCAAGGACCGTTGAGGCACGTCGAAAGGCCCCTAGCCGATGGCACCGATGAGGGCGCGCAACCAATCGGACCGGCCGGCGCGGCGTCCGTCCCGCTCCCGGTAGGGTTAAGGCCGGCCCGTCCTTGGGCTGCGATTCCGACTGCGGCGGGTGTCCAAAAGCGGGCGCGGCGGGCGCGGCCGTTCTACTCTTTGGCCGGATGCGCCGGGGCGGTCGGACGTGCCGCGGCGGTTGCAGCATCGCCAAAGAGGGCGACCGGCGGGTTGGCACGCCCTGTGCTAGCCGACGCACGGCAGCCGCTCGTCACCACACAGCCGGGCGCTGCTGCGCGGGCCGCGGCGTTGCCCGTGGCATTAGCGCGGGCTAAGCTGCTTTTGAATGACCGGATGACGACGGCATCGTTGCCTGGTTGAGCGGAGTTTTCGAGTCGTTATGCTCCACACCTACAGCAGGCAGGTCGCTGATCCGGGGTCCGCAGACAAGGAGCCGGGTTTTGCCGAGCTCCTCGAGTTCCTCTTCCGCATTGTTCGCCAGCAGTACCTGATCATGCTGCCGGTTGCGCTGCTGGTGACGGCGCTCGGAGCCGTCTACGCCCTCACCACGCCACCCACATACACGGCCCACGCCGCCATGATCATCGACAAGGGCACCGTACAGGTGCAGCTTGGCGGGATACTGTCGGAGGTGCCGGTCGAGGTCGACAGCCAGATCCAGCTTATCAAGTCCGAGGCGGTGGCGCTGGCCGTCGTTGACAAGCTCAAGCTGGCAGAGGACCCCGAGTTCATCAGCCCGCCCAAGGGCCTGCTCGGACAAGTGCGCACGTTCATTGCCGAGCATCTGCGCCAGTGGCTTCCCGCCGTGCGGGCGACGGACGTCTCGGTTGAGGCCGATCCGGCGGGTTTGGCTGCGACAAGTGCCTTAGAGCGGCTCAAGGTCACGCGGACCGGCTATGTCATCGAGATCGAATTCTCCTCATTCAGCCCCAAGCGGGCGGCCGAGGTCGCCAATGGATTTGCCGAGGCCTACATCGAGGACCAGCAGAAGCACAAGCAGCGGGCGGCCCAGGAGGCCGGCACCTGGCTTAAGGATCAGATCGAGGAGCTCCGCAACCAGAGTGTCCGCGCCGACGAGGCGGTGGCGCAGTTCAAAGCCAAGAACAACATCGTCGCCCTCACCGGCGATGGCCGGCTCATCACCGACCAGCAGCTCACCCTGCTCAACAGCCAGCTCGTGGTCGCCCGCGAGAAGACGGCCGAGGCGCGCGCCAAACTGGATCGCATTGAGCAGGTCATCAACTCCAATGCGCCGGACAAGCGGGCGATTGCCACGGTAACCGACACCCTCAACAACCCCATCATCATCAAGCTGCGCACCCAGTACCTTGAGCTGCTCAATCGCGAGGCGTTGTGGTCGCGCGAGTACGGGGCCACGCACCAGGCCGTCGTCAACCTGGGGCGGCAGATCCGCGAGATCCAGGGCTCGATTCACGACGAGCTGCGCCGCATCGGCGAGACCTACCGGAGCGAATACGAGATCGCCAAGCAGCGGCAGGCCGAGCTTGAGAAGGCGGTTGTGGAGGCGGAACGCCAGTACCAGGATACCAACCAGGTGCTCGCCAAGCTGCGCGAACTGGAAAGCTCGGCCGAAACCTTCCGCAGCCTCTACCGTACCGCCCTCCAGCGCGGCACCGAGCTGGTCCAGAAGCAGTCGTTTCCGGTCGCCGATGCGCGCCTGATCGCCCGCGCCGCCCCACCGACCAGCAAGAGCAGCCCGCGCGCCCTGCTCATCATGATCGCTTCGGCGATGGGCGGGGCAGTGCTCGGTTTCGGCGTCGGCGCGTTGAGAGCCTCGCTCGATCGGGTGTTTCGCACTCCCGCCCAGGTGGAGGCGGCGCTGCAGAGCCGCTGCCTGGCGCTGGCGCCCGTCCTGAAGCGGGTCAAGTACGCCGCTGCGCCCGCCAATCCCAAGTCGCGCATCGTCAGGCGGAACTCGGGCGTGATCTGGGATGTCGTGCACCGTCCGCTCTCGCGCTTCGCCGAGGCCATGCGCACCATCCGCCTCGAGGTGCACCTCACCGGCCCGAAGAAGTCGATTGGGGCGCTGGGCTTCACCTCGTCGCTGCCCAAGGAGGGCAAGTCCACCGTCGCCGCGGCCTTCGCCCTGCTCTCGGCCCAGAGCGGCACACGAACCATCCTGGTCGACTGCGATCTGCGCAATCCGGCGCTCTCCGCCGCGCTCGCCCCGAGCGCAGAGAACGGCTTACTCGAAGCCGTCTCGGGCAAGAGGCCGCTCGAGGAAGTGCTGTGGAGCGAGCCCACGACGGGCCTTGCCTTTCTGCCCACCGTCATGAAGCGATCGCGCGCCGCCGACTCGAGCGCCATCCTCTCTTCCGCCGCGCTGCGGACCTTCTTCGACAAGCTGCGCCAGAAGTACGAATGCATCGTCGTCGATTTCTCGCCGATCGCCCCCATCATCGACGTGCAGTCGACGGCGGGTCTGGTGGACTCCTATGTGTTCGTGGTCGAGTGGGGCCGCACCAACATCGACGTTGCCGAACTCGCTCTCAACAAGGCCACGGTCGTGCAGGAGAACCTGCTCGGCGTGGTCCTCAACAAGGTCGATTTCAAGACGCTCGGCCAGTACGAGGGTTATCGGCGTGATTATTACGCCGACAAGCACTACGGCCAGTACGGCCAGTTGTGATGGCGCCGCTGCCGCCCGATAAGCGCCCGCAGCTCACCCGGAAATTTTGCCGAGCAGGGTGGCGAGCGCCTTATACATGGTGGCCTGGCCCCAATGGATGTAGGGCGTTTTCGCCTTGATCAGCGGATACTTGCGATAATGGAAGTAGCCGGAGGGATCCTGCATGTTGTCAATGGTCCAGCCGGCAACTTTCAGCGAAAGGCCGAGGCAGGAGGCGTCCTCTTGCGAGCAGAACGCCAAGGTCTCGATCGACTGAGCGGCGCACTGAATGTCGATCGGATAGGTGCTGGTGCTGTAGTAGCGAGGCGCCCCGTCGGCCGTAAAGAACGTCTGCTTGAAGTAGCGCAGTCCCGCCGCGAAGTTGGGCCGATAGGTGTCGTCCCCGGTGCTGTCCAGATAGCGCTTGAGGCTGTCCAGGTTGTAGCCCGTGTGGAAGTTGTCGACCCAGCGGTACTTGGGCTCCTCGCCGTACCACCAGGAACCGTCCGCGCGCTGGCGGGTGCAGGAATACTCCATCGCGCTGCGGGCCACGTCGAGCAGCTCCTGCTCTTTGGTGTGTTTCCAGGTTCGCGCCAGCATGGCGGCGCCGATCATGTTGGAATTGTGCGATGAAATCTGGGAGAAGGGAACGTAGCTCAGGCACGTACCGCTCGCGGTGCGCTCCCTCGGCACGCTGAGAATCCAGGCGCAAACGCCGCGTGCCACCTCCAGAAAGCGTCGCTCCCCTGTCTGCTCGAAGGCTTCCAGGAAGGCCTGCCCGCACAGTCCCGTCCACACGATGATCGGCATGCCTGCGGGCTTCACTCCGGCGCGGGTGACGAAATCGAAGTGGTTTCCCCAGGAATAACCGACGTGGCCCGGCGCCTTGTTGGCGGCGAGCCAGTCGAGGCAAGCAACGGCCTTGGCCTTGTAGGAGGGATCGCCCGTTGCCTTGTGGCGCAGCAGGTAGCCCCACGCCATGTAGCCGCGCCCCTTCGTCGACTCTTCGGGCTTGATGCCGACCAGCGGTCGCAGGTTGACGGGCGACTTCCAGATCACCTGCATCAGCACGCGATCGGCGAACTGGTTGCCGAAGGTCAGCGGACGCAGGAACGAGTTCAGGCCGTCGCTCGGATCATAGCCTTTGTAGCTGCGCGCTTCGACCCACGCCGCCAAGCGGGCGATGCTGTCCTCAAGCTTGGCTTTGACCTGGCCCGAGACCTGCGAAGAGGCGACCGCGCCGTTTGCAATTCGGTTCATGTCAGGAGCCTGGTTCGGAGCGAGCCCAGCAGGTTCTCAAGCGCTGCGGTCAGCCCGGCGTCCGCCAGAACGTTGTCCGGATGCATGAGAAGCACGACGTCCCTCTCCGCGGCTTGGCGGTGCAGCCAGTCAATGGTGAACTTGCGCGTGTCTCGCCACGACGGCTCGAGCCAGAAGGCTGACGGATAGACGATGAGCCGCTCGTCAACGATCGGTGGAATGCCAGGGTCCTCCAGGTTGCCGAGAAACACCTTCATCCCGCTCCGACGTGCCCATTCCACGTACTTGTCGGGTTCGTAGGGCGCGTAATGATGAAAGCCGTACTTGTACTTGCCGGAGCCGTGCTTGGAGAACGCCGTCACCTGACGGCGGAGGTAGGTTTCGAGCATAGTCTTTTCGGCGCTGAAGGTCTCATAGCTGCGCGAGTTCTCGAGGTGCAGCCCGATCTCGTGCCCGCCCGCCTCGATGAGTTTCAGCGTCCGTGCGGTGGGAAGCGTACAGCGGCGGAAAAAGACGTAGGATCGCGCCCTCGCCGCGTTGAGCATTTCAAGCACAGTGTCGAGTTCCTGAAGATACCCGAACGACTCCAGACGCGGAAAATAGAGATCCGAGCCGATCCTGCTGAAGACGTGGCGCAGGAAAGGCGTTTTGCCGTACGGCCGGTCGACGTCGATGCGCACGATCAGCGCCATGGTTCCGGCTGCCTCTGCTTTTGCCCTTGCTAGCGTCGCCCGAGGATCATGCTGCGCAATCGCGTCATTTGCTCGGCCCGTCGGAACGAGACGAGTTCGGGCGAGATGGGTCGCTGCACCCTGCGTATCATCGCCCAGAAATATCCAAGAAGCAGGAACAGCCCACCCAGAACGAAGGGCTTCGCTCGCATTTGGAACAGGCCGCGCATCAGCTCCCACAGCGGATGCTGGCCGATGGCGTAGTCCTCCTGCCCGTGCTGGAACCTGGCCATCAGCGGTCCGCGGCCGGCCGTACCCATCTTGCGGTGGTGAACGCATGTCTTCTCGGTGAAGGTCCGCGTCTGCCAGCCGTTCATGCGGGCGGTCGTGACCGCCACCAAGTCGATCCCTCCGCCCTTGATTTTGGCATACCCGCCGAGTTCCTCTAGGCACCGCCGGCGGAACATCTGGCAGGCGCCCGAGACGTGCTGAAGGTCGGCGAAGCGGTGGGCATAGCTGTGGCTGTGCGGCTCACTCGCATCCTCGATGAACGGCGTCCCCGCCACCCCGAGCTTGGGATTCTCGGCGAACTTTCCGACCAGAAACTCGAGGTAGTCGGGCTCGAAGGTGATATCGGCGTCGAGGTTGGCAATGAGGTCGAAGGCGGTTGGCTTCAGCCGGTCGAAGGCCGTATTGAAGCACGTGGCCTTGGCGGCAAAGCTGCGGTCGCGGTGCTCGGGCATCCGCAGCAGCTCGATCCAGGGGTGGCAGCCGGCGAACTGGGTGACGAGCTCATCGGTGCCGTCGGTTGATCCGTCGCTGACGATCACCCACTTCGTCGGCAGCAACGTCTGCACGATCACCGAGCGGATGGTCCCCTCGATGAGGGCGCGCTCATTGCGCGCGGGTGTAATCAGCACGTAACTCAATCGCGAGGTTGCCATCCTCACCCTGCCTCAGCGAGCGGGGGTCTTCCCGCTACCGCTTCCGTCATTTCGCGCGCCGCGCACAGAAGTCGCCGACCGCCGCCACGACGTGCGCGCGCTGGGCCGGGCTCATCTCGGGATACATCGGAAGCGAGAGAATGCGCGACTGGTTGTAGAAGGCATTGGGAAAGTCTTCCGGTCGATGGCCGAGGTATGCGTATGCCTTGAGGAAGGGCAGTGCCACCGGATAGTGGATCCCGCTTTGAACCCCACGGGCAGTGAGGTGACCGGCCAGCCCGTCCCGGTCTTCGTGACGAACGACGTAGAGATGGTAGACGTGCTCCCTGCCGGCCGCCTCCGCCGGCCTCGTTATCGCCGGAATGGCCGCCAGCTCCCTGTCGTAGGCTGAAGCGAGCGCCCGCCGGGCACGCGTCCAGGCGGGCAAGTGCGCGAGCTTCACGCTGAGTATCGCCGCCTGCAGCCCGTCGAGCCGGCTGTTGATGCCCTCAATCTCATGGTCGTGCTTGCCGAGCGCGCCATGCCGGGCAAACCGCGCCATGCCGCTGGCGAGCGCGGCATCACGAGTGACGATGGCGCCGGCATCTCCGAACGCGCCGAGGTTCTTGCCGGGATAGAACGAGAAGGTTGCGGCCGTGCCGAAGGTGCCGACCATGCGCCCCTTGTACCTGGCAAGGTGCGCCTGTGCCGTATCCTCGATCACCCACAAACCATGACGCGCGGCCAGGTCGAGGATCGGATCCATGTCCGCCGGCTGGCCATAAAGGTGGACTGGTATGATGCCGACGGTGCGCGGCGTAATAAGGTCCGCCAGCCGCCGAACGTCGATGGTGAAGGTGT
The DNA here is from genome assembly GCA_035574175.1 of Hyphomicrobiaceae bacterium. GTDB lineage: Bacteria > Pseudomonadota > Alphaproteobacteria > Rhizobiales > Hyphomicrobiaceae > DATLZB01. The sequence goes on from DATLZB010000012.1 coordinate 77,814, forward strand.
CGCGATCGGTATCGCAGAAGACCACTTTGCCTCCTGCCTGGGTAATGGTCTCCGCCGTCGAGATCCAGGAATGGGCCGTGGTGATGACCTCGTCTCCGGCCTTGAGGCCGAGGGCGCGCATGGCGATGTAGAGCGCGTCGGTCCCGTTGGCACACGATACGCAATGAGGAACGCCGACGGCAGCAGCGAACTGCTCTTCGAAAGCTTCCACATAGGGCCCGCGGATGAAGGCGGACCTGGCGATCACCTCCGCGATGGCTTCGTCGATCTCGGCCTTGATGGACAGGTACTGGGCATGGAGGTCCATGAACGGCACGGCGTTGACCCGCGCTACCGCCTCCGAGACAACTTCACCGGACGCCATCACAAAGCCTTTCCACTGCCGGTCAACCCGCTATGCCAGTTTTCGCAAGAACCGCGCCGGGTTGCCCGCGTAAATGCCTGGCGCCTCGATGTCGCGCGTTACCACCGCGCCCGCTCCGATCACCGCTCCCTCGCAGACGTTCACCGGCAGAATGGTCGCGTTCGATCCGATCGACACGCGATTGCCGATCCGCGTCGGCCGCCACAGGTCCTTGCGCCCGTGCGCGGGGCCGCCGATGGCGAAGGTGTCGTTGATGAACATCACGCCGTGCCCGATGAAGCAATCCTCCCCGATCTCGACCAGTTCGCAGATGAACGAATGCGACTGGATGCGGGTGCGCTTGCCGATGACGACACCCTTCTGGATCTCGACGAACGGGCCGATGAAGCAATGGTCGCCGATGCGGCACTCGTAAAGGTTGACGGGCTCCACGAGCCTCACTCCGGCGCCGAAGACAACCTCACGCACTTGGCTTTTGACGATGTCGGGTCGGCTCATCGACGTCACTATCGATCCTGGGCCGGAGCGAGCAACCTCCGGGCGCGCTCAACCGGCCCGGCGGGCGGCGCTGTAAATCTTGTCGATGATCTCGACCGTCTTGAGACCCTCAAAGCCGATGGTGCCGATCGACCCGCCGGAGGTCAACACGCTGTGAACGTTGGCGTAAACGTCCTCGTGATTGGACATCGAGCCCTGGTACTCTCCGTACTCGTTGGGGCCGCGTCCCGCCTTGAGCTGGGCCGGCTCCATGTCCTTCACTTGCTGGTATTCGATTTCGTTCAGATACTGGCCGCCGATTTTGACCGTCCCCTTTTCGCAGAACAGGGTTATCGAACCCTCCATGTTTCGCCGGTAACTGTTGATGGTGAAGTTCACGCTGCCAATGGCACCATTGTAAAAGCGCAGGATAGCGACGCCGCAATCCTCGAACTCGACCGAATCCCGGTGGCAGTAATTGTCGGTAAATGCGAATGCCTCCTTCACATCGCCGACGAGCCAATAAATCAAATCGATGAAATGACTGAATTGCGTGTAGAGGGTGCCGCCGTCCATTTTCAACGTACCCTTCCAGTCGCTTTCGAAATACTTCTCGTTTCTGTTCCAGTAGCAATTGAGATGGGCGCTGTAGATCCGGCCGAGCGCGCCCGAATCGAGCAATTGCTTCAGGTGCGCGACCGGCGGGTTGTAGCGGTTCTGCTTGACTACGAACAGGCGGCGGTTGGCGCGCTCGGCCGCTTTGATCATCTCGCCGCACTCGTGCACGGTGATCGCCATCGGCTTTTCGCAGATGACGTGAAAGCCGGCCTCGAAGGCCTTGATGGTATGTTCACAATGGAGACCGTTGGGCGTGCACACGGCGACCACGTCGACCTTCGACTGCATCGCCTTGAGCATCGCGGCGTAATCGGTGAACACCTCAGCGTCCAGACCGCGGCACAGCCGACGCGCCGATGCCTCGCTGATATCGCAGGCGGCGACAAATCGCCCGAACTTGTTGGCCTGCGCCACATGCCGTTCGCCGGCGCGACCGCAGCCGATGAGGGCGAAGCCGAGAGAGTTAGGCGAATTGATTTGCGCCCTCTGGTGCATGAATTCCTCGGCGAAAAATGGTGGCGGTCATGCCCCCGACGGGCAACGACCTTATACAGCATCCGAGGTGACAGCAAGCGGAGTTGAGCCGCAAGATGAAGGGCTGGCGGTCAGGCAAAAGCGGCGTGCTGGTCGGCAGACAACGCCCTCACAGCGAGAGGGCTCCGTGCGCGCCAGGATCGCTCAGTTCCCCCCAAGGGCGTTGTTGGGGTTGCGTATGGTCACGGCGTCTACCGATACACCGGCCACGGTCGAGGTAATGGCACGGATGTAGTCGAGGAACTTCACCACCTCCACCGAATCCGCGTTGGTAACGTAAATGATATCCTTGTGGCGCATCGGGAAGCCCTGCGCGAAGAAGAACGCCGACGGATCGCGGAAATTGGCGCGATAGACGGTCGGGATAAGGCGCTGTGTCGGCGGGAACTTGCTGAGGTCGACGTGCATGGCCTCCAGCGCCTCCCGGAATTCCAGCCGGTAGAGGAACACCTGCCTCGGGTTGGCCCGGTCATCCAGCAGGCCGCCGGCCTTGGCGATCGCCTCGTTAAGCGACAGCCGCTCCTGCTCGAAGGCGAGCTGGTTGGTGAGGCCCTGCGTCTGTCCGCCGATGCCGAGCGCGCCCACCGCAACGAACTTCTGCTGCTCGCGATAGACATAGAGGACGTCGCCGGGAGCGACGAAAATGTTCTCGGCCGGATTGTTGATGAGGGTCGGGAAGTGGACCGTCGCCCTCTTGTTCCCGCGCTGCAGGGTCACGAAGATTTCGTAGCCGGGGAACCGCAGTCCGCCAGCCCGCGAAATGATGTCGAGGATCCGGTCTCCGCCGGGCCGGATCTTGAACCGCACCGCGGTATTGATGACGTCGCCCACCACCGACACCTCGGTGGCGTTCTGCTCGGCCAGCGTCACGATGGCCTGCGGTTCGATGGCGCGATTGGCAAGCCGCGTTTCAATGTCCCGTTGGATCTCGGTCAGCGTGCGGCCGGCCGCCGGAATCTGCCCGGCGAAGGGAACGGTGATGTTGCCCGAGCGATCGATCATTTGCGGCGGCAAGGTCACGAAGTTGCCGGGCCGCACGCCGGCCTCCGCCGGAATGAACAAGCCGCCGGCCGCCGATTCGAAGATGGAGATCGCCACCACGTCGCCGACCCCGACCCTGATTACGGGGGCAGGACCCTTGCCCGTGCCGAACGTGGCGAAGAACGAGCCGGGTCCGACCTCGGCAACGTGCTCCAAGACCTCCCGATTGATGTCGAGCAGAACGTAGTCGAAGGCGACGGTGTGCCGGTCGGTGGTTACCGAGGCAACCGCGTTGGTGGTGATGTCGAGGTGATAGGGCCCGCTGTTGGGCAGGGCCATGCAGCCGGCCGCCAGAAAGCCGACAAGCGCACAGACGGGTGCCCCTCGCAGTGTCATCCTGTCTCCAGGCTATGCCGTCGCCACCGCGGCTCAGCCGAACCGCCGCCCCTTGCGGCTCATAAAACTCCGCCAACACGCGAAACCGTTACCCCAGCTGCCTTTGACCTGACAGCCACCTTGAACAAACCGTCGTCTACCTTGAACAAACCGTCGTCAGATTTTCACCAAGATATCACCAACCTATCGTCGAGATATCCAATTGCCGGCCCCGCTACCAGCCGCAATGCGCAGCCATGCATCAATGCCCCCACCACTGTAGCGATCCGGCCACAACCTCCGCCGCGCTACTCCTAGCCGATTCGCATCGTTATAACTAACCCGGCCTGCTTCTTCCTGTGGCAAACCGCGGCAAAACCGGCGCTCACCGGCATCCCTGCATTGGCACTGTTGCGGATCGGCACCGCAGGTCGCAGACCGCGGTCCCATCATTCACAGGCAGACCGAAGAAGCCCTCTGCCCTTGGCCTCCTCGAGATCACGCCGCCAGAATCCTCGAGATCACGCCGCCAGAACACGAGCCCCATCCTCCCCGATCCGGAGGCACGTCAGGCGGTTCGTGGCAAAGGCGCCGGTGTCGAGGTTGATCCGGTTCCGCCTGAAGTCCGGTTCCATGACCGGGGTGTGACCGTGCACGACGATGAACTCGAAGGCGCCCTCGTAGTCGAGAAAGTCCTGCCGAATGGTGAGCAGGTCGGCCGTCGCCTGGTCCACCAGCTTCACGCCCGGCCTGATTCCCGCGTGCACCGCAAGGTAGCTTCCGACGCATACGTAGGAGCCCGTGTTCTCATAGAAGGTCCGGTGCACTTCTGGCAGCTTCTCGATGAACCCCTGTCGCACGGCCTCCGTCGGCGCCGAGCGCTTAAGCAACGCCGGCGGGACACCGTAGGAGAGCATGGTGGCGGCCGCGCCGAGCACGCGCCACTGCTCCAGGCAATCCGCACCCCCGATGAAATCCAGCAGGATTTGTTCGTGGTTGCCGCGCAGGAACAGCGTCTCGGCGCCCTGAGCGCGGCTCACCAAGCGGGAGACGACGCCTGCGGAGTCCGGCCCGCGGTCGATGTAGTCGCCGAGGTAGATCTCGACCGTCTGTTGCGGCCGGGTGCGGGCCTTGTCCGCATCGATGCGCTCGTGCAGGCGCTCAAGCAGATCCAGCCGTCCGTGGATGTCGCCCACGACGTACACCGTGTACCCCTCGGGCGCGGGGGGATACTGCCTCGCCTGCTTCTCCGACATGCGCGCTGCCGACCGGTCCCTCGCCTCTCCAAGATGCGCTCCAGGTAATGCGCGCCTCGACCCGGCTCAAGTTCCTTCAGGGCCGCCCCTCGCCAGCGCTCAGATCGAGAACCCCGCCGCAGACAAAGCCGCCTTGAGAACGTCATCCCCGAGTACCTCCTGGAAGCTTCTCACTGGCGGCCGCTCGAACCGCGATTTGGGTACCGCAAAGTCGTAGTGCTCATCCTGCAGGGGAATGAATCCAAGGCCGTATCGCAGCGCCACGCTCTCGATCGTAATGCCCCAGTCGGCGCGCTGCTGGGCAACCGCGGCCGCCACCGCGTTGTGGGAACGGGGCTGCGACCAGTAGCCTGGCGGGCGCGCACCCTGAAGCAGTCGGTCGATCAGGATGCGGGTGCCGCTGCCGGCATTGCGCCCCACCATCAAGCATGCGGGATCATCCCGCACCACGGCGAGCGCCGCCTCCGCCGATCTTCCCTCAAACCGCCCATCGCCCTTGCGGAAGACCAATCCCTGCAGCCGCCGATAGCCGGTGACGAGCTTGAGCTCCTCCGTCAGGAACGGCAGGTTGTAGCTGCCGCTTGCTGGGTCCATGAGGTGAATGGGCGCCACGTCGCACTCGCCCCGTTTGGCGGCCGTGAGCCCGCCCATGCTGCCGATGTTCATCACCTTGACCGCCAGACCTTTACTTCTCAGCCGGTCGATAATGAGGTCGAGGCCGACGCAGTGGCTTCCCATGATGACGAGATCGGCGAGGCGCCGAGAGCGCCCGATGAGCTGCACCGAGACCGGCGTGTCGGCGGCTTGGCTCTCGGCGTGGCGCGCGATCGAGAAGAACCCGTCGGCCTGACTGAATGAGGTGACCGAGCCCGAGCCCTTGGCTATGGGGTAGGCGGCAAGCCCGCCGTCATCCGCCCGCGCCACCAGGGACACCATGACGTACTCGGTGCGACCGCGCTCAGAGGCCATGCGCACCGGCAGTGTCGCCTCGATGCGCTCGGCGTCCTCCTGCGGTAGACCCGCGAAAGTGCGGATCAGTGGCGCTGCGAACTCGTGGAACGTGAAGATGGCCGAGGTAGGAAACCCGGGCAGAACAATCACGGGCTTGCCTGCGGTCACTGCAAGGCAAACCGGCTTGCCGGGCTTCAGCGCTACGCCGTGAACGACCACGCCGGGGTCGGTGAACCTGGCAAGGGCGCGGTAGCAGAGATCGCCGGCGCCCTTCGATGTGCCGCCCGACATGAGAACCATGTCGCAGCTGTCCAGGCCCTGCTTGACGAGCTGCAGCAGCGCGCTTTCTTCATCCGGTCCGATGCCATACCGAACCGGCGTGCCGCCCGCCTCCTCCACCGCCGCCGCCAGGATCGCCCCGTTCGAATCATAGACGGTGCCCACCGGCAGCGGTGTGCCAGGGGTCACGAGCTCGTCTCCGGTCGAGATGATGGCGACGCGCGGCCGGCGCCAGACCTCGACATCGGCTGCACCGACAGCCGCCAGCATCCCGATCTCACGGGAGGTGATCACCTCACCGCTGCGCACCACGGTCTCCCCGCGCGCGAGGTCGCTTCCGGCAAAGGAAATGAACTGCCCGGCGGCTGCCGGCCGTCGCACTTCGATCAGGGCTTTCCCGCCCGCCTGCCGCATCTCGGTGTGCTCGAGCATCACCACTGAATCGGCCCCGCGCGGGATCATGCCGCCGGTGGCGATAAGCGTCGCCACACCCTCCGACACGATCGCGCGCGGCACGACGCCCGGAGTCAGCACCTCGGCATTGAGCTCGAGCACCCTCGGCGAGCGCTCGCTCGCCCCGACGGTGTCTAACGCGCGGACGGCAAAGCCGTCGACGTTAGCCCTATCGAAGCCCGGCACGTCGACCTCGGCAATGACCGCCTTGGCCAGCACCCGGTTGAGGCATTGGGAAAGCGGCACGCGCTCGGCCGCGAGCGGCCTCAGCGCGAGGTGGGCATGAAAGCGCGCAATCGCCTCGTCGCGGCCCACGACCTTTAGGAACTGGTCCTGGCGCGCCAGTCGGCGCAAAGCAGCAAAAACATCATTCATAGGGTCGCGGCGTCCATCGCGAGGGCCCGGTCATAATACAGGTAGACGGTAATGCGCGCGCCCTGCCCGAAGCCTTCGCTGTCCTCGGGAACGATCACGAAGCCATCGGCATGCGCCGCGGCGGCAAGACCCGCTTCCGCGAACGAGGCAAGCGGCTCCACGCCGCCGTCGGGCAGGCAACGCACAGCACGCACCTCCGTCATGCCGATCTCCGACACGATCTTGCCCGCCAGCCTCCTTTGGCGCCGGGCAAACGGAAGCTCGGGATTGCGGGCGCCAAGGCGTCGGACCGCCCGGCCGGCGAGAAGTTCGTAGGCCCACAGGCACGCAACAGGCGCACCCGGCAACAGGAACACCGGCGTGCCCGCGGCGCTCTGTCCACAACCCGCCGTATCTGCAGGGCGCAGGGCCACACCGTGGACGGCGATCGATCCCGCTTCTGCGAGCGCCGCCGCCGCATGATCCTCGGTTCCAAGCCCGGTGGCGCCCACCACCAGCACGATGTCGGCGCCTGGCTCGGCGAGCGCGCGAGCAATGTCCGCACACCCCCTTTTGACCGTGGGCTCTTCCGAAAGTAGGCCGCCATCGCGCTCGATCAGTGCTCGTAGAAGCGGTCCGTCTGCATCGTAGGTTGAGCCAGACGGCAAGGTCCCGCCGGCCGTCACCAAGTTGGATCCCGCCAGCAGGCAGCGCACGTGCGGGCGCCGCACGACCGACACGCGCGTGCGCCCGGCCGCCGCCAGCAGACCGATGTGGGGCGCGCCAAGCTGCTGTCCGGCAGAGGCGATCAGACTGCCGCGCGTCAGCTGGCTTGCGGCCCGCTCGACCTCGTTGCCGGCGGCGACAGGATCGATGACGTTGAGAACGCCGCTCTTGGCCGCCTCGCCATGCTCGATGCGCACAATGGCGTCGGCGCCGCTGGGCAGCGGCTCGCCGGACTGGATCGCCCTGGCCGAGCCCGGCGGCAGCCCGCCAGGCGCGCTGACGAGCTGGAAGGGCAGCGGGTTGTAGCCGCTGGCGCCCACAGTTTCATCAGCTCGCAGAGCAAAACCGTCGGCGGCTGCGCGATCGACTGGCGGCACGTCAATCTCCGCACGTACTTCCTCCGCCAATAGGCGGCCTGCTGCTTGCGCGACGGCCACGTGCTCCGCGGGGAGCGGTATCACGTGCCGGTCGATCCATGCCAGCACATTGGCGACGGATGCGCGTTCGCGACCAAGTGATCGATCAGTTTTGACTGGCATCCTTTCCGCGCGGCCATGTTTGACGCTCATTACCGGAGCGTCTTTGTGCCGATAGCGTCCCCTTCCCGCAAGCCCGGAGGGGCGCGCACTTGCGTTCGGGTCGGCGCTCCCACAAGCTTGGCTGCTTGCTAAGAGGAGGACCCCACAAGTGATCGACGTTTACACCTGGACCACGGGCAACGGCCGCAAAATTCCGATCTTCCTGGAAGAAGCGGGGCTGCCATACCGCCTCAACATGATCGATGTGCATAATGGCGAGCAATGGAAGCCGGAGTTCGTCGCCATCAACCCGAACAGCAAGATACCGGCAATCATCGACCATGAAGGTCCGGGCGGCATACCGATCACCCTGTTCGAGTCCGGTGCGATCCTGATCTATCTGGCCGAGAAGACAGGAAAGCTCATGCCCAAGGATCCGATCGGGCGCTACCACACCATCCAGTGGGTGATGTTCCAGATGGCCAACATCGGCCCCTTGCTCGGCCAAGCCCATCACTTCCGCCTGAAGGCGCCCGACAACGCCTATGGCGTCAAGCGTTACACGGACGAGGCGACGCGGCTGTGGAAGGTGCTGGACAAGCGCCTTGGCGAGGCTCCCTATCTCGCCGGGGGCGATTATACCATTGCGGACATCGCCACCTACGTCTGGCTGCGCAATCCCAAGAACCAGGGCCAGAACATGGACGACTATCCGAACGTCAGGCGCTGGTTCGAAGCGATCGACGCCCGCCCCGCCGTGAAGCGCGCACACACGGCCGTCGACGAAGCGGGAGAGAGGTACAAAACGGCGAGGAGGCCAAGCTAAGCGCCCGAGGCGCGATCATAACAGCGGCCCCTGGTTTCGTTCATTGCCATCGGCCGGGGCCGGACTCGCTGGTGCAAGGGGCATCCTGAGTTCCAGCAGACCCGCCACAAGACTGACACCTTTCGGTCTGATTGCGTTGGCCATTGAGGCTGTTCGATTCCGCCCCCCGTCGCCCTGGTAGACGGCGCGGGCAGATACGCACGAGAAGGGGCAAATGCGGACGGTTGGGCTGAGCCAAGCCTTGGTTCTCGCAATCATCCTCTGCGCGACGGGCGGCGCGGCGGCGCGCGCCGACGAACTGGTGGTGATGCCCTACTCGTGCACGATGATCGCCGGCCGACCGTCGCTGCGCCCCTCCAACCAGCAGGGCTACCGCATTCTCGGGCCGCGCGAGACCCGACCGTTTAGAGCCTGTTCTCCCGCCAATCCCGGCTTCTGCCGACAATGGACCGTCTACCGCTTCCAGTTCGACTGCAACGGCGTCGCAGTACCGTGGATCGTCGCGGTGGCGGCGATCGAGGAAGCGCGCGGTGACGTCTGGCTGCAGGACGGCCGACTGCACTTGCGCATGCCTCCCGACTGGAATATGGGCCCCGACGATCCGTGCGCGGAGGCCGTTTCCGGCACCAACCCTTGGCGGCAGCGCCGCTTGAGCCGCTATTGCGCCGAGCGCGCCGCAACCATGCCGCCGCCGGTCGTGGCATTTCCCGCCACCTTCGCGCCGACACTTGGCATCGATGCGATCTTCGTGCCGGCCCCGGCGGCGCAGGGCCAACTCGAACCGCTCAATCAGACCGCCGGGTCTCCGGCCAAGGGCGCGCCTCCCCCACCGGCGAAGCTGACCGAACCAAAAGTCGCGACGGCCGAGGAGCGGGCACCGCCTGCAGCCAGGAAGACAGAGGAGAGCAATGCTGGTGCGCTGGCCCTCAAGCCCGCCGACCCGCACCCCCAGGTCGCGCCCAGCGAACCCCCACCGCCTCCGGCGAGGAAGCCTGCCGACGCTGTGTCGTCGCCGGCCACGCCCCGCGTATCTGGAACAACCGGAAGCGGCGCGCCGCCGGTCACGCCGCGGATCATCAACCGCGACTGGGCATCCGCATCACAGGGCGAGGCGCCTTCAGCACCACAAGAGCCCTACGCCGCCCCTCCGGCCGGAAAGCAGGTCGCGGGGCAGACGCAGACCGCCGCACTGGTGCCTCCTGCCAAGCATACGAATGCCATGTCGCCGCCTCCATCGGCGACGAGCGCCAAGGCAGACCCCGACATCGTCACTGGATCGACGGGCGGACCGCCGCCATCGGTGCCGGCTTCGGGCGATGGCGGCGCCTTTGGCCTTCCGGTCGCCCTGATCTCTGTGGGTTTGGGGTTACTTGTGCTCAGCCTCGGCGTCGCCGTCGTGATGGCCAGGCGCAGGGAGCATGCGGAGGTTGTCGCCATGACCTCGCGCGACATTGCTGCCGTCCCGCTGAGGCGCCCCGCCGACGAGCGCGCCATTGCTTTGCGGCCGGGAAATTCCCAATCCGCGCTCAAAGCGCTTCCTCCCCACCCGCTTCAGGCGTCAATCGTCGGTAGCGGCAGGATGCCCGAGACGCGCGAAGAAGCGCTGCAGGTGCTGGGCATGGGCTTTGCGAGCGACACCGGCCTGCCGGCGATCAAGAAGGTCGTCGACGGGCTGCGCATGAGCTGGCACCCGGACTTCGCCGTGGATGCGGCCGATCGCCGGGCGCGCGAGATGCGTCTGAAGCAGATCAACGCCGCCTGGGACATCCTGGCCGGCAACCGCGCGGCCTCGTGATCACGGCCGACGAATGCCTGCCGTGGCTATGGTTTGCGTCAATGCCCTGGGCTAGTGTATTTGACCGGCGACCCCTTCGATCGCGAACGGAGCCCCGAGGTGGGACGCTACGACCGAGCCGCCGAGGACGTCGGCAACATCGTCTTTCTTGAGCACGTGAACACCCGCATTCCGGATCAACAGCTTGCCACGCTGTTCTACGTGTCGGGGCTCGGGCTCACGCGCGATCCCTATCTCCAGACTGGCGTCGACAACATGTGGGTCAACGTCGGCCGCAGTCAGTTCCACCTTCCCACCGGCAAGGCGCAGGTGCTGCGCGGGCATGCGGGGCTCGTGCTTCCGGACCGCGAACAGCTCGTCAAACGTCTCACCACCGTGTGCCGCCGGCTCGAAGGCACGCAATGCGCATTCGAGGAGCGCGACGATTGCGTCGAGGTCACCGGCCCGTGGGGCAACCGCTTCCGCTGCTACGCACCGGGCGAACGCTTCGCCCCGATGTCGCTCGGCATACCCTACGTGGAGCTCGATGTGCCGGAGGGCGCGGCCGACGGCATCGCCCGCTTTTATGCAAGCGTGTTTCGCACGAGCTCTGCGGTTGCGGAGGATGACCGCGGACGCCACGCGCGCGTGTCGGTCGGCGCCGACCAATACCTCCTCTTCCGTGAGACCGACAAGCCGCCCGCTCCCTACGACGGCCACCATATCGCCATCTATCTCGCCGACTTCTCTGGCCCCTACAGGTACCTCCTTGAACGTGGCCTGATCACGGAGGAAAGCGACCAGCACCAGTACCGTTTCCTCGACATCGTCGATCCCGACAGCGGCAAGCCTTTGTTCAGGATCGAGCACGAGGTGCGCAGCATGCGTCACCCGCTGTATGCGCGCCGGCTTGTCAACCGCAACCCGGATCAGAGCAACGTCCGCTATGCGCCCGGTTACGAGGACCTGAGCTGGTCGGATCCGAAGTCTCTTTGAAGCGCTTGTCCGCCCAAGCTTTGCACCTTACGTGTGAGCGGCGATTCCGAACGTGGCGGTCGCCGGGGTCAAGCGCTCCGCCGTCCCGCGTTCAGTGACCCACCTCTCATCATTTGCCGCGTGCAGCGGTCTTGCCAATGGCGCCGATCATCTCTGTCTCGAAGCTCTCCAAGACCTACGCCTCGGGTTTGAAAGCGCTGAGCAACATCAATCTCGAGGTACACCGCGGCGAGATTTTCGCGCTGCTTGGCCCCAACGGCGCCGGCAAAACAACGCTCATCGGCATCATCTGCGGCATCGTCAATCCGACGGAGGGCAAGGTTTCGGTGGCTGGTCATGACATCATCTCCGATTACAGAAAGGCCCGCTCGCTGATCGGGCTCGTGCCGCAGGAACTGACGACCGACGCCTTCGAGTCAGTATGGGCCACTGTCTCCTTCAGCAGGGGCCTGTTCGGTCTGCCCCCCAACCCGGCTCACATCGAGAGGGTTCTGAAGGAGCTCTCGCTCTGGGAGAAGAAGGACAACAGGATCATGACGCTCTCGGGCGGCATGAAACGGCGCGTGCTGATCGCCAAAGCGCTCTCGCACGAGCCCCAAATCCTGTTCCTCGACGAGCCGACGGCGGGGGTCGACGTCGAGCTCCGAAAGGACATGTGGAACATCGTTCGTGCGCTGCGGGCTTCCGGCGTGACCATCATCCTGACCACGCACTATATCGAAGAGGCCGAAGAGATGGCCGACCGCATCGGCGTCATCAACAAGGGCGAGCTCATTGTCGTCGAAGAGAAGAATGAGCTCATGCGCAAGCTCGGCAAAAAGCAGCTCGTGCTCGATCTGCACACCCGCATCTCCGAGATTCCCACCTCGCTTGTCGCCTACGGGCTCGAGCTGGCGGCCGACGGTCATCAGCTCGTCTACACCTATGACACGCGGGCCGAGCGCACCGGCATCACGCGGCTCTTACGCGACTTGAGCGCCGCCGGCATCACCTTCAAAGACCTCAACACCTCGCAAAGCTCGCTCGAAGACATTTTCGTGAGCCTCGTGAAGAGAGAAAGATGAACCTTTACGCAGTACGGGCGATCTACCATTTCGAGATGGCGCGCGCTTTCCGCACGCTGATGCAGAGCATCGTCTCGCCGGTGCTCTCCACCTCGCTCTATTTCGTCGTGTTCGGCGCAGCCATCGGCACGCGCATCGCCGAGATCGAGGGGGTGAGCTACGGCGCTTTCATCGTGCCAGGCCTGATCATGCTCTCGCTGCTGACGCAGAGCATCGCCAACGCCTCCTTCGGCATCTATTTTCCGCGCTTCACTGGCACCATCTACGAGTTATTGTCCGCACCCATCTCACCCTTGGAGATTGTCATCGGCTATGTCGGTGCGGCCGCCACCAAGTCGATCATGCTGGGCCTCATCATTCTGGCCACCGCCAGCCTGTTCGTGCCGCTCACCATCGCCCATCCGCTCTGGATGCTCGCCTTCCTGGTCCTCACCGCGGTCACGTTCAGCCTGTTCGGCTTCATCATCGGCGTGTGGGCCGACGGCTTCGAGCAGCTCCAGATCGTGCCGCTGATCATCGTGATGCCGCTCACCTTCCTGGGCGGCACGTTCTACTCGATCAACATGCTGCCGCCCTTCTGGCAGACCGTGACGCTGTTCAATCCGGTCGTCTACCTCGTGAGCGGCTTTCGCTGGAGTTTCTACGGCATCGCCGATGTCAGCGTCGGCGTAAGCGTCGCCATGACGCTGATGTTTCTCGGCGCCTGTCTCACCATCATCACGTGGATCTTCAAGACCGGCTACCGCCTCAAGACGTGAACGCCCAAATCGGCCTCAGTGGTAGCCCGCCGCGATAGACTTTGCGACCTCTTCCTCGATGCGCGCGCGATCGGTGAAGCCGTAGGGCCGGCCCTCGCTCGGCAGGACGCGCCGAAAGTGGATCCAGCGCTCCCGCGCAACCGCCTCGAGTCGAGCGAGCTCGGTGAGTGGATCGGCGTGATCATCGACCCGCAGGTCGAGCAGCGGATATTCTTCCTGATCGTGGATTAGGAGCGCCGCCGACCGGTTGGTCCCATTGCCGGCCGCCTTCTCCCCGGCCTGCATGGCCGCGATCAGTCGCTGCGCAAGCGGTCTGCCGTCCTTGTCCCCGTAGGCCTCAACGGCAGCCGCAATGACCTCGGGTCCGGCAAGACCGTCACCCGCTAATGAAAGGGCGTCGCGGATCTCGTGACCACACCAGGGGGTGCACGCCGTGCCCGTGTGGGCAGCCGCGTGTCCACGCGCATCCATGATGTGGAGCTGACGGAGGTCCCGCCCCTCATCCGCCGTCACCAGCAGCCGTACTGCCTCCTCGGGGTGTGCTCCCGCCTTGAGCAGCGCCAGCGCCTGCGGTCCGAGCAGCGGATTGATGAGACCCTGGCTGGCGACGGCCCCCACGCCGGTTGCGATGCGGCACATGTAAGGCCCGCAAGCAAGTGCGTCGGCGGAGATGATGAGGCCGACGCGCCCCGTTTCCTCCTCGCGCGCAATGATCGACCAGGTCATGGCTCCCCTTGCTTGACCGATCCGATGTCCTAACGCCCCCTTACCTGCCACTACCGACCGAACGCCGGGCACGGTAGCTCCAGGCAGGCTCGGCCAAGTCCCGCCAGATGCCGAGCCCGCGCGAACGCGCCGCCGCCTCGTCCGCGACATAGCTGTGCGCGTACCGGTCGAACGCCCACGCCAAGCCGGCACGCACCATCTCTGCGTTGATCTCATGCCCGCCCGCTGTGCAAACGCCGAGTACGCGGCCATAGCTGTCGTGTCCCCTGGCATGGCACACGACGCCACCGTCGGCGATGAGCCGCGCCAAATGCGCTGCCGCCCATCGCCCGCAGGGCCAAGCAGCGTACCGATGACCGCCGCACGTCTGGTCAAGCTCCGGGGCGTCGATCCCGAACAATCTGATGCGCATACCGGAAAGCGCGATGGTGTCGCCGTCGATCGCATATGCCGACCCGGTGATCGCAGTCGCTGTAGGTGGCGCCCACATCATGCTCACGAGGAAAAGCAACCCGCCGAGAACTGCGGCGAGGCCAAGAGCTCCGACCTGCCGGGTTGCATAGGTCGGGTGAAACGCTCGCGCAAATTGCAGCATGAGCGAAGCGTGCCCGATTCTCGCGGCACGAGGGAGGCGGAACCGTGGCTTTTCCTTTCGCAATCATGTCCGAAAGCATGCCAATGTTGTAACGGCGTATCGAATCGTACCTATTCAGGGCGCCCTATCGTGACCTGGTGCGCGAGCACCTGTGCGTACCGTCGGTAGGCCTGTGTCCGGACGAGCACCCATGAACATTCTTGTTCTGGCTGGGGACGGCATCGGTCCTGAGATCACCGAAGCGACGCTCACCCTGCTCCGCGCCGTCGATCGCAGGTTCAATTTAGGGTTGGCCTTCGATCACATGGAGATCGGCTGGGCAGCCCACCGCCGGACCGGCTCAACGCTGCCCGCCACGGTATTGGAGGCCGCCCGCCGCGCCGCCGGCACCATCCTCGGGCCCATCTCGCACCTCGACTACCCGCCGGCCGAGCACGGGGGCATCAACGTCTCCGCCGCCTTCCGCAAGGAGCTCGATCTTTTCGCCAACATTCGCCCGGCCCGCACCCGCCGGGGCGTGCCCCACGTTGGCCGCGCCATGGACCTCGTCATCGTGCGCGAGAACACGGAAGGGTTCTACGCCGACCGCAACATGGCGGTCGGCTCCGGCGAGTTCATGCCCGAGCCCGGCATGGCGCTTGCCATTCGCAAGGTGACTGGCCGCGCCTGCCGCCGTATCGCCCAGAGCGCATTTGATCTCGCTCGCCGGCGGCGCCAAAAGGTGACGGCGGTTCACAAGGCTAACGTGCTCAGAATCTCCGAGGCGCTGTTTTTGGCCGAGGTCCGCCATGTGGCGGCAAACTACCCCGACGTCGCCTTCGAGGAGGTGCTCATCGACGCCATGGCCGCCCTGCTGGTCCGCGAGCCCTCCCGCTTCGACGTGGTGGTGACCACCAACATGTTCGGCGACATCCTGTCGGACGAGGCGTCCGAACTCGCAGGCGGTCTCGGCCTCGCCGGCAGCCTCAATGCCGGTAGCGAGTACGCCGTCGCCCAGGCGCAGCACGGCTCCGCCCCCGACATCGCCGGCAAGGACCAGGCAAACCCCGTGTCGCTGATGCTATCGGCGGCCATGCTGCTCGACTGGCTCGCCGACCGGCAGGATCGGCGCGACCTCGCCGAGGCGGCAGGGGCGATCGAAACGACCGTCGATCAGCTGCTTGCTGATCCTGCTCGACGCACCGCCGACCTCGGCGGTCCGCTCGGCACCGCCGCTTTCGCGAGCGCAGCGGCGGCCGCCGTATTGGCGGGCGGAACGGCGGTTACCTGATTGGGGTAGCTTTGATACCCTTATCTGCGTAATCTGCTCAAAAGCGAGCGGTCCGTTCGCACCCGCATTCTGCGGTTTAAGAATAATGCGCGCCGGGGAGGATCAGAGGAATGCAGCCAGGACTCTATTGGCAATGGGTGCCGGCTTTGACCCTCGCCTTGGCCCTTGCCGCGGGGCCGGCTCCCGCCGGCGCGGTCGACTTCAGCGGCAAGACGATCGAATGGGTGATCCCGTTCGGTGTTGCCGGGGGCTCCGATGTGTGGGCGCGGTTCAACGCGCCCATCCTGAGCAAGTATCTGCCGGGCAAGCCGGTGATTGTCGTGAAGAATGTGCCGGGCGGCGGCTCGATCACGGGCACGAACCAGTTCGCGGCGACCGCCAAGCCGGATGGGCTCACCATTCTCGGCACCTCGGGCTCCACCCAGTTCCCCTACCTGCTCGGCGACCCGCGGGTGAAGTACGACTACACGAAGTGGCACGTCGTGCTCGG
>DATLZB010000013.1:0-39355 GCA_035574175.1 Hyphomicrobiaceae bacterium
GTGCCGCAGTTCTTCTGGGTTCTCTACCCGCCGTTCACCGGCAAGTACCGCGCCGCCGCCGTCATTCACGACTACTACTGCCAAACCAAGTCGCGCGGCTGGAAGGAGACCCACGAGGTCTTCTATTTCGCCAGTCGCGCCGCCGGGGTCGGCGAGAAGACCGCCAAGGCCATGTACGGAGCCGTCTACAGCTTCGGACCGCGTTGGGGCGTTGGCGTCGCTGCCCGCGGTCCGGGCGCAGACGTCCACAAAACGGCCGCCGAGCAGCGGCAGTTTTTCCGCGATCTCGAGGCCTGGATTGCCAGGGAGAATCCGAGTCTCGAGGCCATCGCTAAGCGTCTGGATGGCGCCGGATCGCCAGCCAACTAGCCCAGGCCGCGCTGCGGCTGACAACGGGCGGGAATGCGTGCAAGATCGCAGCATCCTCGAGGCGTCGACAGGGGTCGGCACGCCGCGCATTGAGGCTCGCTGCAGTATGGGATGAGCGTGTCCTGCGACGTGCCAACCCCGGACCGTTCGAGCCGGCGGCCGATCAAAGGGAGAAGACGCAAGGATGTTCGCAAAGATCAATCACATGGCGATGGTGAGCCCGATCTATCCGATGCTCGCCAAGTTCTACGAGGCCTACTTCGGGCTCAAGCCCTCGGGCAAGGTCAGCCGCCCGCTCAATGCCGTCACCGTCGGTGACGGCTACGTCGGCCTCAATATCAATCCGCTGCGCGACGGCTATGTCGGCGGCCTCGACCATTTCGGCATGGTAGTCGACGACATTGAGCTCGTCATGCAGCGGGCGCGGGCCAAGTTTCCCCAGGCCAGCATCGTCAAGCGTCCCTCCACAAGGCCCTTTGCCGCCTACAGCGCGCACGATCCGGACGGCAACGTGTTCGACCTTGCGCAGAAGAGCGAGAGCGACAAGCTGGTCGGGGTTTACGCCGAGCAGGCGGCGCAGGGCTGGAGTCAGGACCGCTACCTCAACAAGTTCGCGATCCGCACCCTCAATGCCGAGAAGTGCGCGGAGTTCTACGCGTCCGTGTTCGAGCTCAAGCCGGTGAACCGCAGCGGTGCGCCGGGCCACCACTTGAGCGACGGCCGGGTGACGCTGTCCATCCTGCCGTGGTCGATCTCGATCTTCGAAGGTATGGGCATCAAGCGCCCAGGTCCAGACCACATCGGCTTCAAGGTGGAGAACATCGACGCCTTCAAGGAGC
Source organism: Hyphomicrobiaceae bacterium (assembly GCA_035574175.1). Classification (GTDB taxonomy): domain Bacteria; phylum Pseudomonadota; class Alphaproteobacteria; order Rhizobiales; family Hyphomicrobiaceae; genus DATLZB01. The sequence continues at coordinate 1,209 of DATLZB010000013.1, forward strand.
ACGTCCGCATCACCTCGGGCATGAACACGTATCTGATGCCGATGCCGCTCGGCGGCAGCAAGGAGTCCGAGGCGCGCAAGCGCTTCTTTGCCGCTCAGGCCGGCGGCAAGTACCAGATGGCAGATCCCGGCGGCGTGTGGATCGATGTGACCGACGAGTGAGGGTATCGCCGGATGCGCGCAGCGCCGTCATCGGTACTATGGGTAGGTGACAAATCCTGTGCGGGAGGTGAGAGCTGCCGATCAAGCCCTTGCACCCGACTACCTTCATCCCGCTGACGGTCCGCGGCAGATCACGTTGAGGAGCGCCTGGCGTCTTTCTCGGGTGACCGCGTCGAGCGCCCGTTCGATGGCCTTGGGCAGCTCCGCCGGATCGCTGACGCGTTCGCCGTAGCCGCCGGCAGCCTCGACCGCCCGCTCGAAGCGCATCTCCGCATCGAAATAGGTGAGCGGCTCGCGGTCGCTCCGTGCGGCGAAGCCTTCGGGATAGACCTCGCGCGTGTTGCGTTTGACCGCGCCCCACATCTGATTGTTGAAGATCACGGTGAGGATCGGCAGCCCTTCTGCCTTGGCGACATAGTGGGCGGAAATGGGATTGCCGAACATGTAGGCCCCGTCACCCACCGTGCAGACGACGAGTCTGTCGGGCGCGGCTGCCTTCAGCCCCAGCGCGGTGCCGAGGCCCCAGCCCAGCGCGCCCGCCGCGCCGACATTGAAGAAGGTGCCGGGCCTGGTGAGCGTCAGGTGCTCGAAGACAAGCGGTGATTCCTTGACGAGGATCGCATCATCGCCTTTCACCTCGTTGATGCAGTGCGTGATCCAGGCCGGATGCATCGGCGCAGCGTCGCGGTTCTTCTCGAGCAGGGCGGCCCATCGCCTGCGCTCTGCGGCACGCGTCTCGGCAAGTCGCCTGCGCCGCGCTTCGATGCGGTCGCGCGCCCCCGCCTGGCGCGAGGCAAGCGCCTCGGTGAGCTGCGGCAGGGTGGCGCCGAGCAAGCCGGTTATAGCGAGATCGCAAGGAAACCCGCGCAGCGGATAGCTGGCGAAGATCGGGTCGACGCCGAGGTGGATCACCTTGGCATCGAGCGCCGGCGCCTTCCTGCCCGGGATCCAGGGCACGTCGCATTCGGCGACGATCACCACATCCGCTTCGCCGAGCAGGCTGTCGGGCTGAAAGCCCAGGTGCATGGGGTGATCGGTTGGAAGGCACATGTAGCGCGGCTTGCGCTGAGTAACGGGGATGGCAAAGCTCTCGGCCAGGGCCGCCAGCTTGCTCACGTCCGTTTCGTCGCGACCTGCGCTCGACGTGATCAGGAGCGGCCGTTCCGCGCGCGCGATCAACTCGGCGGCGCGCTCGATGGCGGCAGGATCGGGGTGGGGCGGCGACGGCGCCGCGCGTCGCGAGGGCGAGGAATAGGTAAAGTTCGCGATCGGAGCGGCCAGCACTTCGCGCGGGAGCGTGAGATAGACGGGCCCCTTGGGCTCGGATATGGCGAGATTGATGGCGCGGTCGAGCACCGCTTCGAGCACCTCGGCATTGGGGAGCTCATAGTCCCATTTGACGATTTCACGCACCATGGCGCGCTGGTCGCGCATTTCCTGCGGCCAGTGGATCTCGCCGGTGCGCTTGCCGGTGAGTGAGCCTTCTTCGCTGTAGGGCGTGCGGCCGGCCGTGAACAGCACCGGAATGTTGGCGCGCCAGGCATTGAGCAGCCCCGCCACCGCATTGGCCGTGCCGACGTTGACGTGCACCATGACGAGCTGCGGCCGCCCGGTCTTCAGGTAATAGCCGAGCGCCATGCCGACGGCGACGTTCTCGTGCGGCACCGTCACCGGCTTTGGAGCGGGCCTGCCCATGGCTTGGGCCTTGCACAGCGCTTCGATCAGCGGCGCGAAATCGGTACCGGCGTTGGCGAAAAGACGGTCCACACCGCGGTCGGCGAGGAGGGCAAGGTAGGCATCCGCCGTGGTCCCCGCTTCGATGGTCTTGACCGTCATCGAGACTATCTCCGGCGCTCCTGTCCCACCACTTCACTTGGTTTTGCCATCCGTAGCCTTCTCTGCGAGGCCCTTGGTGTCGATGGCAAGCTTGGCCTTTTCCACGATCTCGCCCGGCGTGGCGACCAATTCCTCGACGGTCTTCTGAACCCTGGCCCCTTCGACCAGCGCAACGTCGAGGCCGGCCGCTTGCGATTCCTTCAGATAGGCTGGGTCCTTGGCCATGTCGACGAAGGCCTTGCGCAGCAGGGCAACACGTTCGGTGGGCACGCCCGGCGCGGTCAGAAATGGTCGGCCGATCACCACGTCGGCCGAGAACAGTCGGAGGATTGCGCGCTCCTCGTCGGTTCGCGCAAATTCGGTCATCAGCGGCACATCCGTGAAGTGGGGGTCCCGCTCCAGTCCGACCTGGGCGAGCAGGACGATCTTGTCGTCCTTGAGCCAGTCGGCGTTCTCTGCGAGCAGGCTGTTGATATTGTTGCCGGCGCGGCCTTCCACTTCGCCGCGCTCCATGGCGAGGCGGATCTCGGCCGTACTGTTGTAGCCGGCAATGACCTTGAACTTGGTGCCGATGACGTGGTTGAGGATGAGTGGATAGAGCGAGGTATAGGATCCGGCTCCCGTTCCGCCCATCAGGGTTTCACGCTTTTTCACATCCTCGATCGTCCTGACGCCGGTCGCCTTCCAGACATAGACGGTCGAGTTGCTGGCTGAGGTGGAAGCGAGCCAGTTGAACTTGGCCGCATCGAATTGGATCGAGTCGCTTCTCTTCAACACCTGGGCCATCACGAAGGCCGGGATCAGCGTGCCGATCACGGTGCCGTCTTGCGGCGCCTGATTGTAGATATAGTTGGCGGCGCGGACGTGCCCGGCGCCCGGCATGTTCTTGGCGACGATCGTCGGGCTACCCGGGATATGCTTTGCGAGATGACGAGCGACGATGCGCGCGTTGGTGTCGAGCCCGCCGCCGACACCGGTCGAGATGATGAGTTCTACGGTCTTGTCCTTGTAAAAGTCGGCGGCGAAAGCCCCGCCGGCGACCGTAACGCCCATGAGCGCAGCGGCAATGGCACAGCGGCGCGGTATCCCGACCTGCATGGCCTCCTCCCCATCGATCTTGTCGTTTTATTTATTTTCTTACCGAGGACCGTGCCAACGCTGCTGCGCAGTTGTCAAGCGACGGCCCTCAGATGGACCGCTACCGGGAGCAGCGGGCAGGTACTTTCGTCCTCTGGGTGGCGTCGATTACGACCCTCAACTAACATTTGCCGGTGAGGCCCTGGTCCGGTTGCCGTCGGAAGGCAGCGCACGACAAGGAGGTTGCCCGTGCCGCTCGCAGCGCTCAAGTTCTCGATCATACTTTGGGTTCTGTTCCTGCTGCTCAAGTATGTGGCCTGGCGTTACCCGGCTTTCCGCGCGCGGCTGCGCGAGCGCAATCTCGTGGCCCAGATCAAGGCGCGGGACGAGGAGGTGGGACGGTGGTTCCAGGTGAGCGGCGGCGTCGTCACCTCCCGCCGCGGCCTGCATCCCAAGGCGGACGTGACACTCGCGTTCAAGAACGCGGGAATAGGAGCCACACTGCTGACGCCGCCCATCGACTGGCTCCGCCAGATCAACGCGCAGAAGGATTTCAAGCTCACCATCGAAGGCCCGGAGGACCTTACCAATTGGTGGGCACAGACCATCATGATGAGCCGCAGCGTTGGTTGGAGGTTCGGCACGAGGCTCGCGGACGGCACCATACGCACCTGCAACATGACCAACGGCGGACCGGTTTTCGTCTATGCAAAGGACGGGCGGATTGTGCGCATGACGCCCATCGACCTCGACGACAGCGACGGCCCTTCGTGGACCATCGAGGCGCGGGGAGTGAAGCTCACACCGCCGCGCAAGACGACACTTGCACCCCATGGCCAGAACGCTAAGTCGATCGTCTATTCGCCCGACCGACTGCTTCATCCCCTCAAGCGGGTCGACTTCGATCCCGACGGCGAGCGCAACCCCGAGAACCGCGGCAAGTCGGGCTATGAGCGCATCTCCTGGGATGAGGCGCTCGATATCGTCGCCGGCGAGATCAAGCGCTGCAAGCGCCAGCACGGGCCGGGCTCCATTGCCGTCTCCCACGGCTCGCACCACACCTGGGGCAATATCGGCTACTACCTCTCGGCGCTCTTCCGCTTCGCCAACGCGGTCGGCATGACCCGCGTCCACCACAATCCGGATTCGTGGGAAGGGTGGTACTGGGGCGCCGTCCACCACTGGGGCCATACGCTGCGCGTCGGCCAGTCGGAGACCTACGGCACCGTCGAGGACTGTCTCAAAAACTGCGACATGATCGTATTCTGGGCGGCCGATCCGGAGTCGACTTCCGGCTCCTACGGCGCGCAGGAGGGTACCGTGCGCCGCCAGTGGCTGAAGAACCCTAAGCTCGGCATCAAGGTCGTCCACATCGATCCTTACTACAACGCCTCCGCCCAGTTCCTGCCCGGCAAGTGGCTCGCGCCCAGACCCACAACCTCGGTCGCCATGGCCATGGCCATCGCCTACGTGTGGATCAAGGAGGACCTCTACGACAAGGAGTACGTGGCGACCCACACCGTCGGTTTCGACAGGTGGAAGGCCTATCTCCTGGGTGAGGAGGACGGCATCCCGAAGACACCCGAGTGGCAGGAAAAGGAGACCGGCGTGCCGGCAAAGGACGTGCGCGCGCTCGCTCGCGAATGGGGCAGGAAGCGCGTCTACCTGGCGCCCGGCGGCTGGGGCAACGGGCACGGCGGGGCCTGCCGAAACCAGACGGGGATCCAATGGGCACGGGTGATGGTGTGCCTGATCGCCATGCAGGGACTGGGGCGGCCTGGCATCAACATGGGTAACCTGCAATGGGGCTGCCCGCTCGACTTCAACTTCTACTTCCCCGGCTACGCCGAAGGCGGCATGTCGGGCGATCTGGAAAATACGGCCATGCCGGTCGAACTCTACCAGCGCATGCCCCAGCTGCCCTCCATGAGCTCAAACGCCCAGCGCATCCCGCGCATTTGGATGCCGGAGGCCATCCTGGAGGGCAGGGCCGAGGGTTATCCCTGGATCGGCAAGTCGATCGAGCATCAGTTTGCCAGGTTCGTCTACCCGGCGCCCGGCCATGCACCGGTACGGATGCTCTACAAGTATGGGGGCTCGATCCTGTCCACGATGAACAACACCAACCGATGGATCCGGATGTATCAATCCCCCAACCTCGAGTGCGTGATCAACCAGTCGATCTGGTTCGAAGGGGAAGCGAAGTTCGCCGACGTGATCCTGCCCGCCTGCACGAACTTCGAACGCGTCGACATTTCGGAGTGGGCAGGGCTCGGCGGCTATGGCCATCACGGCCAGCAACAGCTCAACCACCGGGTCATCGTATTTCAGGCGCCGGCTATAGCCCCGCTCGGAGAATCCAAGTCAGACTTTTGGATCTTCAACGAGATCTGCAAGCGTCTGGGTCTTGCCAACTACTTCTCGGAGGGCATCAACGAGATCGACTGGGTGAAGCGGTTGTTCGATGCTTCCGACCTGCCCAAGGCGATCACCTGGAAGAAGTTTCTGAAGAAGGGCTACTACGTGGTGCCGGCTGAGAAAGAAAAGCTGCGCGCACCGGTATCGTTCCGCTGGTTTTGGGAGAACCGAAAGAAGGACGTGCCAGAGGCGCAACCGCTGCCCTCCGATTACACCGAGGAGTATCTCAAGGGCCTGCAGACGCAGTCGGGCAAGCTTGAGTTCGAATGCAGCAGCCTCAGGCGTGCCAACGATCCCGAGCGCCCACCCATCGTCAAGTACGAACCGTCGTGGGAGGGGCCCCGCTCGGGCGCGCTCTATGAGCGCTATCCGCTGCAACTGCTCACCCCGCACTCGAAGTACTCGTTCCACACTCAAGGCGACGGCAAGGACAGCTTCCTGCTCAATATCGAGGATCACCGGGTCAGGATCGGCGGCTACTACTACTGGATCATCCGTCTCAACGCCCAGGACGCGGCCGAGCGCGGGATCAAGAAGCACGATCTCGTCAAGGTTTACAACGACCGCGGCGCGGTGATCTGTGCGGCGCTGCCGACCGAGCGGCTGCCGCGTGGCGTCGCTCACGGCTATGAGTCCTCAGCCGTCTATGACCCGATGGGTGAGCCCGGCCGTTCAGTCGACCGCGGCGGTTGTCTCAACTTGCTCACCCCCCACAAGTCGCAGACGAGATCGACGCATGCCCTGGCCGGCGCCAACGCGCTGGTCGAGATCGCACTGTGGGACGGCCGCACCGAGCATCTGTCGGAGGCCTTCGCAGAGGCCGACAAGGACGCGGAGGTCAAGCGCGCGCTTCGCGCAGCCAGGCTGGTGCCGGCAAAGTGAATATGCCCTCTCCCCCTGCGCGGGGGAGCTGAGGAACGAGACCGATGAAGAAGTGGAACATGATCATCGACGTGGCCGAGTGCACCAACTGCAACCTGTGCACGCTGGCGACCATGGACGAGTACATCGGCAATGAGTGGCCAGGCTATTCGGCGCCGATGCCCAAGCACGGGCACAAGTGGATCAATATCCTGCAAAAGGAGCGCGGCCAGTTCCCGATGATCGACATCGCCTATGTGCCGACCATGTGCAACCATTGCGACGAGGCCCCGTGCATCAAGGCAGCCGGCGAGGGTGTGATTGGCAAACGCAGCGACGGCATCGTGCTGATCGACCCAGTCAAGGCGAAGGGTCGCAAGGACCTGGTTGATGCCTGCCCCTACGGCCACATCTGGTGGAACGAGGATCTGCAACTTCCCCAGGCCTGGCCGTTCGACGCCCACCTCATCGACCAGGGGTGGCGGCAGACCCGCGGGCACCAGTCGTGCCCGACGGGCGCCATGCGCGCGGTGTTCGTCGAGGACGAAGAGATGCAGCAAATGGCGCGCTCCGAGAACCTCGAGGTCATGCGGCCGGAGCTCGGCACCAAACCGCGTGTCTACTACCGTAACCTGTGGCGCTACACGACGTGCTTCATCGGCGGTTCGGTGTCGGTGGAGAAGAACGGCATCGTCGACTGCGTGGAGGGTGCCTCGGTCAAACTTCTCAAGGACGGCGCCGTGGTCGCGACCGCCCGGACCGATACCTACGGCGACTTCAAATTCGACCGGCTCGAGGAGAACTCCGGCGCCTATCTTGTCGAGATCTCATCTTCCGGCCGCCCCACTCGGATGCTCGAGGCCACCCTCGGCGCCAGCGTTTACCTCGGCGAAGTCCGCCTTTGATGACTGTGGCGCTAAGGGATGCCGGCACCATGAGCAGTCGCGATACCGAGACCCAGGTGCAAACCCGCGAAGGGCAGTTGCGGTTTCATCGCTACGTCCTCGACCTCGATCGCGGCTGCCTGCTCCGCGACGGGGCCGACGTGGCGCTTCGGCCTAAGACCTTTTCGGTGCTCCGTCACCTCGTCAGCAACTCCGGCCGCCTCGTGTCCAAAGAAGAGCTCTTCGCCGCGGTGTGGCCGGACCTCGCGGTCACCGACGATGCGCTGGTGCAGAGCATAACCGAAATCAGGCGCGCGCTGGGCGAGGATGGTCGGCACCTGATTACCACGGTGCCGCGCCGCGGCTATCGGTTCGAGGCTGCCGTGACGCCAATGCCGTTCTCTCGCAGTGCGCGCACCTCGTGGGCCACGGTCGAAGGCGGTGCATCGGCGGGGGCGTCCTTGCCACCCGAGCGCGCAAGCTCTTTGGTAACGCCTGCCGGCTGGCTCACGCGACCGAAGCTTGCGACTGCCGGTTTGCTGAGCGTCGTCGTCGCTGCGAGCGTGTTGGCATTGCTGACGGTCGGGCCGATAACCCGCTCACCTGGCACTGGCGAAGGTTTGATGCCGGTTGCCGAAGCCGGCGCGAGACCCGCCATCGCGGTGCTTCCGTTCCTCGCCCGAAATGGCGAGCAGGGTCGAGAGCTTCTCGCCGATGGATTGACGCAGGACATCATCAACAGGCTCGGCCGGTTCTCGGCGCTAACGGTGATGTCGTGGAATGCCGTCCTCCCGTACAAGGCCAAAACGGCGAGCCCCGAAGAGATCGCCCGTACCCTTGCCGTGCGCTATCTCATCGAGGGCAGCGTCCGCCACGGCCGCGATCGGATGCGCGTCGCGCTCCAACTCGTCGATGGCGATGGCCGCGTGCTTTGGTCCGGCACCTTCGAGGAGGCAGTCTCCGACTACTTCGCCCTGCAGGACAAGATCGCCAGCGAGGTCGCCGGCGCGCTTGCCTCCCGTGTCGCCCACTTCGAGCAGCAGCGGGTGTCTGCCAAGCCGGCCGCCAACCTCGAAGCCTACGAGTATGTCCTGCGCGCCAGGCCGGCGCTCGCCCGGCCCACGCGCGGCGACATCGTGGAGGCGCGCGGGCTGCTGAGGCGAGCGGTGGAACTCGACCCGAGCTACGCCGCTGCCTATGCGGCACTCGCAGAGAGCTACTACGTCGATGTTTCCATGGGGTGGGCGGAATCGCCGGCGGCCGTTCTGGCCCGCGCGGAGGAGTTCGCGAACAAGGCTCTTCGTTACGACGACACGGAGGTGCGCGCCCGGGTCGTGCTCGGCCGTGTGCATCTTTTCCATCAGCGATACGAACAAGCGAAGGCGGAGATCGAGCGGGCGATGGCCGTCAACCCGAGCGATGCGCGGGGCCTTGCCGGCCTCGGTAACATCCTGATGTGGCTCGGGCAGACGGATGGCGCCATTGAGGCGTTGGAGCTTGCCGAGCGCATCGATCCGGAGCTCAGCCCCTTCGACCGCAATGCCTTGAGCCTCGCCTATTACCTGAAACGGCGCTACGAGGCTGCCATTCGGCAAGCCGAGTTCAACATTCAGAAGACCGGCGTTGCGCACTTCAGTCAAGCGATGCTGGCGGCCGCGTCCGCCCAGCTCGGACGGCACGAGGATGCAGCGCGCGCCGTGGCCACGATCCGCCGCACGGATCCGACCTTCGATGCCAAGGGGTTCGGCAGCAAATTCCTGCGTGCGGCCGACCTTGAGCATCTGCGGGAAGGAATGCGCAAAGCCGGCCTTTACGGCAGCGAGCCTGGCGGGCGGCCGGCGGCCAACTAAGCACTATCGCTTCTCAGCACTATCGCTTCTCGATGAGCGTCCGGTTCTCGTTGGCTTTGGCGATGTTTGCGGCAAGGTCCTGCTGGAACAAGTGCGGTCCGGCCGGTCCCCCGAAGATATAGAGCTTGCCGTCGCTGATCAGCCAAGCCTCCGGATCGGCTTCCACCAGCACGCCTTTCGCCAGGGCCATGGCGCAGAAGTTCTTGAACTGCGGCGCATAGCGAACGGGGTCGGCCTTGAACAGCTCCCGGTGCCCGCTGCGTGCGAAGAGATAGCGCTGTCCGTCCCACTCATAGGCGATCTCCGCTAGCCCGCGCACCGGTTTGCCCAAGGTGAAATAGGCGACAGGGTCGTAGCCTTTGATGGCGAGCGGCAGCTCGTCTGCTGCGCGGCCAGGAACAGCCGCAAGCGGCAGTCCGGCGGCCAGTAAAGCCATGCGGAGGGCGCTTCGGCGCGACAGTGCAGGCATGGGTATCCTTGCCGTAGTCGACTGGCTAACGGCCCGACATCCGAGAGGTCGGCTTGAGGGCAGCCAATGATACGCCATCGCGTTCCCGCACTGCAATTTCCTCCAACACGTTCTCGGAGCCAAGTTTCGCGGAAATTTCGCTCGCCTTTCGGACTTCCTTCGTTACGGCGGTTCCGCGGTCTGGTGGACTTCGGCCACATGAGCCGTCTCGCCAAACCAGGAGAGAGCACCATGGGCCCATTCTGGAAGATCAGCGCGGTAGGTGCACCCTTGCTCCTATTCGCATACCCGGTGCAGGCAGACCCCGTGAAGTTCGAGGCTGTCGTAGCACAGAAAGAAGCCATTCGGCTCGACTTTGCCGATTCAAGCAAACGCTTCTTTCTGCTCGTCCGGCGCGAAGGCAAGACCGAGGGCCAGGGTCCGCTGGCCGGTACCAATGTGCAGGAATACGGCGTTCACGACGTCGTACCCGGCGTCGGGGGCGAGCCGCACGGCTATCTCGAGTTTGCTGCGGCCGACGGTAGCAAGGCGTACGTCAAATGGGAGATCCGTGCCGTGTTCGTGCCGGGCCCCGAGGGCAAGCCGAAGCTGCTCGACAATGGCGTGTGGCAGGTGGTCGGCGGCACGGGCAAGCTGGAGAAGCTCAAGGGCGCCGGAACCTTTCGCCTGCGTTTTCCCGGACCCACCGACCGCCGCTTCGTGATGGAGGGCGAGCTGGTCCAGTAACCGGACTTGGCCTTTGAGGTCGCCGACGGCGGGACGGCGCGGCTGTCTTGGGCTAGAACGGTGCGTGTGCCCACCTGGCCGTCCCTCCGATGCCCGAGGCCCATCTTCTTTTGGCGCAGTTCGTCGACCTGTCCCCCGCCCTCGCGCCCTGGTCGGAGGCGTTGTTGCGTGTGCTGACCGGCCTTGCGCTGGTGCCGCACGGGCTGCGCATGGCCTTCGGCCTCTTCCCCGACACGGGCGGGCCCATCCGCAGCCTCACCCAAATGGCGGAGGCGCTCGACACGTGGGGCTATCGCCCCGGCCGGCTCTGGGCGCCGCTGATTGCCTTTACGCAGCTTGTCGCCGGCCCGTTGCTGGCGGTCGGTCTCTTCACGCGCGCCGCGGCACTCCCGGTCACCGTGTTCCTTGCCGTCTCTTGCTACGAGCGTTGGCGCGTCGGCGGCTGGTTCTGGAACACGCAAGGCATGGAATACACGCTGTTGTGGGCCGCCGCTGCGCTCTATTTCCTCGTGCACGGCGGCGGCGCGCTGTCGCTTGACCGGATTCTGTTCGGGCAGGCGCCATGATCCGGCGGCTCTCGTCCTACTTCCTGTAGACGGCAGGGTCGGCGCTCACCGCGCCCTTGATGAGCACAATGCTCGTCTCCGCACCGGTGATGCCGAAATCGTTGTCGTTGATCATCACCATGGCCCCGTCGCCGAGGAAGGTCACGCCCTCGATCTTGACCGGCGCGTCCTTCATGTCCTTTGCGCTGTCGAAGCGCAGCGTCTTCTTGACCGCTGTGATCGAGAGCTTGGCGAGATCGTTCTCCTGCTCGAGAGAGGGGCTCGTGGAGGCGTCGTCCCACTTGCTTCCAAGGATGTCGGTGGCGCCTGCGAGCGTTATTTCATAGAGCTTCGTTGTCCCCTCGGTGCGCTCGAGCACCAGGAGCCGATCGGTACCGAGCGCAGTCAGCTCCGAGATGCGCGGATCGTTCTGCTTGGTCGAGGGGTCGAGGCCGAAGCTCTGGGGATCGTCGAGCTGATATACATACTCGCCCAGGAGCCTGCCCGTTGCCCGCTCGAACTTGAACAGTCGCGTGTTCTTGGCCTGCTGATACGTTTTGGCGTCGGGATTGGCGAGCGGGTTTTGCATGATGAAGTAGAGGAAGGCCTCGTCAGGCGAGACCGCGATCGACTCGATACCGCGGTTGCCCTGGCGCTTGGAGAGAATCGCGGGCAGGCTCGCCACGATGGCGGCCTCCGAGCCCCTGTAATCTTCCGCCGCATCGGCCGGAACGTAGCGCTCAAGGAGGCGCCCATCCGCCGAGACATGAGCAACGGAGGGGCCCATCTCCTCACCGATCCAGAACGTCCCGTCGGAGAGGCGCACGATGCCCTCGAGGTCGATGTTGTCGGGGTCGTAAGGGAGCACATTGCCCGCGAGGTCCATGCCGGTGTCGCGCGTCGCTTTGGTCTGGGGGTTGAGCAGACCCGTCACCGGCTTGCCGGACTTGGTCTTGATAGGGATCACGTCGAGCAGCTTGAAGGTTCCCGCCGCGCGGTCGATTTCGACCCTGTAGATCGACGGTACGTACTCGGGTGTCGGGTAGACGCGTCCGTCCTTGAGCTTCTTGCAGGCGTCCGCCACCTCCTTGCCGATCAGCTTGGCGGCATCCCCGCACGTCATGTTCGGGCCGCGGTCGCCAATCGTCCAGATCACGTTTGGAGGGTCGCTCGGGTGACGATAGGCACCCGAGCCAATGCCGAGCGTGTAGCTCGCGGTCTTGCCGCCGGGCAGCTCCACCGACTTCCAAGCGAGTTTGGGATCCTTGCTCGTCAGCACCTGAAAGTCGGCGGCCTCCGCCGTGCCGCATATGAGTAGAGCCGCGAGCGCAAGTTTTGTCCGCATGATGCCCTCCAATCCCGGTCGAGAGAAGTCGGGCGGCACCATATGGGCGCTTGATGACACCTGGACGACAAGCCCAGGGGGGCAGGGGAAATGGCGAGCAGACACCGGTGTGGAGCGTTTCCTCGACCCAAGCCGGGCCGTATACGACGTATGCGCCACGCCGGCCGCCGTCGAGGCTGGGCTCACGACGGATGTGTCCGAGGCAAGGATGAGCAGTGCCGGCGTCGTCGTCGAAGCGGTCCGTTGGGCCTTCGATACTTCGCGGCTCGCGCCCGTCGGGCGGTGTGCTCAGCCGGCAGTCCCGTGGTCCCCCGCGACTCGGGATATCGTTGACGGTCGTTCAGCGGTCGTACGACCATGAACGGGCGTGACGACAGCCAAAGGGAGCTTCCATGAACGACGAGCCGAGGCCGCAAGCCCAGTCGGATTTGCCAACGGTGCGTGTTTCTCTGACCGAGATCTTCCTGCTGTTCTTCCACATCGGCTCGCTCAGTTTCGGCGGCGGTCTCGTCGCCTGGGTCCATCGGGAGGTGGTGGAGCGCCGCCGCTGGCTCACTCAGGCAGAGTTCCTGGGCGGTCTGACGCTCGCTCAGGTGCTGCCCGGCATCAACATGGCCAACATGGCGGTCTACATTGGGCAGCGCATGCGCGGCATCGGCGGCGCCGTGGCCGGACTCGTCGGCCTTCTGCTCGTGCCATTCTTTGCGGTCATCGGGCTGGTCAGCGTCTATGGGCAGTTTGGCACGAGTGCGACGCTGCAGTCGTTTATGGATGGCTTGGCGACCACCGCGGTCGGCCTCTTCGCTTCGGTCGGCGTCAAGTCGCTTCGCACGAGCGCAACCGGTCTCGTTCCGGTCGCCGTCATTGCCGCCATCGTGGTGATGGTCGGCTTCCTCCGCCTGCCGCTGATCCCCGTCATCCTCGGCCTCGCTACGGTGAGCGTGGCGATCGCTTGGCACAAGGGGGCGGCCGGTGCGTGACGATCATCTGTGGACGCTGCTCCTCGTCTTCGTGCCGATGTCGCTGTTGTCGATCGGAGGCGGGGGCAGCATTCTCGCCCCCATGTACCACCAGACGATCGAGGTACACGGATGGCTCACACCCCGCGAGTTCATCGATCTGTTCGCGATTTCGCGCGCCGCGCCAGGGCCGGGCGCGACGGTGGTGACCCTGGTGGGCTGGAAGGTTGCCGGTTGGACCGGGGCGCTGGTGGCCTCCATTGCCATCTTTCTGCCGTCCTCGATCCTCTGCTTCATTGCGGCCCGAGTGTGGAACCGCTACCGCGGCACGCGCCTCCACAGCGCACTCGAACGTGGGCTGGCACCGGTTGGCACCGGATTGCTGTTCGCGGGCGCTATCGCTGTTCTACGCGCGGCCGAGACCGGGCCACTCGGCTGGGCGATTGCGGGGGCGGCAACGGCATTGCTGGTGTGGCGTAGCCTGCACCCGCTCCCCGTGCTGTTCGCAGGCGGCATCCTCTACATGGCCGGCACGCGGCTCATCAGCTAGCAGCCTAATGCAACTTCACCTGCGGTTCCGTGCGGCGCGTGATCAGCCGGGCGAGGGTGTCGAGCGTCACCTTGACGGGTCCGTACAGCGCAAGCTCATGCATCTTGTAGAGCGATTTGTACATGAGCCGTGCAAACAGGCCCTCGACAAACAGGTTGCGGCCTAACAGGAAGCCCATAAGGTTGCCGACGGTCGTGTACTCGCCAAGTGAGACCAGCGAGCCGAAGTCGCGGTAGTGCCAGTCGCGAAGGGGCTGGCCGGCGAGACGGCGCCGGATTTGACCTACCATGTGAGAGGCCTGCTGGTGCGCGGCCTGCGCCCGCGGTGGTACGGTGCCGCCTCGCTCCGGCCACGGACAGGCGGCGCAGTCCCCGATGGCAAAGATGTTTTCGTCGCGCGTCGTCTGCAGCGTCTGGTGCACCACGAGCTGATTGAGCCGGTTGGTCTCCAGCCCCGCGATCTGCTTCAAAACATCCGGCGCCTTGATGCCGGCCGACCACACGACGAGCTCGGCCGGGACTACCTCGCCGCTCGACAGCCGGATGCCGTCAGCCAGAACCTCCTCGACGCGGGCATTGACCCGCACGTGCACGCCAAGCTCCACAAGGAGCTTGCCCGCGCTCTTGGAAAGCCGTTCGGGCAGAGCCGGGAGGATCCGGTCCGCAGCCTCGATCAAATTGATCTTGATGTCCTTTTCCGGGTCGATGCGGTCGAGGCCAAAGGCGACGAGCTGGCGCGTCGTCTTGTGAAGCTCGGCTGCCAGCTCCGTGCCGGTGGCGCCGGCGCCGATGATGGCGACGTTGAGCTGTTCCGGCCTCAACGGTTCGGACTGGGCGTGGGCGCGGATCAAGGCATTGACCAGCCGGCGATGAAAACGCTCCGCCTCCGCTGCCGTTTCGAGCGCGATCGCATGCTCCTTGACGCCCGGCACGCCGAAGTCGCTCGTCAGGCTGCCGATGGCGATGACGAGCGTGTCGTAGGGAAAGGCGCGGGCGGGCGTCACCTGCCGGCCCTCGTCGTCGAAGAAAGGTGCGACCTGGACCAGCCGCCGGGAGCGGTCGATGCCCCTCAACTCGCCAATGCGGTAGCGGAAGCCGTGCCAGTGCGCCTGCGCCAGATAATCGAGCTCGTGCAAGCCGAGGTCCATGCTGCCGGCGGCGACTTCGTGCAGGAGCGGCTTCCACAGGTGGGTGCGCGCTTTGTCGATGAGCGTGATCGCCGCCTTTCGGCGCCGGCCGAGCTTGTTGCCGAGCCGTGTCGCAAGCTCCAGTCCGCCCGCACCGCCGCCGACCACGACGACCTGATGCAGACCGGCATCGGCGTTCTGAGGCGCAACCACCAGTTCCTGCGCTTGGCGTTGCGCGCCAGTCGGCGCGGGGATTGCCATGAAAAGCCCACTCCGTCATCAGTTCGGGCGACGGCCAAACTCGAGTGGCCGGTCGCCGCGGTCACATGTTCCGGGTCGAGACTATGCAAAAGGCGGCACTGGTGCTCATAGCAGATAACTAAGCGCATAGGAGAACGGATGAAAACGTCGCGCGAAGGCAATCGGAGGAAAGGCAGCGCACGATCACGGTCGGATAGCGGCCTCGTACTGGTGGCACGAGCGGCCGATTTCGCGGCGCGCGCACATGCTGCGCAGAAGCGCAAGGGGGTGGCCCAGGAGCCCTACGTCAACCATCTTGCCGAGGTGGCGCTGCTGTTGACGGAGGCGACCGGCGGAAGCGATCCGGCGCTGATCGCGGCCGCTTGGCTGCACGATACGCTCGAGGACACCGTCACCGAGCGCGAGGAGCTCGAAACGCTGTTCGGCAAGGAGGTCGCCTCCATCGTGGCGGAGGTGACCGACGACAAGTCCCTTCCCAAAAGCGAGCGTAAGCGACTTCAAATCGAAACGACGCCGGGCAAGAGCAGGGCCGCTCGCATGCTGAAGATTGCGGACAAGACGAGCAATCTGCGGGCGCTCGCCAGCAGCCCGCCCATGGGCTGGGACATCAAGCGTCGCGAGGAATATGTGACCTGGGCGGAGGCTGTGGTTGCCGGCTGCCGCGGTCTCAATGGGGACCTCGAAGCCAAATTCAATGCAGCCGCTGCCGACGCCCGCGCGGCGCTGACACGCTGAGTCTGCCCGCTCGATCGCAGCACAATTCGACGCGGCCGAAGTGTTTCACGGTATGGTGTGCATTCGCGCATCACGCAGCGCCATTTTGTGGCGCATTTGCACAAAAGGCACACGCCAAGCGGCGACAGGCCGCACGAATCACCGGACAATCGCCCTCGGACAGGTTGTGCGGAACCAGAAACCAGAGTTGTCCGTTGGCGTCCCGCGGGCGGCGATTTATCCCCGCTACGGCGCATCTGTCTAAAAGGATTCTTCATAGGGGGTGAAACACGAAGACGATGACGTAAGAGGAATGCCATGCTGAACAAAAGGGTTTTGGCTCCCTTTCTGACAGCCACGGTCGTATCAATGTTGTCGGCCACACCCCTTGTCGCGCACGACTGGTATCCGGCGGAATGCTGCAGCGGTCAGGACTGCGCCCCGGTGACGGGCGTCAGCTTCGTATCGTCGAGCCCGAACGAGCTTCCGGTCATGATCGTGACCACCGAGTACGGCACCAAGCCGGTACCGCGAAACATCGTACCGAGAGAGAGTCCGGACGGGCGCATGCACGCCTGCATCTTCCAGGGCCAGGTCATCTGCCTGTTCCTGCCGCCGACCAACTAAGGGTCAGCGTCCGGCAGTCCATCGTTCCCCTCTGCCGCATCGCGCACCGGGGCACCCTGCGCGGCAGGCACCGAGACTCTTACGCTCGGAGTTCTTCGAGGAGGCACTGCCGGCGTGCGGCTTCGTGGCCGCCGACTGAGCGGCGGGGCCATGACTAGCCGATCTCCTGCGCGAACCAATCTGCCGGAACCTGGTGTCCGAGGCCCCGCTGTTTGGCCCGCGTATAAACGAGGTGCGCGACGGCGGTATACTGAGCGCCGCACCCCGTGCTGTTGAGGAAGAACGTGCGCTGCCGGTCGTCGCTGCGGCCGGCAATCCTGCCGGTGACGAGCTCGCCGAGGTCGGGAAAATCGTTCCAGTCAAGATCGCGTTCTGGGTGGTCGTGCATCTCGAAGTGGTGGCGGCGCTCCATCTCCGCAAAATCGGTTGAGGCGTACTCGAGCTCCTTGGCGCGGGTATGAAACACGACGATGTCCAGCGTGCGGAAGCAATCGTCGCAGGCTTCGTCACGCTGAAGGCAGCTCAGATGCATGCCGGGCTTCAGCCAGGCCGCGGGAAAGAACGGCACCCGGCTGTTGGTCGCCGTCACCACGATGTCGGCGCCCTCGAGCACCTCCTCCGGGGAAACCGCGGCGACCATTTCGAGCCCCATGTTGGCCGCATGCCTTTCGGCAAAGGCCGCCGCCTCGCCGGGTGTCGGCGTATAAACCTGCACGCGCGTGATGGGACGGACTTCTTTCAAGGCAAGGAGCTGCGGAAGGGCCTGGCCACCCGCACCAAACAGGGCCACACGGGCCGCGTCCTTGCGTGCGAGGTACTTGGCGCCGATGCCGTTGATGGCACCCACGCTGTACTGTTGGAGAAAGCCGTCCTGCAGCACCGAGATCAACTCGCCGGTGGCCGAGCTGAACAGGAACACCAGGCCGACGTAGCGCTGGTTTTTGGCCGCAGGGATCTTGATCCGGCGGCGCTGGCCGTTGACGATGGGGAAAGCCACAACGTCCGAGGTCACCCGAATCGACCCAACGTCCAGGCGCGGCACGGCTCCGTCCAGCGTCTTGAGCTGGTAGGCGGCCGGCATGTCGTCCCCGACATCTGCCGAGGTGGGGATGAAGAGGTCGGTTCTACCCCGGTAAACGGCCCGACCGCGACCCAAGTCCTCATACAGGCTTTCCAGCACCGAGAGGGCATCGCTCATGGTCAACACCTGCCGGGCATCGTCGTTGGTCAACAGTAGAGCCATGTCCGTTTTCCCTTCCTGAAACGATCGGCTCTCTTAGGGGA
The DNA here is from genome assembly GCA_035574175.1 of Hyphomicrobiaceae bacterium. Taxonomy (GTDB): domain Bacteria; phylum Pseudomonadota; class Alphaproteobacteria; order Rhizobiales; family Hyphomicrobiaceae; genus DATLZB01. Next base: position 18,902 of record DATLZB010000013.1, read on the forward strand.
GCAGGCGGCGCACGCCAAGCGCGCCAGCGCTCTGACCGCCCCTCAGCGGCAGGCAGCAGCTCACTCGCAAACCTGGGCACTCAGCCCTCGTGACCGAGCAGTAGTTCGTCTACACTACGGCTCCTAGCCGGGACCGGTGCGCACCATGACCGACGTTGCCCAACTTCTTGCCAAGACGAAGCTTTTCGGCCTGCTCGGGGAGCAGGACCGCGATCGCATCGCGCAGCAGATGCGCCCGGTGTCGTTTACGGCCGGGCAAGCCATCTTTGCGCGCGGCGATCCCGGCACCGAAGTCTACCTCGTGCTCAAGGGGCGGGTAAGGCTGTCGGTGCTGTCACTCGAAGGCCGCGAGCTGTCGTTCACCCACGCCGGACCCGGTGACGTGTTTGGCGAGATCGCGACCCTCGATGGCGGCGCACGGACCGCGGATGCCACCGCGGTGACGGCGGTGGAGGCCATGACACTGTCGCGCGCGGCTTTGAACCGTTTCCTCGAAATCTCGCCGGAGCTGGCGCGTGCCGCGATCCTGCTGCTGTGCGGGCGCATTCGCGATGCCGATCTGCAACTCGAAGGTGTCGCGCTGCACCGCATCGAGGTAAGGCTGGCGCGGTATTTCCTGAGCTTAGTCAGCCAGCAGCATGGTCAGCCGACGGCGGGGAGCAAACCGAAGGTGGTTCTTGGTATGTCGCAGGGCGAGCTGGCGCTGCTGCTCGGCGCGAGCCGGCCAAAGGTAAATGCGGCGCTCATGCTGCTTGAGGATTCGGGGGCCATAACACGCGAGGGCGACCGATTCATTTGCGATTGTGATGAACTTAATCAAGTGGCGGAGTTCGGTTGACTGGCCGCTGCCGTGGCGGCGCCAGTTGAGCCCCATGAAGGCGCGCGGGCGGCTGCGCCGGTGGCGCAGCCTGCCGTTTTATTCCACGCTGCGCTGGATCGACCGCCGGCTCGCCTGGATGGCAGAGCTCGGCACCGCCGGCTATCCGTCGGACGTTCGTCGGCGGCTGATGATCCTCAACATGATCGCGTTCTTGATCGCGATCACCACGGCCGGCTATGCGCTCCAGCACGCGACTCTCGACTACGAGACCTACCGCCCCGTCATTCTCATCAACCTGGGGCTCGTGGTAATGGCCCTGCTGGTGCCGCTCGCGCACCGCCTGCATGAGATCGCAGGCGGCATCCTGATCCTCGTGTGCGAGTGCCTCGCATTGATCGCGTTCACCGCCTATCTCGGGCGGGACTCGGGCATCCACCTGCAGTACTTCGTTTTCGCGGCCGGAGCGTTCGTCGTGCTTGGGCTCGGCCGCATCAGGCTCATCATCGCCTCGGTCTCCGCCGCCCTGCTGCTGCATCTTGCCTCTTGGTTCTATTTCGCCGACAAGGCGCCGCTGATCCCGACCGACCAGGAGTTGCGCGACTCCCTTTACCTGCAGGCCGCGGTAACCACCATGGTGCTGATCGCGGCCACCGTCTGGTACGCCTTCCGGCTCGCCGAGAGGGCGCGCCAGGAAACGGACCGCCTGCTGCGCAACATTCTGCCCGACAGCGTGGTGGAGCGCCTCAAGGCCCGACCCGGCGCAGTAATCGCCGACAGCTTCCCCGAGGTTTCGATCATGTTCGCCGACATCTCGGGTTTCGTCGCCATATCGCGGCGCCTCGGTGCGGCCGGTGTCGTGGGCCTGCTCAACCGCCTGGTAAGCGAATTCGATGCGCTGGCCGCCCGCCACGGCGTGGAAAAGATCAAGACCATCGGTGATGCCTACATGGCGGCCGCCGGTCTCCCCGAGCCCGCTCCGGACCACACCCTGCGGCTCGTACGCATGGCGCTCGACATGGAGAGGCAGGTGGCGCGCCTCTCCGAGGAAACCGGGTTAAAGGTTGAGATGCGCATCGGCATCGCCACCGGACCGGTGCTAGCCGGCGTGATCGGCGCCAAGAAGTTCAGCTATGACGTGTGGGGCGACACCGTGAACCTGGCGGCGCGCCTGGAACAGACGGGCCAGGTTGGACGCATCCACTTGTGCGACACCTCACGGGCGAGGATCGAAGCGCACTATGCCTTCGAGGCGCACGGTCCGATCGAGATCAAGGGCCTCGGGCCGCAGCGGACCTGGTTTGTGGCGCGTGCGCAGCGGGCCGCCTGAACAGCAACGGGCGCCGGGACCTTGCGAAGGTCGCGGCGCCCATTGGGCCATACGAACGATACGCTCAGGCCGAGTTGCAACGCTTTAGGTTGGAGGGCGCGCGGCGCCAAATCATGGTCTCGCTCAGGAACTTGGAGCCGGCGTAGCCCATCACCTTAAGGCGGCCACCGCCAAGCGGGGTGATTTCGACGCTGTACCTGCGGCTGGCGTCCGGATCATAGATCCAGCCGTTGTCATACCGCCCGCCGCCCACCGGCTTGGCGTTGCCGATGATTTGCATGCCGCAGGCTTCCGAGTTGGCGGCGTCCTGCACCCACACGACGCGGCCGCACAAACCGTTGCCGCAGTTTACGATCTCGACCGCGCCGCGGCCGGTGTGGTCGATCCAGATACCGGTTGCTTCGGAGGCTTGAGAAGCCGACACGGTGAAAAAGGTCGCCGCTGTGACCGCCGCCGAGGCCAGGGCCCGCTTGAAAATCCTCGACATGTTTCCACTCCTCATCGTTGGCTTCCAGAGGGGCAGAGCCTGGTGAGCTTTGCGCCCCAATCCCTAAGAATTCGCGAGCACCGCTCACGTTGTGATGAACAAGTTGCCTGAAGCTCGCCGCCCGCGCTGTTCCAGTCGGAACAAAGCTTGCGACTTCTCTGCCAGGAGAAAGGCGGGCCCGTTGCGGGCTGCCAGACAGACAGACGGAGCGACGCCAAATACAACTCAACGCCGGGCGTGGCGCGCTTGGGCTGCTCCTCGACCGTTGGGGCTGGTCGGGGAAAGGGCGCTGGCCGGGGAAACGGGCGTGTGCGGGCGGGGGGGCGCCGCAGGGGGGCGGCCACCGGACGATCCGTTCAAATTAACTTTGTCGCAAGACTGGCAGGAGATTGGGCGCCGTCATCATCCCAAAAGGACGGCTCGGGTGCACGCTTGTGAAGACACCGTAGAGAAGTCAGGCTATAATGATGCTAGGTTGCGGGCTCCGCGAGGAGGTTGGGGTCCAGTCCGTCGGCGCTGAGTGCCCAGCGCCGTTGTTCCAGGGGGAACAGCGGCCGAGCAGGAACTAGGGCAGATTGAACCTACCAATGACCAGCGGCGACTAACGTTCGAGGTTGCTGCAGAGCAGAAACGAACTCGGACCAGATGGAGACTGCCATGAAGAAGACCGTTATCGCCCTCACCGCCGCCGCTTTCATGGTTCCGGCGTTGTCGCCGCCGCCAGCCCAAGCGGGTGGCCGCGGCGTGGCCATCGGCGTGGGCGTCGGCCTCGGACTTGGCTTGCTGGCCGCCGGCGCGGCCGCCGAGGAACAGCGCCGCCGGGAGGCCTACGAGGCCCAGGTTCGCAGGCAACGTGCCGCGGCGGCAGCCCGCGCGGCGGCTGCGAAGAAGGCGGCAGCGGCGGCCAAGGCCGAAAAGCAGGCCGAGAGTGCTCAAGTCGCGGCCAGCGCTCAGGTTGCCAAGACCCCGCCTGTGGCCAAGAAGACCACTACCGACAGCGATGCGCCGGCAGCCAAGGTCGAGCCGGTGGCTTCGAGCGCGGTTGCCTCGAGCGGCACGACCGGAAGCACTACGGCTCAGCCCGCCTCGCTCGACTGCAAGGCGTTTATTCCGAGTGCCGGTATGGTGATCTCGGTTCCCTGCGACGAGCAGCGCCCACAGTAGCGCCGCCGCGAGATAGCGGAGAACATCTGCAATGGCCCTTTGTGAGGGCCATTGCTATTTATGAGGTAGGGCCACGGGCAGCGCGTTAGGCCTCGGTGCGCGTGCGCAAGAGGCCGGGCGCAGCTCGGCTGTGCCGCTTTGGGGGTCGGCCATGGCATGGACATCCGGCGTGCGCGCTGGCAAGCGTGCTAAGTCGGTCAACATGATTCCGAAGATTGCCTATCGGAATCTGTTTCATGACCGGCTAAGCTTGGTCGTCACCCTGGTCGGCATCGTGTTTTCGGTCGTCCTGCTCGCCGTGCAGTGCGGGATCTATCTCGGCGTGCAGCGCACCATTGCCGCCATGATGGACCACACCGAAGGCGATCTCTGGATCGTTCCCTTCGGCACCAAGAGCTTCGATGATCCTTCCCTGCTCTCCGGCCGCGAGCGGTTCATCGCGCTGTCGACGCCCGGTGTGGCGAGCGTTGAGGACTTGGTCGTCGGCTTCTCCAACTGGCGAAAGCCAGCCGGCGGCATCACCGCGATCATGCTCGTCGGCTCGAGCTGGTGGACGGGCGGGCTTTCGCCCTGGGATGTAACCCAGGGCAGCGTCGATGCCCTGCACGCGCCGGGCGCCGTTGCCGTCGATGAAACCTACTTCGCCGATTTGGGCGTTACGGGCATCGGCGAAACCGCCGAGATCAACGGCAACAAGGTTACGATAGCCGCCGCGACGCACGGCATTCGCTCCTTTATCACCATGCCCTACGTGTTCACAACGCTCGACCGCGCCCGTTCGCTAATCGATGCGTCCGCCGAACAGGCGTCCTACACGCTGGTGCGCCTGGCGCCGGGCGCCGACATCGAGAAAGTGCGGGCCGACCTTGCCGCCCGCCTCAAGGATACCGAGGTTCTCACCCGTGAGGAGTTCCGCCAGCGTAGCCTCGACTATTGGATGTTCCAGACCGGGGCCGGGTTCGCCGTCATCGCCGGCGCCTTGTTGGCGCTGATTGTCGGTATCGTCATCGTCGCCCAGACGCTCTATGCGAGCACCAAGGACCATCTCAACGAGTTCGCCACGCTGCGCGCGCTCGGCGCCTCTGCCGGCTACATCAACAAGGTCATTCTGATCCAGGCCCTGCTCAGCGCCGTGCTCGGCTACGGGTTCGGTATGGCTCTGAGCGGGCTTGCCATCTGGGCGACGCCGCCGACCGCGTTGCTGATCATCATGACGCCGGGGCTGGCGGCGGCGCTGTTTGCGGTCACCATCGCCATGTGCATCATTGCCGCCATGTCCTCAATCTTCAAAGTGATCCGAATCGATCCGGCCGGGGTGTTCCAGAGGTAGCGCCGCCACCGGCTTTCTCTGTTGCCGCTCCGGGGCGGCGATTCAAGCCGGGCTCGGCCGGTTGGGAGTTGGCACAAGGTTTTTGCGGGAGCGTTCGCCGGATGGCAGAGGGTCCGACAGCAGCCACCTCGAACGGCGCCATTCTGGAGGCTAAGGGCATCGTCAAGGTGCTCGGCACCGGCGCGGGCGAGATCAAGATTCTCAAGGGCATCGATCTGCAGCTCAAGGGCGGCGAGCTGACACTGCTGATGGGGCCGTCCGGGAGCGGCAAGACCACGCTGCTGTCGATCCTCGGCTGTATTCTTTCGCCGAGCGGCGGACACGTGGAGATCGCGGGGCTCTCGACTGCGGGCCTGAACTCGGAAGGGCTCGCCGACCTGCGCCGCAGGCACGTTGGTTTCGTGTTCCAGTCCTACAACCTGTTTCCTACCCTGACGGCGCTCGAGAACGTGCTCCTTGCTCTCGACGTGCGCGACGACGACTCGGCCGACCCCTACGAGAAGGCTCGGGAGGCGCTGGCGGCGGTCGGGCTTTCACATCGCGCCAATTCCTATCCGGCCAAACTGAGCGGCGGGGAAAAGCAGCGCGTGGCAATCGCCCGGGCGCTGGCCGGCTCGCCGTCGGTAATCCTGGCTGACGAGCCGACGGCGGCGCTCGACAGCGAGAACGGCAAGGCGGTGATGGCGCTGCTGGCGCAGGTGGCGCAGGATCCCCGTCGCGCCGTGCTGGCGGTCACGCACGATCATCGCACGTTGGGCTATGCCGATCGTATCCTCGGCATAGAGGACGGCCGCATCAATTCCGACAAACGGCCCCAAAAAGAGGCGGCTGGCGGCCATGTCGGCGGCGGAGTGCACTAGGTCCGCTTGAGGGCGGCGAGCAAGAGGCGGAAGCGGCATGATGAAGCTCCTGGCTGTATTCCTTGCGCTGGTGATCGCCGGTTTTGCCGGCTATACGATCAGCACTCAGATCAATCAGGGCGGCAGAGCTCCCTCGGCCTCGCCGGCAGCGCCGCCGCAGCTGCCGTGGATCGCCGCGGCCCCGGGCAAGGTCGAGCCGAAATCCGGCGAGATCCTCATCGGAACATCCCTGCCCGGCCGCATCGCGGAAGTGCTGGTCAAGGTCAACGACAAGGTAGAGGTCGGCGAGCTGCTGATTCGGCTCGACGACCAGGAGGCCCGCGCGCGCCTCGCCGCGGCCGAGGCGGAGGCTGCGGTGCGCAAGCAGGAGCGGGATTCCCAGCCGACGCCGGCCGGCCGCGAGGACGTGAGACGTGCGGAGGACGCAGTATTCTCCTCCGAGCGCAGCCTGACCGGCGCCCGTTTCGATCTCGATCGCTCGCTGGCCGGAAGGCGGAACGGCACCGTCACCGAGCAGATGCTGACCGAGTCGCGACGGCGTTACGCCGACGCCCGTGACCGGCTGCAGCGGGACCGCCTGGCGGTGGCAACGGCGCTGGCGAGGTCCAACGTGCCGCCGCCGAGTCGGCTCGAATCCCTGCTGAGCGCCGCCCGGGCGGAGGTAGCGGTGGCGGAAGCACTGCTCGACAAGACCCGAATCCGGTCGCCCATCTCCGGCACGGTGTTCCAAATCCACGCCAAGGTGGGCGAGATCGTGGTGCCGGCGGCCGAGCAGCCGTTGATCGTCATGGGCGACCTCTCGCTCATCCGGGTGAAGGCCGAGGTCGACGAGCTCGATGCCTCCAAAATCAAGCTTGGACAGCGGGTCTTCGTGAAAAGCGGGAGCTTTCCCGGCAAGGAATTCGAGGGCAAGGTGGCAGCTCTTGCCCCTTCGCTCTCGGCGCCGCGCATCAGCGCCCGCGGTCCGAGGCGGCCGACCGACGTCGACGTGCTCGAGGTGACGATCGACCTTGAGGGCAATACGCCGCTGCTGCCGGGCATGCGGGTCGACGCGTTCTTCCGGCGCGAGTAGGGGGCGACCCGGGCGCGCGCAAGGCCGGGTCTTGAGAGGGAAGCGGCGACCCGCAGCGGGAGAGCATTCATGGCATCGCGACCAGTCTCACGCACACGAAAGACGTTGATGCTCGTTCTTTCGGCGCTGCTCTGCGGGGGCGGTGCGGTCTGGCTGCTCTACTTGAACCTATTTGTGGGGGGCGCTCCGCCGGAGGCGAAGATCCTCGCCGCGGTCACCTTTGCGGTGGGCGTCGTGCTGGTGTGGATCAACGTGCGCCGCTGGCCGGAAAGCGAGCTGCCGAAGACCTGGGACACGCATTAACCCTTAACGATCGCTTTATCCCGCGGGCCCTTCTTTAGTGTCACGGAACCCGGGCCGGGATTCCCCGAGGGGGGCTTTGTTGTCCCGCCCGGAACAGCGCTCTCTCCGTTTTTCCTGCAATATCAGCGTATCACCGGCACTTGCCTAGTGTGTGCGTTGATTGCTCGAACCGCTTCGATGGAGAGCGCCGTGTACGGAAGGATCAGCAAATACCGCGAGGATATCGGGGTTGGCGTGATCGTCACCGACGATGGGCGCAAATACCGCTTCTCTCGCTCCGACGTGCTCAACCGCAACCATGCGATCCTCGGCGAGGACGTCGACTTCGTTCCTGAGGGCAATCGCCCAATCGAGATCATCGTGATGAAGGGCTCGCCGTGGACAGTCTTCGGCGCGGCTCTGCGCGGCTGACCACAGGAGGAACGGCCATGGCCAACATGTTCGACCTGACCGACGTTCCCATGGTCGCGCCCGAGGATCTGGCCATCCCCATGCGGCAGTTGATCCGCGGCGAGCGGGCGGCGCTCGCCGTTCTCTACGGAACGGGCGAAGCCGACGTTCGCCTCATCGAGGCGGCATTCTGGCAGGAGTTCAACGGCAATACGGCGGCGGGCGTGGCGGTGCTCCTGCGCTTCCGCGGTCTCATCAGCCTGTTTGCGGTGCGGCGGCTTCGAGACCGGTTGCTCGAGAAGGGTCATGCGCTGATCGGCCCGGCCGTCGCTGTCGCCGCCGGCATGCGGCTCAACGCCAAGTGGGGCTTTAATCCCAACACGTTCCTATGGGCGCTCGCCGCCCTTGAGGCTAGGGACGCGGGTGAGCCTGCTGCAGCCCGGCTCGAGCACGGCGAACAGCGCTTGGCGGCCTGAGCGTCCCGCCCGCGTCGCTTCCGCGATTCTCCTGGCGTGCCAAAACCAGCGGCGCCCGCTAAGCTGGCCTTATAGGAATGGGCTTGGCCAGCACCCCACCGCGTGGGGCCGCTTCCAGCCAAGCAGTCGATGAGGCGAGCGCAATTCATGGGTGGCTCTTTCACTCTCTTCCACGTCGGGGGCACCGCCGTCCGCATCCATCCCACCTTCTTTCTCCTGCTCGGCTGGGTCGCCGTCGTTCACTGGATGCAGGGCGGCCCGCAGGAGGCACTTTCGGGCGTCCTGTTCATCGCCATCCTGTTCGTTTGCGTCGTGCTGCACGAGTTCGGTCATATCCTGGCCGCCGCCAGGTACGGCATCAAGACGCCCGACGTTACGCTGTTACCGATTGGGGGCGTGGCATCGCTCGAGCGCATGCCGGAGAAGCCGGCCCAGGAGATCGTGGTGGCCCTGGCGGGCCCTGCCGTAAACCTGCTGATCGCCGCGGTGCTGGTGATCGTGATCGGCGTACAGTTCGACATGGGGCTGATTGCGCGTCTTGATGACGTGGAGTCGAGCCTGATCGCGCGCGTCGCAGCCGCCAACGTGGCGCTCCTCGTCTTCAACCTCATTCCCGCCTTCCCAATGGACGGCGGTCGCGTGCTGCGGGCACTCCTGGCGCTGCCCCTGGGCTACGCGCGCGCTACGCAGGTCGCCGCTCTCATCGGCCAGGGTATCGCGATCCTGTTCGGCTTTTTGGGCCTGCTCGGCAACCCGTTCCTGGTGCTGATCGCGGTTTTCATCTTCCTCGCCGCCAGCGCAGAGGCGGGCTATGTGCAGGCCCGCGACCTGACGCGCGGCTATCTCGCCTCGGACGCGATGATCACGTCCTTCCAGTCGCTCGGGCCCATGGCCACGGCGGACGATGCCGCTACGCTGCTGCTGCGAACGACCCAGCAGGAGTTTCCCGTGCTTGACGGCGGCGGGCGGCTGCGCGGCATGCTCACCCGGCGGGCGCTCATCGAGGCTTTGAAGGAGAGGGGGGGAGAAACGCCGGTGCTCGAAATCATGAACGCCAACGTCCCCACCGTGCGCGAGAACGCCTGTCTCGACAGCATCTATCAGACGCTGACGCGAGCTCCGGAAGGCATCGTCGGCGTTCTCGACCGGGAACAGCGCTTTGTCGGGTACATCTCTACCGAGAATCTATCCGAAATGGTCATGATACGGTCATCTCGAGCGGTACCATCTAGGGCACGCACGGCTTGAAGCGTGGAGATGTTGCGATGTCCCGGAGACGGACGGTTAGGGCGTACGGCGCAGCGATCCTGGCCGGCCTCTTGATCCCTTGCCCAGTCTTGGCGCAGACGGCCGGCCAATCCGGCCCGACCAAGGCGGCGAGCGCTGCCGACCGAGAGGCTGCTGCAAACCAGCCCGGTGCATCCGGCGCCGGCGAGCCCGCCCCGGCCGTCTCTGGTGCGGGTGGGCGCGACACGCCGCCGTCGGCGCCTGCGGCCGGGCCCGCCGAGCCCAAGGCGCCGACTGATGGCGTGGCGCCCGCCGCCCCCATGCGACCTCCGGCCCATCCGATCGTGGCCTACGTGCGCGACAAGCTCTCGCAATCTCCTGCTCGCGGCGTCGATCGCGGCGACTGGCAGGCCCTCGCCGCCAGTTATGCCGAGCGCAGCGAGCCGCCGTTGTGGGTGACCGAGACCGGATTTACGGCAAAGGCCCGTGCGGCTATGGCCGAGATTGCCAGGGCCGACGACTGGGGCCTCTCGGCGGCCGCTTTCGAGCTGCCGAAGAGCCCCTCATCGCTCGAGACGGCGGGGGAGGCCGAGATCAAGCTCGGGCTCGCCGTCCTAGAATATGCGCGTCATGCCCGCGGCGGCCGCGTCGAGCCTTCCCGTATCAGCCGCAACTTCGACCAGAAGCCGCCGCTGCGCGATCCGAAGAAGGTGCTCGAGGAGATCGCCGCCGCATCGGCGCCCGACGCCTATTTGCGTTCGCTGCATCCCAAGCACGTGCAGTTCGAGCGCCTGCGCCAAGCGCTGCTCAAAGCACGCGGTGCGGCCGCCAAGCCCAAGAGCGACGATCCGGCAGACGTGAAACTTCCGGACGGCCCCAATCTGCAGATGGGCATCGCCCATCCGCATGTCGCCCTGTTGCGTCGCCGGCTCGGGCTCAAGGGAGAGGCAACCGGGCAGGACGTCTTCGACGAGGAACTTGATGCGGCGGTAAAGGCCTACCAGAGGGAGAACGGGTTTATCGATGACGGCATCGTCGGTCCCCGCACGCGCAGCGCGCTCAACGGGCAGCCGGTCGGCGGCAGCAACCTCGCCGAGATCGAGCGCCTGATCGTCAACATGGAACGCTGGCGCTGGATGCCGGAAACGCTCGGCGATTTCTACGTCTGGGACAACATCCCCGAGTTCTACATGCGGGTGGTCAAGAACGGTAAGCTCATCCATTCGGCCAAGATCGTCGTCGGCAAACCCCACACACAGACCCCGATCTTTTCGGCCGACATGCGCTATATCGTGTTCCACCCCGATTGGGGTGTGCCCAACTCGATCAAGATCAAGGAGATCCTCCCCTACCTGCGGCCGACGGGGGGAGGCTTTTTCGGGTTCGGTGTGACCGATACGCGCATCTTGGAGCGCCATAATTTGAGGGTGAGCCGTGCCGGCCGCCCGGTCGATGCAAGCATGATCGACTGGACGCGGGTCGACATCCGCCAGTTCGATTTCATCCAGCCTCCGGGCCCGGGCAATGTGCTGGGCGTCGTCAAGTTCCGCTTCCCCAACAAGCACGACGTCTACATGCACGATACGCCCCAACGTGAACTGTTCGACAGGCCGGTGCGCACCTACAGTCACGGCTGCATGCGCGTGCAGGACCCTGTTCGCCTGGCCGAGATCCTGCTCGCCGAGGACAAGGGCTGGTCGGCGGCGCAGGTCAGGCGGCTGGTGAACGAGGGCAGCGAGAACAACCAGATCGAGCTCACCCGCCGCATCCCGGTGCACGTGACCTACTTCACGGCCATGGTGGATGACGAAGGTGTGCTGCGTTGGATCGCCGACCCCTATGGCCACGACAGCCGCGTCGCGGCGGCGCTCGCCGGCCGACCGCTCCCGCCCGAGCGGCCCGACAGCACGGGCGACTACGAGCCGCTGCGTGAGGCACGCACCCGCCCGCCGCGCCCGTTCGGCCCGCTCGACGTGTTCTCGGGACTGTTCGGAAATTAGGGTTTTCCGTCCGCAGCGTCGGCGGCGCCGAGAGCGATCAGCCGCTCGATGGCCTCCGCCCCATAGCCGTACTCGGCCAGCACCTCGCGCGTGTGCTGGCCATAGAGCGGGGCCGGGCGTGCGTTGCTGCCGGGCGTGGCACTGAACTTCACCGGCAACCCTATCGCCTTGACGCGGCCGGCCACCGGGTGCTCGGTCTCGACGACCATGGCGCGCGCTTGTGTCTGCGGATGGGCGTGCATCTCGGCAATGGAGAGCACCGGGCCCGCCGGCACGCCAGCCTCCTCGAGCCGGGCGATCCAATCTGAGGTGGTGCGTGTGGCGAAATACCGGTCGAGGATCTCGGCCAGCGCCTCGCGGTTCAGCATTCGGTTCCTGTTGCTGGAAAAGCGCGGGTCGTCGTTGAGCTCGGCCGCGCCGATCACTTTGAGCGTCCGCTCCCAGTTGGCTTGGTTGGCGGCGCCGAGATTGATCCAGCCGTCGGCTGTGCGGAAGGCCTGGTAGGGCGCGTTGAGGGGGTGGGCCGAGCCCATCGGCCCGGGCGACACACCGCTGGCAAAGGCGATTGCCGACTGCCAGTAGGTGTGGGTAATGGCGGCCTCGAAAAGGGAGGTGTCGACTTTCTGGCCCTGGCCAGTGGCGAGTTTGTGGGCATAGGCCGCCGCGCAACCCATGGCGGCGAGGATGCCGGCCGTGATGTCGGAAACGGGTGCGCCGACTTTGACCGGCGGCTGTCCGGGGCCCTCGCCTGTGATCGCCATGAGCCCGCTCATGCCCTGCGCGATGAGATCGAAGCCGCCGCGGTCGGCAAGCGGCCCCGTGCGTCCAAAGCCCGATATCGCGCAGTAGATGAGCCCGGGATTGATGGCGTGCAGCCTCTCGTAGCCGAGCCCCAAGGCTTCCATCGTGCCGAGCCGATAGTTCTCGATCAGGCAGTCGGCGCGCGCTGCCATGCTGAGCAGCACGTCACGGCCTTCCTCCTTCTTGAGGTCGAGCACGATGCCGCGCTTGTTGCGGTTCAGCATCATGAAGGCGGCGGCCTCGCCATTGATGTCGGGGGGCAAAAAGCGGCGGGAGTCATCCCCCCCGCCCGATTTTTCGACCTTGATGACGTCGGCTCCCATGTCGGCCAGCATCAGCCCGCATACGGGACCGGCCATGATGTGAGCAAGCTCGATCACCCGCATGCCTGAGAGCGGTCCCTGGGTTCGGCGGCCTTGCGGCTCTGCCCTCATTTGCCCTTCCATCTGGGCGGGCGCTTGGCGAGAAAGGCGTCGAGCCCTTCCCGGAAGTCTTCTGAGGTGTAGCACATGGTGATGAGGTCCTCGTCCGATCCGCCGGACATGGCAAGGCGCATGCGCCGCAACGCGATCTTGGTGGCTCGCAATGTCAGCGGAGCATGGCTCAATAGCGTACGCGCAAGCTCGAGCGCGCGCCCGAGCACGGCGGCGTGATCGGCATGCAGCTCCGACACGAGGCCCAGTCTCAGCGCTTCCTCGGCCTCGATCAGGCGGGCGGTGAAGATCATCTCCTTGGTCCGGCCCGGTCCGATGAGGGCCACCATGCGCGACAGGCTGGCGTTGGAAAGACAGTTGCCGAGCGTGCGCGCGATGGGGAAGCCGAACTTGAGATCGCGCGCACCGATCCTCAGATCGCAGCTCGCGGCGATCGCCGCTCCGCCGCCGGTACAGGCACCTGCGATGGCGGCGATGGTCGGCACCGGGCACGTCTCGATCGCCGTCAGCACCTCGTCCATGCGCCGCTCGTAGGCGAGCGCCTGCTCCGCGGTCTTGAAGTCGCGGAACAGCGAGATATCCGTTCCGGCAGCGAAGGCCTTGCCGCCGCTGCCGGTCATGATCAGCGCCTTCACTTCGCCCGCCGGCTCGATACCGACGCAGATCTCGGCCAACCGCTCGTACATTGAAAAGGTCAGCGCATTGCGCGCTTCGGGTCTGTTGAGGGTGATGAGACCGATGCCGTCACTGAGCTCGAAAAGGAGGTCGGTATTCGTCATCGGTTGCTGCCTTCCCGGCGCCGCGAGGCGCAATCAGCGCCGGGCGGCCCGCCTCTTCACCAGCGCGTCGGCCTCCTCGTCGTAGGCCCGCTCCCGCTCGAGCTGCCGCTTAAGCCCGACGAGTTGATAATAGTCGGCGAGCGGGATCAGGTCGCGATCGATGTTGGCGAGGGTATTGTCGCGCTTGATGCCGCGCAGCGTCCTGCGGATGGCCTCGGCGGCGGCGAACATGGTCACCGACGGCAGCGTCGCCGCCGCAACGCCGAGAGCTTGGAGATCGCCGAAGTCCAGGTGCTTCCTGCCGGCCATCTGCGAAAGCGTAACGATGTGCGGGCAGGGGATCTCGCGGATGGCACGCCTGATCTCGTCGGGCGTATCGAGCGTCTGCGGCTTGGCGATGTCGGCGCCAGCCTCGAGGAAGAGCTGGCAGCGCTCGATGGCGGCATCGACGCCCTCCACCGAGGCGGCATCGGTGCGGGCCACGATCAGGAGATCGGGATCGCGGCGAGCATCAAGGGCGGCCTTGATCTTGGCGAGCATCTGCTCGATCGGAACGACCGACTTGCCGGGGTGGTAGGCGCACCGGTTGGGAAAGGTCTGGTCGCTGAAGAACAGCCCTGCGACGCCGGCCGTCTCGAACGCTCTCACCATCTGGCGCACGTTGTTGGGCCCGCCGAAGCCGGTATCGCCGTCGACCAGCACCGGCAACTCGACCGCCGCGCACACGCGCGCATAGTTGTCGGCGTAGTCGCGCATGTTGCACTGGCCGGTGTCGGGCTGGGCGAGGAGGCTGCCGACGGTCACCCCGCCACCGCAGGCCACCGCTTGAAAGCCTTCGGCCTCGATGATGCGCGCCGACATGGCATCGTAGGCGCCCGGTATCAGCAGCAGGCCGGGCCGCGCGATCAGCTCTCTCAACCGCTTTCTGAGGCTCATGCCGTTTCTCCCGATGCGCGGCGCCGGTCGCGCGCCGTCTGCATCCATGGAGCCTCCCTGGCCACTCGCTGTTCCCAGGCGGCGATCTCGTCCGCGTGCTTTAGCGTGAGGCCGATGTCGTCGAGCCCTTCGAGCAGCCGCATGCGATCGGCTTCGCCAATCCGGAAGGCGATGTCGGGGCCGCCCGGACCGCGGATGCGCTGCTCGAGCAGGTCGATCGTGAAGGGGGCGCTGCCGTCGGCCGCGATCACCCGCCGCTCGAAGTCGGCCGCCACCTCGGGAGCGAGCTCCACGGGCAGAAGCCCGTTCTGCAGGCAGTTCTCGCGGTAGATGTCGGCGAAGCTCCTCGCCACGATGGCGCGGATACCGACTGCCAGCATTCCCCACACGGCAGCCTCGCGCGAACTGCCGCAGCCGAAATTGCGCCCGGTGACCAGGATCGCTGGATTGCGGAACTGCGGCTTGTTGAGCGGAAAGTCGGGGTCCGGGCTGCCATCGGGGCGGGTTCGGGTCCGCTTGAACAGCAGATCCGCGTAGTCGGGCTTCAGCGCGCGCGCCATCTGCACCGGCGCGATCTGGTCGGTGTTGATGTCGTCCTGGATGAGGGGAACCGCGATTCCCGTGACGCTGGTGAAGGGTTGCATCCTCAGGCCGTCCCTCCGACAAGCTGGCGCACGTCCACGATCCGGCCGGCCACGGCTGCCGCTGCGACCGTTGCCGGGCTGGCGAGGTGGGTGCGTACCCGCGTTCCTTGCCTATGCTCGAAATTGCGGTTGGTGGTGGAGATACAGCGCTCTCCCGGCTCGCCGCGGTCGCCGTTGCTGCCGGCGCACATGGAACAGCCCGGCTCGCCCCAGAAGAACCCTGCTGCCTGGAATACCTGATGCAGGCCGCGAGCCTCGGCTTGCCTCTTCACCGTCTGTGAGCCCGGGATCACCATCGCCTTGACGCCCGGCGCGACGCGCCGGCCCCGCACGACCGCGGCCGCAGCTTCGAGATCGGACAGCCGATTGTTGGTGCACGAGCCGATGAACGCGCGGTCGATGGGAAGGCCCGCAAGCGGGACGCCAGGCTCAAGTCCCATGTAGGCGAGCGCCCGCTCCATGCCGGCCCGGCGCGAGGCATCCGCCCGCCCCGGGTCGGGAACGCGCCCGCTGATGCCGATCACCTGGCTCGGGTCCGTGCCCCAGGTCACCTGCGGCTCAAGCGAGGCGCAGTCGATTTCGAGGTCGGTGTCGAACTGGGCGTCGTCATCGCTGTTGAGCGTTCGCCATCGCGCGAGCGCCGCGTCCCACTCGGCTCCCTGCGGCGCCCACGGTCGGCCGGCAAGCCATTCGAAGGTGGTCTCGTCGGGCGCAACGAGCCCGGTGCGGGCGCCCATTTCGATGGTCAGATTGCAGAGCGTGAGCCGCCCCTCGATCGGCATGTTGCGGACCACGGCGCCCGCGTACTCGACCGCAAAACCGCGCCCGCCCGCCACGCCGAGCTCGGCGATGATGCGCAGTGCGACGTCCTTGGCGGTCACCTGAGGTGCAAGGCGCCCCTCGAGGCGGATGCGCATGCGCTTGGGGCGCTTCAAGGCCATGACCTGTGTGGCCAGCACGTGCTCGAGCTCGCTCGTTCCGCAGCCGTAACCCAAAGCGCCCAGTCCGCCGACGCTGCAGGCGTGGCTGTCCGGCACGGCGTGCGTGGCTCCCGGCAGGACCATGCCGAGCTCGGGCGCCACCACGTGGCAGATGCCTTGCTCGGGGTCGTCGATGTCGAACAGGCGGATGCCGTGACGGCGGCTGCCTTCGCGCATGGCCCTCAGGAATTCGCTGCCATCGGGATTGGTCGTATCGGTACGGCCGGGCCGAGTCGCCACCGTGTGGTCCTGGACGGAGAAGGTGAGGTCGGGGCGACGAACAGGGCGGCCTGCACGTTCCAGGCATTCGAAGGCGTGCGGTGCGTGCAGCTCGTGCAGCACGTGCCGGTCCATGTAGATCAAGTCACGGCCGTCGGCCCGGGTGGCGACTCGGTGTGCATCCCAGATCTTGTCGAACAGCGTTCGGCCCATCGGCGTCCTCTCATAATGCCCCGTGCGCCAGACTACAGCGGGAGCTGACAATCGCAAAAGCCCCCTTCAAACACAGGCTTTTAGCCGCGTCTCCGGTGGTCAAGCGCTTATTTACAGGACGTAGCCTTTGCGGTTTAACGGGCGGCATCCGGCAGGAACTACGCTCGACTGAGGAAGGGAGATGACATGGCCCGCATCGTCCACATTGCGCTCAAGGTAAACGATCTGGACAAGGCCACGCGCTTCTATGAGGACGTGTTCGGCCTTTATCAGACCAAGACGGGCCACGCCCGTGGGCACGTCTCCCGGCACATGACCGACGGCAACATCGATCTTGCGCTGATGGTCTACGACAGCGAGAACGAGAGTGAGGCGCAGCTCTCCGGTCCAGGACCCTGCATCCACCACTGGGGCATCGAGGTGGAGAACCGGGAGGAGACGATCAAGAAGATCGAGGAGAACGGCGGCACGATCTTTTCCGATCGCGGCGAGGGTGCGCTCAAGTTTCGGGCACCCGACGGCAACCTCGCCGAGATCGTCGAGGTCGGCCGCTACAAGAAGAAGGGCATGAGCAAGGTGTCGCGGATCGTGCACCTGGCCCTCAAGGTCGAGGATCTCGAGAAGGCAACCAGGTTCTATGAGAACGTGTTCGGCTTCAAGCAGGGCAAGACCGGGCACAGCCGCCAGCACGTCTCGCGCCACATGAGCGACGGTGAAACCGATCTCGCGCTCATGGTGTACGACAGCGAGGACGCACCGGAGGCAAAGCTCGCGGGGCCGGGTCCGCGCATTCATCATTGGGGCCTCGAGGTCGCCGACCAGGAGGCCTTCGCCGAAAAAATCAAGCAATACGGCGGAACCATCATTTCCCAAAAGGGCGAGGGTGCGCTCAAATTCCGTTCGCCGGATGGCACATTGGCGGAAATCGTGAGCGCCGGACGCTACGAGAAGATGAAGGCAAAGTCCGCCTGATCGCAGCGGCTTGCTGAAAAAGCGGCGTACCCGGCCTATCTCGGCGGTGCGGTGATCGGCACTATTGCCTGCTCGCCTGTCTGGGGTAGAGTACCTGTCGCCGGAACCGGCACTCCGGTACCGCGGCCGGACTTGAGACAAGCCTCGCGGGAATTCTTGGAGGAAACGATATGTTTGGACGGACTCTCAGCATCGGGCTAGCGCTTGTCGGTGCCATGATGGTGCCCGCTTCGGCGCTGGCACAGTTCAAGCCGGCCGCCAATATCGAGCTGGTCGTGCACGGGGGCCCCGGCTCCGGCAATGACGTGTTCGGGCGCGCGCTCGTCAACGTCATCGAGAAGGAGAAGCTCACCACCTCGCGCATCCAGGTCGTCAACAAGCCGGGCGGCGGCAGCGCCACCGCGTCGGCCTACATGGCGAGCAAGGCGGGAGATGCGAACACGCTGGCTGTCTTCACCAACGTGTGGCTGGCCGGCCCGCTTGTTCAGGAGGCCGACAAGGTCCGCCTGCTCGATCTCACCCCTATCGCCCTCATGGTCAAGGAGCCGGGCCTGATCGTCACCAACGCCGATTCTCCCTACAAAACCCTCAAGGAGTTCGTCGCCGCCGCCAAGGAGAAGCCGGGCACGCTCAAGCAGTCGGGCGGCTCCATCACCTCGCGCGACAACATCATCCGCCAGATGATCATGAATGAGACTGGTGCCGATTGGGCCTTCATCTCCTTTCCCTCGGGCGGCGAGCGCTTGGCGGCGCTGCTTGGCGGTCACGTCCAGCTCATGATCATCGATCCGGGCGAGGCGCTGGCTCAGCTCAAGAGCGGCAAGCTGCGCGTGCTCGCCCAGGTGGCCGAGCAGCGGCTGCCCGAGTTCAAGGACGTCCCGACCGTGCAGCAGGCCGGCTTCAAGATCCCCAACGTGCCGCAGGCGAGAGGCATCGTCGGGCCACCCAACATGCCCAAGGATGCGATTGCCTATTATGAGGGTCTGCTCGAAAAGGCTTCCAAGACCGCGGCCTGGAAGAAGTACGTGCAGGAGAACTTCCTGGAACCGGCCTTCGAGAAGTCGAAGGGGACGAGAGACTTTCTCACCAAGTACGAGGGTGAGATCCGCGGGCAGCTCAAGTCGGTAGGCGCCAAGGTCGTCCGCTGAGTTGGCTGCTGGCCGTGGCCGGGGAAGGCAACGACGCTTCGCCGAGCGGCTTTGAGCGCAAGCTCGTCGAGCGTGGCAAAGTCACGCTCGACGTTTTGATTGGGGGAAGCGGCCCGCCCATCGTGCTGCTTCCTTCCCTCGGCCGCGCTGCGGCCGATTTCGGTCCCATCGCCGTCTCGCTGGTGCAAGCCGGCTTTTGCGTCCTTTGCCCGGAGCCGCGCGGCATCGGGCGGAGTCGGGGACCAGCCTACGATGACCTGCACGATTGTGCCGCCGACATTGCGGCTGTGATCGAGGCCGAGGCTCGGGAGCCCGCTTTCGTCGTCGGTCACGCCTTCGGCAACCGCGTGGCGCGCATGCTGGCGAGCGACCGTGGCGACCTCGTCCGCGCCGTGGCGCTCATCGCGGCCAACGTCGGCAAGGCCCCGAGCCCACCGCAAGTGCGAGCCGCGATCCGTACCAGCGCCGATCCGCAAGCGCCAGAGGCCGAGCGCATCGCAGCGCTGAGCTTTGCGTTCTTTGCTCCCGGTAACAATCCGAGGCCCTGGCTTTCAGGCTGGTACCCCGAGGTACTCGCCGCCCAGCGGGTTGCGGGCGACAGGACCTCGCGCGAGGAGGACTATGCGGCGGGCGGCAAGCCGGTGCTTTATCTACAGCCGGATCACGATCCCCTGGCGCATGTGGAGGATGCCGAGAACTTCCGCCGCGAGTTGGGTGAGCGCGTCACGGTCATTGTCATCCCGCGCTCGAGCCACGCCGCCATCGCTGAGCAGCCGCGCTTTATCAGTGACGCCCTGATCTCGTACGCCCGCGGGCTGTGGGCGCCGTGAACGCGCCGCAGCCGCATCGGGCCGCGGCGCGCGTCTCGCTTATCAGCCGCCGTGGAGCGCCTTCGTCCGCCACTGGTTGAAGCGCCCGAGCAGCGGCGAGAGCAGGATCAGCACCGCACAGGCAAGCAGCACCGCCGAGATCGGCCGGCTCACCAGGATGGAAAGGTCGCCCTGCGACATCATCAGCGACTGGCGCAGCGCCCGTTCCATGGCATCGCCCAGCACAAAGCCGAGGATCAGGGGCGCGCTCGGATAGCCGAGCTTGCCCATCAGGTAGCCGAGCAGGCCAAATCCAGCGAGCAGGCCCACGTCGAACAGGTGGCTGGACACGCTGTAGGCGCCGATGATCGACAAGCCCAGGATGGCTGGGTGCAGAATGTAGCTCGGCAGGCGGAGGATCTGGGCGAACAGCGGCACCAGCGGCAGGTTGAGCAGCAGCAGAACCACGTTGCCGATGTACATGCTGGCGACCAGCCCCCAGAACACGTCCGGCGCCTCGTCCATCATCAGCGGGCCGGGCCGGATGCCCCACAGGATCAGCGCCGAGAGCATGATGGCAGTCGAGCTGCCTCCCGGAATGCCGAGCGTCAGCAGCGGGACGAGCGCACCGCCGGTGTCCGCATTGTTGGCGGCCTCGGGGGCTGCCACGCCCTCCGGCACGCCGGTGCCGAACTTCTCCGGGCGCCTGGAGACGGCCTTCTCCACGCCGTAGGAGACGAACGAGGCGATGGTGGAGCCGGCCCCGGGCAGCACGCCGATGATGAAGCCTGTGACCGAGCCGTTGACCATGGCGAACCGGCAGGCCTTGAGCTCCTCCCAGTTGGGCAAGAGGTTCCTGATGCCCCGCGGGACGGGCAGCATAGTGATGGCGCCGCGCTTCTCCACGTTGGAAAGAATCTCGCCGATGGCGAAGATGCCGATCGCGATCACCAGGAAGTCTAGTCCGCCGAGTAGCTTCGATTGACCGAAGATGAATCGCGCCTGAGCCGTGAACAGGTCGACGCCGACGCTGGCCAGCCACAGGCCGACGAGCAGGGCGAGC
>DATLZB010000014.1:0-10017 GCA_035574175.1 Hyphomicrobiaceae bacterium
GCCCGCGGCTCGGTCTCTCTCCGGCCGAAACGGAAACGGTCGTCTGGCTCATCCGCGAGCACCTGACCATGAGCTCGATCGCGCAGAGCCGCGACATCAGCGACCCCAAGCTCATTCGGGACTTCGCGACGATCGTGCAGAGCCCGGAGCGGCTGAAGCTCTTGCTGTTGCTCACGGTGGCCGACATCCGCGCGGTGGGGCCCGGCACATGGAACGGATGGAAGGGGCAACTGCTGCGCCAGCTCTACTGGGAGACCGAGCCGCGGGCAAAGCTCGCGCGCTACCCGCGCCCCGACGTTGGAATGGTCCTCGTGCCGCCCCTTGGCGACGTCGTGCAGCAGGGCCGCAACGTAGAGGGCACGGCGGTTCTGGATCGATTTTATGATTTCGGTTGATACCGGCAGCACGTCGGCCAGGTCGCCGCGCTCGATGGCCCTGAGCTGGCCCACCGTACGGATCAGATGCTCGTCCACCGTGAAGTGATGATACATGTTGAATTGCATCATCGACACCACGCGCCCGAAATCCGGAATGAAGCGGCCGAGCACACCGGCCTCGTTCATGCGCCTGAGGATCGTCTCGGGATCGTTGTGGGACGTGAGCAGCTCCAGGAAGATGCGGTTGGCTTCCGGGTCCGCCCTCAGCTTGTCGTCGATCAGGCGCAGCGAGCTGCGCAGCAGTCGGAGCGCCGCCGGGTGGAAGAACGTCCCGGTCTCCTCCGCCACCAGAAAGATGCGGATGAGGTTGACCGGATCGTGTTGGAACACATCGCGCTCGGCGACGTTGAGCCGCCCGTTGTCGATGCGGAACTCCGTGGTACGCCGCACCCGCCGCCGAGTCGACCAGGTCAGCGGATTGAGCAGGCCGTTGAGTCGCGGCGCCGACTTGAGCTGCTGCATCTCCAGCGCCGAGCACAGGATCGTGGTCAGGTCCCCCACTTCCTTTGCAATGAGGAAGTAGTGCTTCATGAAGCGCTCGACCGCGCGCAGGCCCGCGTGATCGCGATATCCGAGCTGCCTCGCCATCACCGTCTGCACGTCGAAGGTGAGCCGCTCCTCCGCCCGCCCTCTCAGAAAGTGCAGGAAGCATCTCACCGTCCACAGGAAGTTCTCGCAGCGGCGGAACGTGGCGATCTCGGCCGAGGAGAAGATCTTGAGTGCGCGCGAGTCGGACAGCAGGTCGATGTCATGCAGGTATTTGGCGAGCCAGTAGAGCGTATGCAGATCGCGCAGCCCGCCTTTGCCGTCCTTGACGTTCGGCTCGACGCGATAGCGGCTTTCGCCGGCCCGCCGGTGGCGTTGCTCGCGTTCGGCCATCTTGGCGTCCGCGAACTCCCGCTTCGAGCTGCGGATCACTTCCTTGCGGAAGCGCGTCTTGAGCTGCTCGTAGAGCTGCGCATCGCCATGGATAAGCCGCATGTCGAGCAGCGCGGTCTGGATGGTGTGGTCGGCGTAGGCGAGCTTCAGGCACTGGGCGGGCGTGCGCGTCGCATGCCCCACCTTGAAGCCGAGGTCCCACAGCACGTAGAGCATGTATTCGGCCACGCTTTCGCCCCACGGCGTCTGCTTGTAGGGGAGCAGGAACAGCAGATCGACGTCGGAGCCGGGTGCCAGCAATCCGCGGCCGTAGCCGCCCGTTGCCACGATCGCCATGCGCTCGGCGTCGGAGGGATTGGTGGCGCTGTAGATGTGGGTCGTGGTGTAGTCGTAAAGGAGCCGGATCAGCTCGTCCTGGAACGTGGAGAGCCCGCTGGCGCAGCGACGCCCGTTGCGGTCCGCTTCGAGCCCCGCTCTGGCGCTTGCGCGCGCCGCACCAACGAGCTGCTTCAGCCGCTCGATCAGTGCCGACCGGCGTGCAGCCGCATCCTCGTGGCTGCGGAAGAGGCGCGTGAGCTCGCGGCGCAGCGCGGCGACATCGAAGTAGGGCGCCTCGGCGAGCGCGCCGTCCGTCGGCATCGTCGCCGGAGCCGCGTCGACCTCACGGGCTGCCGTCTCGATCACTGTCGGATCCATGGCGATCGTCACTGATCTGTCGCTCCCTTGCCGGTTCGGCGCAACTCCTTCAGGCGGTAGATGAGCTCGAGTGCCTGGCGCGGGCTGAGCCCATCGGCATCGATCGCATCGAGCGCAGCCTCCACCGGCGACGCGGACGCCGCCACCGGTTCGCTTGCCGCCTGCGCCGTTGCGAACAGCGGCAGATCGGAAAGCATCGCCTGCCGGCTGCCGTTGCGGCGATCGCCCCTTTCCAGCCGCCGGAGCACCTCCTTGGCGCGGGCGACGACCGGCGCCGGCAGGCCGGCGAGCTTCGCCACCTGGATGCCATAGGAGCGGTCCGCCGCGCCACTCTTCACCTTGTGCATGAACACGATATCGTCCCGCCACTCGCGCACGTCCATGGTTACCGGGCAGACGCCCTCGAGCCGTCCTGCGAGCTGGGTGAGCTCGTGATAGTGCGTGGCGAACAGCACCCGCGCCTTGCTCACGTCGTGCAGATATTCGAGCGTCGCCCACGCGATCGACAGCCCGTCGAAGGTGGCCGTGCCGCGCCCGATCTCGTCGAGGACCACCAGCGAGCGCTCCGTCGCCTGGTTGAGGATGGCGGCGGTCTCGACCATCTCCACCATGAATGTGGATCGCCCGCGGGCGAGATCGTCGGAGGCGCCGACCCGGGAGAACAGGCGGTCGGCGACACCGATGTGCGCCGCCCGTGCCGGAACAAACGAGCCCATCTGCGCCATCAGCGTGATGAGTGCGTTCTGCCGCAGAAAGGTCGACTTGCCTGCCATGTTCGGGCCGGTGACCAGCCAGATGCGCCCCTCCGCCTCCTCTTCGAACGCCGCCGGCCTGTCGTTGGCCCGCACCAGCAAGCAGTCATTCTCGATGAACGGTCCCGATTTCGCTTGTTTCAAGGCCTGTTCCACCACCGGGTGGCGCCCACCCCGCACTTCGAAGACCGTGCTGCCGTCGACCGTCGGACGCACGTAACCCTCGCTTGCGGCAAGTTCTGCGAGCGCGCAGTGGACGTCGAGCTCGGCAAGTGCCCCTGCGAGCGCCCCGAGCGCCTGCTGCTCGCCAATTATCCCGGCGGTCAGCGAGGCGAAGACCTCGTTCTCTATTGCCAGCGCCCGCTCGGCCGCCGCGGCGATCCTGCCCTCCATCTCGGTGAGCTCCGCTGTCGTGAACCGCACCGCGTTGGCCATCGACTGTCGGTGGCGGAACGTCTCCCTATGAGGCGAGCTCATCAGCGGCTTCGCCGCCGGCGCCGATACCTCGATGAAGTATCCGAGAATGTTGTTGTGGCGGATCTTGAGCGACTTGATGCCGGTCGCCTCGGCGTACTTGGTCTCGAGCGCCGCCATGACGCGGCGGCTGTCCTCCCCGAGTCGTCGCGCTTCGTCGAGCTCCGCACGATAGCCCGTGCGCACGAAGCCGCCGTCCCGCTTGACGGGCGGCGGCGCCTCTACGAGCGCCGCGGTGAGCGCCTCGGCCAACCCTGTGCTGACCCCCTGGAGCCGGCGCACGATCAGATCGAGCGTCCGCGGCGGGGCCACCCCGGCGGCTGCGTCCTCGATGAGCGCGGCGCACGCTCGGCCCTGCGCGATGCCGTCGCGCACCGCGCCAAGATCGCGCGGCGAGCCGCGCTGCAACGCCAGCCGCGACACCGCCCGCGCCACGTCTCCAGCCGCGCGCAAGGTCTGCCGCAGCTTCTCACGCAGACCCTCGCGCTCCAACAGGTAGTCGACGGCATCGAGCCGATCGATGATGGGCTCCACCTGCGCCAGCGGACTTGCCAGTCTCGCGGCGAGCTCGCGCGCCCCTGCGCCGGTCACCGTGCGGTCGATGGCGGCAAGCAGGCTGCCCTGACGCTCCCCCGACGTCGAGCGCACCAACTCGAGGCTGGCCCTGCTCGAGGCATCGA
Source organism: Hyphomicrobiaceae bacterium (assembly GCA_035574175.1). Classification (GTDB taxonomy): domain Bacteria; phylum Pseudomonadota; class Alphaproteobacteria; order Rhizobiales; family Hyphomicrobiaceae; genus DATLZB01. Next base: position 3,919 of record DATLZB010000014.1, read on the forward strand.
TCAGGAGCACGCCGGCCGCACCCGTGCGCCGCGGCGGCCGTAACATCGGCTGGCGGCCGATCTGGGTAAGCTCCACGTACCTGAGAAGCGCTGCCGCCGCCGCCAGTTCCGGCCGAGAGAACGGGCCGAAGGCTGCGAGATCCGTCACGCCAAGTCTCGCTTTAAGCGCCCGCTCCCCGGCAAGGCTGTCGAAGGTTGCCGCAGCCACCGGCGTGAGCGCCGCACCGATCGCCTTGAGCCAGCGCCCGATCTCGATGTCGGTCAGCGCTGGTTCGCTTGCAATCACCTCGCTCGGCGACAGGCGCACGAGTTCCCCGCCGAGGTCCGCGCGCCCGCTTTCGGACAGCTCGAACTCACCCGTCGAGATGTCGAGGGAAGCGAGCGCGAAGCGTTTTGCCTCCTGCCCTCCCGCGGCTGGAACGGCGAGCAACGCGGTCAGGTAATTGCGCGCCTTGGCATCGAGCAGCGCCTCCTCCGTCAGCGTTCCGGGTGTGACGAGCCGCACCACATCCCGGCGGACAAGCGCCTTCGATCCCCTTTTCCTGGCTTCGGCCGGATCTTCGAGCTGCTCGCAGACGGCGACGCGAAAACCGCGCTTGATCAGCCGCTGCAGGTATTCGTCGGCCCGATGTACCGGGACGCCGCACATCGGGATGTCTTGGCCAAGGTGCTTGCCGCGCTTGGTGAGCACGATGCCGAGCGCTTCCGCCGCCGTCACCGCATCCTCGAAAAACAGCTCGTAGAAGTCTCCCATGCGGTACCACAACAAATGGTCGGGATTGGCGGCTTTGATTTCGAGGTACTGGGCCATCACCGGCGTGGCCTCGCCCCCCCCCGCCCGCTCGGCCTTGGCGGCTGGGCCCTCGGCAGCCGCCTGCGATTGGCCTGCCTCGAAGGGTTCGTTGGACATTGCGGGCGCGCGCCGCATGAGAGGCTTGCTTTTCCGGGACATGGGACAAACGCATATCGCGTCGGCCCGGCGCTGGGAATGCCGCGATGCCGGCGGCTGCCCACTCGGCTTGTGCAGTGACGCAGCCAGGCCCTATGTTGGTGGTCCAAGCTCACCAGGCCGGCACCCCGAATGTCCAAGAAGTTCACGGAAGCCCGCTTCACCCCCCAGGAAGCGCTGCAGTTTCATGCCCAGGGCAAGCCCGGCAAGCTGGAGATCGCTCCGACCAAGCCGCTCGCTACGCAGCGCGATCTGTCGCTTGCTTATTCTCCCGGTGTGGCCGTGCCCGTGCAGGCCATCGCCGAGAACCCGGCGCTTGCCTACGACTATACCAACAAGGGCAACCTCGTGGCCGTGATCTCGAACGGCACGGCGATTTTGGGTCTCGGCAATCTTGGTGCGCTCGCCGCCAAGCCGGTGATGGAGGGCAAGGGCGCGCTGTTCAAGCGCTTTGCCGACATCGACGCCATCGACGTGCTGGTCGATACGACCGACGTTGAAGCGTTCATCAACTGCGTACGCTACCTGGGCCCCACCTTCGGCGGTGTCAACCTCGAGGACATCCGCGCCCCCGACTGTTTCTTGATCGAGGAGCGGCTCAAGGAGCTGCTCACCATTCCGGTATTCCACGACGACCAGCACGGCACGGCGATCATCGTTGCTGCCGGCCTCATCAACGCCCTCGAGCTCACCGGTCGCGATCTTGCGACCGCCAAACTCGTCGTCAACGGTGCCGGTGCTGCCGGCATTGCCTGCCTTGATCTGCTCTCCGCCATGGGTATGCCCAAGCGCAACATGATCCTGTGCGACACCAAGGGCGTGATCTATGAGGGCCGCAAGTCCGGCATGAACCAATGGAAATCGGCTTATGCGGCGAAAACCAAGGCCCGCACGCTCGCTGATGCGCTGGAAGGGGCCGACGTGTTCTTCGGCCTGTCCGCCAAGGATGCCATGAGCAAGGACATGGTGCGCTCGATGGCGGCCAAGCCCATCATCTTTGCCATGGCCAACCCCGATCCCGAAATTCTTCCCGAGGACGTCCAGGCCGTCCGCGACGACGCCATCATCGCCACCGGGCGTTCCGATTATCCAAACCAGATCAACAACGTGCTGGGTTTTCCCTTCATCTTCCGCGGGGCCCTCGACGTTCAGGCCTCGACCATCAACGACGCCATGAAGATTGCTGCCGCCCGCGCCCTCGCCGAGCTCGCGCGCCAAGACGTGCCCGACCAGGTCGCCGCCGCCTTCCACGGCCGCCAGCCGCGCTATGGTCCCGACTACATCATTCCGGCGCCGTTCGATCCGCGCCTCATCTCCCACGTTCCGCCCGCGGTGGCCAAGGCGGCGATGGATTCGGGCGTCGCCCGCCGGCCGATCGTGGACCTTGAAGGCTACGCCGCCCGCCTGTCGGGCCGCCTCGATCCGGTTGCCGGCTGGCTGCACAGCATCTTCCTGCAGGTGCGCAACGAGCCCAAGCGCATCATCTTCGCCGAAGGCGAGCAGCCGCAGGTGGTGCGCGCCGCCAACGCCTTTCTGCATTCCGGGCTCGGTCGACCCGTGCTGATCGGGCGCGAGGCGCGCATCCGCGAGGAGTTCGACGGAGCGGGCATCGAGCTGACCGACGCCTTCGAGCTGCACGACACCAGCCTCGACCCACGCCGCGACGAGTACAGCGAGTTCCTGTTCTCGCGCCTGCAGCGCAAGGGTTTCCTGCTCCGCGATTGCGCGCGGCTCGTCTACAACGACCGCAACGTTTTTGCCGCCTGCATGGTGGCCATGGGGCACGCCGACGGTCTCGTCACCGGCACCACCCGCAACTGGTATACGGCCTACCAGGACGTCCGCCACGTGCTCGATGCCCGCACTGACCGGCGCGTGATCGGTGTGTCGCTGGCGCTCAGTCGTGGTCGGGCCGTGCTGGTGGCCGACGCCGCCGTGCACAACATGCCGAGTGCCGAGGAGCTGGCCGACATCGCCCAGGAGGCGGCCAAGGTCGCCCGCCGCCTCGGCATGGAGCCGCGCGTGGCTCTCCTTGCCTACTCCACCTTCGGCGCTCCGCGCGGGGAGCGCTCCGACGACGTGCGCCGAGCCGTCGAGCTGCTCGATCGGCGCGGCGTCGATTTCGAGTACGACGGCGACATGGCGGCCGACGTTGCGCTCGACCGGGAAGCCATGCAACGCTACCCGTTCTGCCGCCTGTCGGATACTGCCAACGTGCTGATCATGCCGGCCTTCCATGCCGCCTCGATTTCCACCAAGATGCTGAAGGAGCTGGGCGGCGCCACGCTAATTGGACCGTTGCTTGTCGGCTTGACGCACTCCGTGCAGATTTGCCAGCTCGGCGCCAAGGACAGCGACATCGTCAACATGGCGGCGTTGGCCGCCTATGACCTCAGCCGCTGAGCCTCGTCGGGAAGACCAAGAGCCTTTGACGAAGCCTGCCCGTTGGGCTTGACGGGTGCTGCTGCGTGCGCGCCGTTGACAGGCTGCCAGCGGCCGGGCAAACCGCCCGCCATCGTTGATCCGCCCGCTCATAGAGGACAAATCCGATGTCGACGGCAGACCTCCAGAAGACCATCGATGCCGCGTGGGAAGTCCGCGACACGATCAGGCCATCCACCACCGGCGAGGTCCGCGAGGCAGTGGAGACGGCGCTGGCCCTGCTCGACACCGGCAAGGCGCGCGTTGCCGAAAAGCGGGCCGGCGCCTGGGTGGTCAATCAGTGGCTGAAGAAGGCGGTGCTGCTGTCGTTCCGCCTCAACGACATGGAACTCATCTCCGGCGCGCCGGGCGGAGCGGGATGGTGGGACAAGGTGCCTTCCAAGTTTCTCGGCATGAACCCGGAGGATTTCCGGTCGGCCGCCTTTCGCGCCGTCCCCGGCGCCATCGTGCGCCACGGCGCCTACATTGGGCCTAACGTCGTGCTGATGCCCTCCTTCGTCAACCTCGGCGCCTATGTCGATAGCGGCACCATGATCGACACCTGGGCCACCGTCGGCTCCTGCGCACAGATCGGCAAGAACTGCCACATCTCGGGCGGCGTCGGCATCGGCGGCGTGCTCGAGCCGCTGCAGGCCAACCCGGTCATCATCGAGGACAACTGCTTCATCGGTGCCCGCTCCGAGGTGGCCGAGGGCGTGATTGTCGGCGAGGGTGCGGTGCTTTCGATGGGCGTCTTCATCGGCGCCTCAACCAAGATCATCGAGCGCGCCACCGGCAAGGTGCACATTGGCCGCGTGCCGCCCTATTCCGTGGTGGTGCCTGGTACCCTGCCCGGCAAGTTGCCCGGCGGCGAGCCCTCGCCTTCGCTCTACTGTGCCGTGATTGTGAAGACGGTCGATGAGAGGACCCGCGCCAAGACTTCGATCAATGAGCTTTTGCGCGACTGATCGCGCCTGATGCCCCCTCGTCGTATGGCGCACAAGGCCACACAGCATGAGCGCTTTCCGTTTTCTTTTCGGCTTCGAGGGACGCATCGGTCGCCGGCCGTTTCTGCTCGGCCTGCTCGCAACTGTCGCCGCCTTCGCGGCGGGCATTCACCTGAGCGAGCAGAGCCTGCCATGGATGGCTGAGATCTTCGCCCCGCGCGGTATCAACGCCGCCTTCGTCCTCCACGCCATCTGGACGCTGCTCGCCGTTGTTGCCGGCTGGACCGTTCTCGCCCTTACCGCCAAGCGCCTCCACGATCGCGGCCGCAGCGGCTGGTGGGGCGCACTCGCCCTCCTGCCGCTGGCCGCGCTTGCCGTCCTCAACGACGCGCTGTTCCTCGCCAGCAGAACGATCGCGGTGCCGAGCGGCCTGCAGCTTGCCGTTCTGCTGGCGGCCGGCGTGCTCGGGCTCTGGGTCCTCTTCGAAACCCTAATCCTGCCTGGGAATGGAAGCTGAACGAGGAGGCTCGCACATGGCGGCATCCGGGTTTCGCCGACTCGACCCGGCGAAGATCGTCGAGACGCTCGCGAGGCTTGAACGGCGCATTTCCGAGCGTTTTCCGGGCGCCGGTCTTGCGAACGTCTGTGCCGACCTCACCAGGATTGCCGGCCAGTGCAGTGCCCGGGCGGAGCGGATGGCCCGCCCCAACCTGGCCGTGCGCGGTGCCAGCGCAGCCGTGATCGTGCTCGGCGTCGTCGTGCTCGGTTATGTTCTGACACTGATCGAGGTGAAGGGTGAGAGCGAGACCCTGTTCGGCGTGCTCCAGGGTATCGAGGCGTTGATGAACACGCTGGTGATCGTCGGCGCCGCCGTGATTTTTCTCGCTACCCTAGAGGGCCGCTGGAAGCGTCATCGAGCGCTCGAAGACCTGCACGAGCTGCGCTCGATCATTCACGTCATCGACATGCACCAGTTAACCAAGGACCCAGTTGTCGCCGCCCCGGCCGATGCTGCCACGCCGTCGTCCCCCCAGCGGAGCATGACCCCCTTCGAGCTGACTCGCTACCTCGACTACTGCTCCGAAATGCTCTCCCTTGCCGCCAAGGTGGCGGCGCTCTACGCTCAAAGCTCGAAGGACCCGGCAGTGATTGCGGCTGCAGGCGACCTCGGCCAGCTTACGTCGAACCTGAGCCAGAAGATCTGGCAGAAGATCGATATCGTCCAGGTGGGCCTCGAACATGGCCCGCCGGCAGCCGGCGTAGAGCCATCGGCGCGGGCGCCCACGTGATCGCAAGATTGCGAAAGGATGGCCCATGTCGCTGCTCGATTTCTTTTTCTCCTTTCGTGGCCGCATCAGCCGCCAGAGCTGGTGGCTCGGCGTCATCATCCTGATCGCCGTCTCCACTCCGGTCGGGCTTGTGCTCGATCCGGATGCGTTCACCCCTGACAGCGATGGGAGGGTGAGGCCGCCCACTCTTGCGCTCACCATTTGGAACCTGCTCACCTGCCTGCCGACCGCCGCCGTCACCGCCAAGCGCCTCAACGACCGCGACTGGCCGAGCTGGACCGGCTACCTGCTCGCCCTGCTCCTTGTCGTGCTGAGCATCACCAACCATTTCGGGCTGTTGCTCGATCCCGTCGGCATGACGCCCGTCGAGGGTATCATCTTCGCCACCATCATGCTGTTTTTCATCTGGATTCTGGTCGAGAGCGGCTTCCTCAAGGGCAGCGACGGTCCCAACCGCTACGGTCCCGACCCGCTCGCCTCACGACCGGACCAT
>DATLZB010000015.1:0-76472 GCA_035574175.1 Hyphomicrobiaceae bacterium
CCGCCGAGGCCCGTGTTGACGCCACAGATGACCTGATCGCGCTGCTTGATGGCATCAAGCGTGGCGCCGGCCAGTGCGGCACTGCTGGTGACGACGAGGAACGCCGTAGCGACCAGCGCTTTACTCAAGGTGTTAGTCATAGGGCACTTACTCCTCAGGTTGCGAGCGCTGAACCAACAAGACACTCGAGAACGGATACTCCACCGCCGTCCGGTGCGGGCCACCGGCACGGCAGTCAATGGTTAAGAATCTGGCTCAGGAACAGCTTGGTGCGTTCCGACTTCGGGTTGTTGAAGAACTCCTCCGGCGGGGCCTGTTCGACGATCTCGCCCTTGTCCATGAAGATCACGCGGTCGGCGACCGACCGCGCAAACCCCATTTCATGGGTCACGACGAGCATCGTCATCCCGGATTCGGCAAGTTCGATCATCACGTCGAGCACTTCCTTGATCATCTCGGGATCGAGCGCCGACGTCGGCTCGTCGAACAGCATGATGCGCGGATTCATGCACAGAGCCCGCGCGATGGCGACGCGCTGCTGCTGACCGCCGGAAAGCTGGCCCGGATACTTCAGGGCCTGCTCAGGGATGCGCACGCGCTTCAGGTATTGGAGCGCAATCTTCTCGGCCTCGGCCCGCGGCATGCGCCTCACCCACATGGGGGCAAGGCAGAGGTTGTCGAGCACGGTGAGATGGGGAAACAGGTTGAAGCTCTGGAACACCATGCCGACTTCGGAGCGAATCTTCTCGATGTTCCTGACGTCGTTGGTGAGCTCGACGCCGTCGACAATGATCGAACCCTGCTGGTGCTCCTCGAGCCGGTTGATGCAGCGGATGAGGGTCGATTTACCGGAGCCCGACGGCCCGCAGATGACGATCTTCTCCCCGCGCTCGACGGTGAGATCGATGTTCCGCAGCACCTGGAATTCGCCGAACCACTTGCTTACGCCGATCAACTGAACGGCCGGTCCGCTGGTGGCTGCTTCCTCGGCGACGGCCGATGCTTGCGCCATGCTCCCGCCCCTATAAGCTGAACCAAAGAAGACGGCTGGAACGCAGTCCTATCCCGGCCATTTGCGCGATCGCGCAAAAAAGTATGCCCGAGGCAGGCCGGCGGCGCAACGCAAAGCTGTCACAATTGTGCGGGTGCGAATGCCCGAATGGCAGGCAGCGGATGCGCTGGCTCGCAGTCAACCCTTCCAGTCCTCCAGCACGAGGGCGGCACCCTTCTCGGCGATCATGAGAGTGGGAGAGTTGGTGTTGCCGGAGGTGATGGTCGGCATGATCGAGGCGTCGATGATGCGCAGGCCCTCGAGCCCTCTCACCTTCAGCCTCGGGTCGACCACCGCACCCTCGTCGCTGCCCATCCGGCAGGTGCCGACCGGATGGAAGATGGTGGTGGCGATATCGCCGGCGGCCTTGGCCAGCGCTTCGTCCCCCTCGACCTCGGCGCCGGGACGGAACTCGATCGGGTTGTAGAGGGCAAGGGCCGGCTGCGACACGATCCGGCGGGTGAGACGGATGGCATCGGCGGCCACGCGCCGGTCGTCCTCCGTGGAAAGATAATTGGGGCGAATCTCGGGAGCCGCGGCAGGATCGGGCGAGGTGATCGCCACATAGCCGCGGCTCGTCGGGCGCAGGTTGCACACGCTTGCGGTGAACGCCGGAAACGGATCGAGCACGGTGCCGTACCTCGGCATGGTCAGCGGCTGCACGTGGTATTGGAGGTTGGGCGTCTCCCGCGAGGGATCGGATCTAGCGAAGGTGCCAAGGTGAGAGGGCGCCATCGACAGCGGGCCGGTGCGCTTCAGCGCGTACTCCACTCCGTAGGCGAGCTTGTGCCAGAGCCGCGAGCGCTCGTTGAGCGTCTCAATGCCGCTCACCTTGTAGGCGCATCTGATCTGAAGGTGATCCTGCAGGTTGGCGCCGACGCCCTCGCAATGATGCTGCACCGCGATGCCGAGCCGCTGCAGCCATTCGCCCGGGCCGATGCCCGAGAGCTGGAGGATCTGAGGCGAGCCGATGGCGCCCGCCGACAGGATCACCTCGCGACGGGCGGCGAGCGTGAAGGTGAGCCCGTTGCGGCGGACCGCCACACCGCTGACGCGCCTGCCCTGAAGCAGCAGGCGCTCGACCAGCGCGTTGGTCAGCACGCTCAGGTTCTGGCGTTTCATGGCCGGGCGCAGGAAGGCCTTGGCCGCGTTCCAGCGCACGCCCGCACGCTGATTGACATGGAAGTAACCGGAGCCCTCGTTGTTACCGGAATTGAAGTCCTTGACCTTGGGAATGCCCGCCTGCTCGGCCGCATCCGCCCACGCATCGAGGATGCGCCAGCGGGCCCGCGGCTCTTCCACGCGCCATTCCCCGCCGCGGGCGTGCACGCCGTTGAAGTCCTGCGGATCAAGTGCGCGCTGGTCCTCGTGCTTCAGGAAGTAGGGCAGCACGTCAGACCACGACCAGCCCACGCAGCCGAGCTGACGCCAGTGGTCGTAATCGCGCGCCTGCCCGCGCATGTAGATCATGCCGTTGATCGAGGAGCAGCCGCCCAGCACCTTGCCACGCGGATAGGCGATGCTGCGGCCGTTGAGGCCGGGTTCCGCCGCGGTGGTGTAGCCCCAATCGACACGGGGGTTGCCGAAGCAGTAGAGATAACCGACCGGGATGTGGACCCAGATGTAGTCGTCGCTGCCGCCGGCCTCGATCAGCAGCACGCGCGCGCCCGCGTCCGCCGACAGCCGGTTGGCCAGCAGGCAACCGGCCGACCCCGCCCCGACGATCACGTAGTCGTAGGTGTCGAGCGGCTCGCCCATACCCCTCGCCCTCTTCAGCAGTACGCTCACGCCGCGGCCCGCACTATTAGCCCAGCACATGGCCCGGGGGAAGTTCGGCCGGCTCGCCCTGAAAGGGAATATCGCACGCCCTTCGTCGGCCGTCCGCGCGCCGGCTCGATCGCCAACAGGCTCAGGCAGGGTCAGAGCGCGAGGCGGCGGCCGAGCAGCACCAGCGTCCGCCCCTCGAGGGTGGCCTCGCCCTGCAGGGTGAAGCCGTTGCGCTGGTAGAAGCCGACATTGCGCATGCCTTTGCCGGTCACAACGTGCACGCCGGCCGCACCGGCCGCGGCGGCATGGGCAACGAAGGCGGCGATCAACCGGCTGCCGATACCATGCCCGCGGTACGCGGGCGCCATATTGACGTGAAGGTGCGCGGGGTAGTCGCGAAGCAGGGGCGAGAAGGCCCTGAAGTAGTGGATATCGGACAACGGAGCGGCATCCGGGGGGCTGTGAAGGCAGCCTACGAGATAACCGGCCAGTTCCCACCCCGGCGCGAAAGCCAGCAGGGCATCCGCCGGCCAGTGTTCCAGATAGCGGCCGAGCCAGCGCTCGCGAAAGGCGGTGCGCGCCGCCTCGTCGGGGAAGCTCTTGGTTGCGCTCGCCTCGAAAAAGATGCGTTCGAGCGCTTCCGTCAGCCCCTCGACATCCCTGGCAGCGAGATAGGGGGTGATGACGACGTCAGGCGAACTCATTGTCCCCTGCGGGGCGCCCCGGAAATGGCGATATTGCGACGCAACAATGACATAACCCCCTGATTCGGCCGGTCCTATGCGCTTTTGGTAAGTGCGCCATGCGCCATCAACCCTAACCTTTTGCAGCGCAGCGTGCCATATATTGCGCAGCAGCGGCGGGCACCGACCAGCAGACGGGGCCCAGAAAACGAGGAAGGAATATATCATGAGCACGAAGACCATCGGCGCCTTCGATCTTGTTCCCGAGAATGCCCGCAAGGGTGGGCCCTGGACGGCGATCGTCACTCTGTTCGACGCCATCGGCGACGGCATCACGGCCGCGCACCAGTATCAGACCCTGGTTGGTCGCGGCATGAAGCCGGATGAGGCCGCGCGCAGGGTGCTCGAGACGCTCAATCAGAAGCAATAACCCCGCAGCATCGGCTTTCCGCCAAGAGTAAGGCCGCGCCCCGAAAAGGGCGCGGCCCTTTTGTTGCCGGCGCACGGCGGCTCCGGCCGCTTTGGCGCTTGACGAACGTCAAGGTCGTCACTGTGTCGCTTCGACAGGCTGGCGGGCACGACTGAACGCTTACTCAGGGAGCCCGTGCGATGACCGTTCCGGCCACCATCAGCCACGCCGTGCAGCAGCTTCAGGAGTGGCTCAAAGAGCTGCGCGACAACGGCGGGCTCGACAGCGAGCAGATGGCCTATAGCGTACTGCGCGCCGTGCTGCACGAGCTTCGCGACCGGTTGACGGTCGAGGAGGCGGTCGACCTCGGCGCCCAGCTGCCGCTGATCATCCGCGGCATCTACTACGAGGGGTGGCGCCCGAGAGAGCTGCCCCACAAAGTGCGCTCCAAACAGAAGTTTCTCGACGAGGTTCTGCTCAGGCTGCTGCCCAACCGAATCCCGCCGGAGCCCGCCGTGCGAGACGTGTTCGCGCTTCTGGCGCACCATTGCGATCCGGGCGAGATCGCCGATGTGATCGCCCAGCTGCCCGACGGCATCAAGGAGCTGTGGCCGGAGCGCGCCCGCACGTTCCGGAGCCGGGCCCTCTGAAGGGCGGTCGGTGTCGGGCGCGGGCGAACGACGAGGATCGATCTCGTAACACGAAGGCAGGCGAGGCCGCTGGGGCTCGAATGAGCGTGCCGAACCGGGTTGGTCACGTCGTTGCCGCCGATGAGGATTGTCCGCAGCAGCCGTCGAAAGCCAAACTCAGGCTGCCTCAAGCCGTGCGAGTTCGGCTTCGAAGGCGAGGCGGAGCTGCGCACTCTCCTCCTCGGGGAGCCAGAATGACAGCTGCGGGAAGAGCAGGCGATAGAGCCGCGCGGTCGGCGGCGGCCAGGGCATTCTCTCGGCTGCGCGCGCCTCGGCGAGCAGGTGGTGCAGGTAGGCGCGCATCTCCTCGGGCGTGGAGCGCGATGGCGGTGCCGGCTCGCCGCCGAACAGCTCCATCTGCCCACCCTTGAAGACATCCGGAGGATTGACGTGCGACATGGATTCCCCGCCGTTGTTCCCCGAGCGGGGAGGATCGGTGATTCGTGCAGCCGCTACGAGAGCCGCTCGGTCACCACCGGTGAATAAAGTTCACTTCGCGGCAACGGCGCCTGTCACCGGCGCGCCGTCCTTCCATTCCACGGCGGCGGCTTTCGAGTCCGCGTAATTCTTGTCGAGCGCCGGCCCCATCAGCAGGATGGCGGCAATGCGGCGCACCATCTCCGAGACGTAGGCCACCTCGTCGGGCTTGAGCGCGCGGCCCAGCACGTCGTGCTCGCGATAGGAGAGCCACTTCTTGATCACCTGGTAGCCGCCGAGCGTGTAGTCCCACACGCGCGCCGGCACGCGTCACGTGATTTTCTTAATTTTCGGAGTGGAACATTTAGTGAACACAGGGTAGCATCGGCTCCGTTTGGGGAAAGTGGAGGGTTTTCGGTAGGCACCGTTCTTTCGGAGGGTGCAGTCTGATCTCCATGAGTCGGGGGAACTAGATGGCTCGTACAAGCACGCAAGAAGTCACTGAGGCCTTTGTAGCGCCTGTAGGGCAGCAATCGCTCTTTCAACTCGGCGAGCCGCATGTCCGCCGCATGCTTCCCAAGCGGGGTTCCGTCCTGCGACCGGTCTACACCACAGGCTTCGGAATGGCGCTGAGCGCGGATGCGCTCGTCGTGTTAAAGAAGCTGCCGGATGCCTCGATTGACCTGGCGGTCACCTCGCCGCCATATGCGCTGCATTTCAAGAAGGAGTACGGCAACGTCGACAAGGATGGATACGTGTCGTGGATGCTCCCGATCGCGCGCGAAATCCATCGAGTCCTGAAGACAGACGGGAGCTTCGTGCTCAACATCGGCGGCAGCTATAACCCCGGCCAGCCGACCCGCTCGCTCTACCATTTCAAGCTTGCGATCTCGCTTTGCGAGCGCATTGGTTTTCATTTGGCGCAGGAATGCTTCTGGTACAACCCGGCCAAGCTCCCGGCACCCGCGGAGTGGGTGAACGTGCGGCGCTGCCGTGTCAAGGACAGCGTCGAATACGTGTGGTGGTTCTCAAAGTCCCCGCATCCACGGGCGGACAACCGCGAAGTGCTTGTCGCCTACAGCGATGACATGAGGCGCTTGCTCGTGAAGGGCTACAAATCCAAGAAACGCCCCAGCGGGCATAACATCACAGCCAAGTTCAAGCATGATCGAGGCGGCTCCATTCCGTCAAACCTCATTATTCGCGGGAATAACGAAAGCAATTCCCATTACGTGAAGGCGTGTGCCAAGCTCGGTGTGAAAGTGCACCCGGCGCGCTTTCCGGCTGCCTTACCCGAGTTTTTCATCAAGCTGCTGACCAAGGAGGGCGACATCGTTCTCGATCCCTTCGCTGGCAGCAACACCACCGGCCGTGTTGCCGAGGATTTGGCGCGCCGCTGGATCAGCATCGATATCGATAGAGCCTATGTGAAAGCGTCGGCTGTGCGGTTCGGTATCGACCCATTGCGCTTGGGCGATGTCTGATCTGGCAAGGATCGCACGATTGCTGTCCGACCTCTATGAGGTCGAGAATTGGCCGAAGCCGCTCCATCTCCTACGCGGCGTCGTTCTCGTGGAGCAGGGCCATACGCGCGGCGAGGCCGCGCGGGCAGTCGGCACCACCGAACCCAATCTTGCTCGGGTGCTTGCGGCCAAGGACCGGGTCAAAGCGATTCTCGGCGAGCCGGCCGCGCCGCCCACCGCGCAGGAGGTCGAGCGCAGACGCACCATCCTCGGTCAGCTGATATTGGGTCGGGCCGCCGAGTTGGCATTCGAGGACATCTATAAGACAGACGTCGGTACCAGCGAATTTTCTCTCGATGATTACCGGCGCGGCAGAACCGACACTGATTACCGGATGCTCAACGGTAACGGGCGACCGGTGTGGCGGATCAACATTAAATTTATCGGCTCGCCTTTTCGGAAGGCCAGTGAATACGTGGGCCTTGATCCTCAGGACTGCTTTCCACTTGCGACCTACAAAATCTACGCAGCACTTCAGAAACAACAGGCCGAGCACCTTGCGTATTTGTTTTTGATCGTACATGTGCCCGGACTTACTGCGCCCTCGGTAGGCGACGGGTTCGCCAAGCAAGAGATCGAACCATTGTTGGATTTGCTCGTATCGTCGATCGCTGGGAAACGCGATCTCGAGGACCGCTTCGCCGATCTGCAGGTACGGAGACGGCATCCGGTCTTCGTCTCGGCGTATGAGCGCATTCGCACCGCTAAATGGTACGTGCTCTCAGCGCGTCGCGCCGACGCGCTGCTCAGAGACAAGCTTTTCGAGCGGGTCTATGCGGTCAGGGTACCGGGCTTCGCGCGCCTGTTCGGCAAAGCCGAACTCGACATGCACTTTTCGCTCAAGAACGACTTGCACGAGCTGCATGATTTCTTGCGCGAGCTACGCGAAGGTGGTCTTCAGCGTGCATCATCGATGCTCGAACGCGGTGATATCTGAAATGGCACAGCTCAATCCAATCTGCCGTTCCTTGCGCAGGACGGGATCGAACGCCTCCAGGAACGGCTCGTAGAAGAACTGCACCGCGTCGGCGTCGTTGAACTTCTGCAGGAACTCCTCCTTGACGACGCGATTGAGCGTGGCTTCCGTCCAGTCGAGCAGCTCGACAAGGCCGAGCGGCTTCAAGTGCTGGGGCGCGGCAAGCTGCTGGAACAGTGCGCTCACGAACGGCACGTTCAAGTGCCAGATCGCCTCCCGCCACTCGAAGCGACCTGTCGGCGGCGGCTTCTGGCGGGCCCACAGCACCCACGACGAGAACACACCATAGAACAGCGTCTGCACCAGCGTGGAGCGGAAGAAGTGCTCGCCCTTGTCGGCCTCGAACTTCATGCCCAGCGCTTCTTCGAGCGCCGACTTGATGCTCGCCAGCCCCGGCAGCTCCTTCTTCGCCTCCACCCGCTCCAGGGCATCGCGCGCGTAGGAGGCGAGGAACCAGGCGAGGTCCTTGGGCTCGCGCAACGCCACGGACTGCGTGAGGGCGCGCTTCAGGTATTCGCCGAAGGCGCGGCCGATCCGCTCCGCTGATTTGCGAGGGGTGGAGACCAGCTCCCAGAACGAGGTTTCATCCTTGGCGAGGCGGAAGCTCTCACGCTTCTCCGGCTGCCCGTTGGGCGCCTCGCCGATAATGAGGAAGTCGCGCAGGTTGGTGACGATCACCAGCCGGTAGGTCTGGAAATACGTGCTAACCTGATCTGATCGCGCCTTCACCCATGCGTCATCGGCGACCGGCTTCATCTCGATGACGCCGCGCTCGGGCATTTGGCCTTTGCGGGGTACGCCTCGCTGGAGCTGGCTCGACGTGAACAGCCCGAAGTCGGGATGCCCTGCGCCGGTGTTCTCCAGGTCGGATAGGCAGAGCACGCGCCCCTTAAGGTCGACACCAATGGCATTCAGAAGGTTGGCGACGGCGGGATAGTGGGTACGCTCGGGCGTGCCCGCGCCCAGGCGGTGCACGTCACGCAGCGCACTGAAATAATCTTCGACAATCTTGACGAGCTTGTCGGCCAAAATCGCCTCTCCCCTGCGAGCCGCATGTTAGCAAACTTGGCGAAGAAGGGACGGCCTGCGCAGGGATGGCGGCAAGGGGTTTGCTCCAGCCTCTGGCAAAGCGCTGGGCCGCAGCTTGCGCCTGGCGTCAAGCCAACGCCTTGACGATGTCCTCGGTCATCTTCTTGGCATCGCCGAACAGCATCATGGTGTTGTCGCGATAAAACAAAGTGTTGTCGATACCGGCATAGCCCGAGGCCATGGAGCGCTTGTTGAACATCACGGTGCCCGCCTTCCAGACTTCCAGCACCGGCATGCCGTAGATCGGCGAGGAGGGGTCCTCCTTGGCCGCCGGGTTGGTCACGTCGTTGGCGCCGATCACGTAGGCGACGTCGGCTTGCGCAAATTCGTTGTTGATGTCCTCGAGCTCGAACACCTCATCGTAAGGAACGTTGGCCTCGGCAAGCAGCACGTTCATGTGCCCGGGCATGCGGCCGGCCACCGGGTGGATGGCATATTTCACCTCCACGCCCGCGGCCTTGAGGTGATCGGCCATCTCGCGCAGCGCGTGCTGGGCCTGGGCGACCGCCATGCCGTAGCCCGGCACGATGATCACCTTGCCCGCGTTCTTGAGCAGGAAAGCGGCATCCTCCGCCGAGCCCTGCTTGACGGGGCGCTGCTCCGTACCCGCCGCCGGCCCCGCCACCTCGCCGCCGAAACCGCCGAGAATCACCGAAATGAAGGAGCGGTTCATGCCGCGGCACATGATGTAGGAGAGGATCGCGCCCGAGGAGCCGACGAGGGCTCCGGTGATGATGAGCGCGATGTTGCCGAGGGTGAAGCCGATGCCGGCCGCCGCCCAGCCCGAGTAGGAGTTGAGCATCGAAATCACCACCGGCATGTCGGCGCCGCCGATCGGAATGATGATGAGCACGCCGAGCGCCAGGGCAATGATGGTGATCAGCCAGAAGTCAATGTGGCTCTGCGAGACGATGAGGCCATAGACGAAGAAGGCGAGCGCGAGGCCGAGGGCAATGTTGATGCCATGGCGCCCGGGAATGATGATCGGCTTGCCGGACATGCGGCCCGAAAGCTTGAGGAACGCGATCACTGAACCGGTGAAGGTGATGGCGCCAATGGCGGTGCCAAGCGACATCTCGAACAGGCTCAGTGGCGCTATGCGGCCGACGGTGCCGATGCCGAATGCCTCAGGCGCATAGAGCGCTCCCGCCGCCACGAACACCCCGGCCAGTCCAACGAGCGAGTGGAACGCCGCCACCAGCTCGGGCATCGCCGTCATCGGAATGCCGCGGGCGATGTAGGCGCCGATACCGCCGCCGACCGCTACGCCGGCAACGATGATGAGCCAGGTCACGGCATCGTCGGGGGCGCCGAGCTGGCCGAGCGTGGTCAGGATGGCGATGGCCATACCCACCATGCCGAACAGATTGCCGCGCCGCGAGGTCTCCGGGCTCGACAGCCCTCTGAGCGCCAAGATGAAGAGTACGCCGGCGAGGAGGTAGAGAAGCGCCGCGATGTTGGGGGACATGGTGCTCCTTCAGTCCAGAGCCGGTGAGGGCAGCGGCAGCAACCGAGTTCCGTACATGCCGGAGCTCATTTCTTGGCTTCCCGCTTCTTGTACATGCCGAGCATGCGCTGGGTGACGAGAAAGCCGCCGAAAATATTGACCGAAGCGAGCGTCAGCGCGAGGAAGCCGAACACCTTGGCCAGCCAAGCACCCGAGGCAGCGAGATTTACGCCGGCAGCCAGCAGCGCACCGACGACGATGACCGAGGAAATCGCATTGGTGACCGACATCAGCGGCGTGTGAAGAGCGGGCGTGACCGACCAGACCACGTAGTAGCCGACAAAGATCGCGATCACGAACACCATGAGGCGGTACACCGAGGGATCGACCTCGCCGCCAAGGCCGGCAGCGGCAAAAGCAGCGCTCGGAGCAATGCCTGCGAGAACGGCGGCCACGGCCAGCCTCACCGTCCAGACCACTCCCCTTGCGTTCTTCACCATGTCACGATTCACCGTTGCTGCAGGGTCGGGTGGACGAGCTTGCCCGCCCTTGCCACCAAGGTGCCCTTGATGATCTCGTCCTCCCAGTTGATCTTCAGCACCTTCTCCTTCTTGTCGAACATCGTGTCGAGGAAGTTGAGCAGGTTCCTGGCATAGAGGCTTGACGCGTTTACCGGCACCGTGCCGGCAAGATTGAGCGGCCCGACAATGCGCACACCGTTGTGCTCGACGGTCTCGCCCGGCTTGGTCAGCTCGCAATTGCCGCCGCGCTCGGCGGCAAGGTCGACGATGATGGCGCCCGGGCGCATGCTCTCGACCATGGACCGGGAGACGAGCCGAGGCGCCGGTCGCCCGGGGATCAGCGCCGTGGTGATGACGATGTCCTGGCCCTTGATGTGGGCGGCCAAAAGCTCCGCCTGCTTCTTCTGGTATTCGGCGGACATGGGCTTGGCGTAGCCGGCCGCGGTCTGCGCCTGGCGAAACTCGTCGTCCTCCACGGCAATGAACTTGGCACCGAGCGAGGCCACCTGCTCCTTGGTGGCCGGGCGAACGTCGGTGGCCGAGACGATGGCACCGAGCCGGCGGGCGGTGGCGATCGCCTGTAGGCCGGCAACACCGACGCCCATCACGAACACCTTGGCGGCGGGCACGGTACCCGCTGCGGTCATCATCAGCGGCAGAGCCTGCTCGAACATGGCGGCAGCGTCGATTACGGCCTTGTAGCCGGCAAGGTTGGCTTGACTCGACAGCACGTCCATCGACTGCGCACGCGTGATGCGCGGCATCAGCTCCATGGCGAAGGCGCTTACGCCGGTTGACGCCATCGCTTGGAGCCCAGAACGATCGCCGTAAGGATCGAGCATGCCAATGACGAGAGCCCCCGCCTTCAGCGCCTTGACCTCCTCAAGGCTCGGTCTGCGTACCTTGAGCAGCAGATCGGCGCCGGCCACCGCTTGCGCGGCACTCGTGACTATTTGTGCCCCCTGAACCGCAAAGAGGTGGTCGGCGAACCTCGATCTTTCCCCGGCGCCGGTCTCGATCTTCAGTGTGCACCCAAGCGCGATGATCTTCCTGGCGGTCTCCGGCGACACCGCGACCCGCGGCTCGTCGGCGCCTTCCTTTGTAACCGCAATCGTCGTCATTGCCGGTTCCGATTGCGCTGACGGAAGAGCGTGCCGGAATCGGCAACGAGTCTGCCAGCGTGCTCTTCAGGGCGGGCCGCAACTCCCCAGGCGGAGCCGGCCCAAGTGGACTCAAGTGAGGAAGGCAGCCATCAGGACGAGCACGATGGCGACAAGGGCGATGGCGTAGGCCGTGCCGCGGACGAACCGGCGGAACGTTCTTTCGTGCTCGGCGTAGTCCATGGCCGGGTGGCCGTTCGACGTGTCGACGCTCATTGCTCTCCCCATGCGGCGACTGGCGCGCTCGGCGCTTCGTAACGCAAAGGGACCCCGCCTTTCAAGCCCGCGGCTTAGGGGGCTTGCCCAGGTCGGCGGCCCTACCCCAGGGGCGGCCAGCGCCACGCGCGATGGAAGTTGGATCGTGCCGCCGGCCGCAGGGCAAGCGCGCCCTTGCCGACTTGATCCAACAACCCACATGAAAACGACCAGCGCGTGTTGCCCCGCCTCGACCGCAAGGCATACTCGTTCAAGCGATTCGAACGCCCGCTTTCGACCGACCATCGAGAAAGGCCGCATGATGTTCCACAGCAGGAAAGCAGACGCTCCCACCCTTTCCGCCGGCAAGCCTGAGGCCGATATCGCTCCGCGGGTGCCCTACACCGCGCCTACCTCGACATTCGGACTGCAGGAGAAGGCCAAGGCCGGCCATCACTCAATCGTCGATGAGCACCTCAACATGAAGGGCGATCTGGAAAGCGACGGCGACATCCTGGTCAAAGGCAAGGTGTTCGGCAACATCAAGTGCAAGCTGCTCATAATCGACACCGATGCGTCGGTGGAGGGCGGTGTCGTCGCCGAGGAGGTCATCATCCGCGGCACCACCAAGGGTACGATCAACGCCAACCGCGTGAAGCTCGAGAAGACCGCCAACGTGGACAGCGAGATCTGCCATCAGACGTTCGCCGCCGAGGAAGGCGCGCGGATCACCGGCGCATTGCGCTTTGCCGAGGAGCCGCTCGAGCAGGACCTCGCCAGGCTCAACTCCCACGCGGCCTGAAGCGCCGCGACACAGCGTGCGCTACAGGCCTGCCGCCGGTAGCGGCACGCCGGTTGCCGTGAAGGCTGAACGTTGGCGTGCAGCCACATCCTCCAGCCTGAAGTCTTCGATCGTCTCGTTGAACAGACGGTGCCAGTTCATGCGTGCGTCCAGGTGCAGGAACACTCCGCCCAGGCCGATCGCGGCGCGGTCCATGAACACGAACTCGCGCGGGACCGTCACGGGTCCCTTCTCGCGCAGTATCTTGTGCACGGTGAAGGCTTCCTTGCGTCCGTACTCGCCGGGTGTGGTGCCCTCGGCGATGCCGCGGACGCGGTCGTCGATCAGCGGCCCATAGATGAACCGGGCCCAGATCGTCATGGCATCGATCAGCTCGGATGTGAGCCCGCGGAAGCCCCAGGTCTCGTAGGCATGCACGATGAGGTCGCGGTTGTCGGTGGCAAGCCCCTTGTAGAGATCAATTACGCCCTGCACGAAGGGCGTTGAGAAGGTGCGGATGCAGCCGTAGTCAAGGAGGTTTATCCCAGCCGGCCGGCCGCCTTGCTCGAAGATGGTGTAGTTGCCAAGGTGCGGGTCGCCGTGGATGACGCCGTAATGGCTGAAGGGGTACCACCAGGCGCGGAACATCGCGCGAGCGATCTGGTTGCGATCCTCGAGCGGAAAGGACTTGTAGTCGAGCAAGCGGCGGCCCTCGAGCCAAGTCATGGTCAAAAGCCGTTTGGTCGACAGTTCGGGGAGCACCTCTGGCACGCGGATCAGGGGATCGTCTTTCAGCATCAGGGCGTAGAGGCGCATGTGGCGTGCCTCGAGCTGGTAGTCCAGCTCCTCTCGAAGGCGGGCCGAGATCTCCTTCAGGATTTCGCTGGTTTCGACCGCCGGGTCCATGCGGGCATGAATCGAGAATACGATCTTGAGCTGGTTGAGGTCGGCCTCCACAGCCGATTGCATGTCGGGGTACTGGAGCTTTGCCGCCAACAAGCGCCCGTCGTGGGCGACCGCCTTGTGAACCTGGCCGAGCGAGGCAGAAGCGGCGGCGGCGGACTCGAAGGTCTTGAACCTCTGCTGCCAGTCGTGACCCAATTCGGCAACCATGCGGCGGCGCACGAACGCCGGACCCATGGCAGGAGCCTGGGACTGGAGTTGCGACAGTTCGCGCGCGTATTCGGGCGGCAGCGCTTCGGGGATGGTGGAGAGAAGCTGAGCCACCTTCATCAACGGCCCTTTCAGCGAGCCGAGCGCAGCAGCAAGCTCGGCCGCACCTTTCGCCCGGTCCGGCTCGAGACCGAACAGGCGCTGGCCCGCATAGCGCGCCGCCACCGCGCCGACGTTGGTACCGACCCGGACGTAGCGCGCGGCGCGGGCGGAGAAGCGGTTCTCTTCGTTATCGGCCAAGCGGTGCCCTCCTGAAGCCGATGGTAATATCGGAACTGCATCGGTCCGCGTCCAGCAGCGAGCGATGAGGTTGCTGCCATGGCGCCGATGAAGAGTGCGGCGGCGCAGGCTATGCTGGGGCAACCTGCTTCAGTCGTCCGCCGCGGCCATCGAGATCACGTGCACAAACCCGCAGCCGAACCGCTTGTCCGAGCCTGGCTCTGGCTCTCCGCCCCGGTGGGCACTGCCATCTGTGCGTTGGGCGTGACGCAGATCATCTCCTGGGGCACCACCCTCTATGCGCTGGGCGTGCTCGGCGCTCCGATTGCCGAGGAGACGGGCTGGAGCCGCGGACTGGTGTTCGCCGGCCTGACGGCGGGGCTGCTCGCCTCGGGCGCCGCCTCGACCCATCTTGGACGCGCCATTGACCGCTTGGGAGGACGGCTCATCATGACGGCGGGCTCCGCGCTGGCGGGGCTCGGGCTGTCGCTTCTTTCGCTCGTCACCGAGCCGGTCGCTTACTTTGCCGTCTGGCTCCTGCTCGGTCTCGCGATGCGCATGACCCTCTATGACGCAGCGTTCGCTGCGCTCGTGCAGGTCACTCCTTCCCGCGGCCGCCGCGCCATCTCCTATCTGACGCTGTTTGGCGGCTTTGCCTCGAGCGTATTCTGGCCAATCGCCCATTGGCTCAATCTGCTCTATGGCTGGCGCACGACACTGCTGGTCTTTGCCGCGATCAACTTTCTCGTCTGCCTGCCGCTCAACTGGTGGGGCCTTGCCCGCCGAGAGACCGCCGACGCGGCGGCCGCGGCTTCCGTCCCTGCCGTCACTGCGCCCACAGCCGCAGTGCTCGAGGGCTCCTCACGCACCATCGCCATGGTGCTGTTCGGTATCGTCATGTCGGCCACCGCCTTCGTGGTCGGGGCCATGGCCGCGCACCTCCCGGCCGTTCTGCAAGCGAGCGGCCTTTCCGCCGCGGTGGCCGTGACGCTCGCCTCCGTCAAGGGCGTGGCCCAAGTGGCGGGACGCGTCGCCGATATCCTGTTCGGTCAGCGCCTGCACCCGGTCAATCTCGGGCGACTGTCCATCTGGCTGATGCCGTTGTCGTTTCTGGTGCTGATGGCGTGGGGCGCAGAGTTCTGGGCGGCACTGGCCTTCACGGTTTCGTTCGGTGTGGCCAACGGGCTTGTCACCATCGTGAGGGGTGCGGTGCCTCTCGCCTTGTTCGGTCCGAACGGGTACGGCACGGTGCTCGGCATCCTGGCGACGCCCTACCTGGTGATGAACGCCTTGGCCCCGGCACTGCTGGCGGTCGTCATCGATCTTGCCGGCTATCCAGCGGCCGAAGGCCTGCTCGTTCTTGCGGGTCTCCTCGCCGGGGTTGCAATCGAGGTAATGGCGGCCTGGCACAGGAGGCTGGCGGGGGCAAAGTCGCCTTGACCCAGGCTGCGCCTACACCAGCACCTGGGTGCCGACCTCCACCACACGGTCGGACGGAATGCGGAAATAGGCGGTCGCGTCCTCGGCCGTGTTGGCGAGCATGATGAACAGCGCCTCCTGCCAGCGCGGCATCTCGGATTTGACGGTTGGCTTCAACGAGCGCCGCGACAGGAAGAACGAGGTCTGCGAGATCTCGATGTTGAGGTCCTTGCGCCGGCACTGCTCGAGAATCTTGGGCACGCTCGGCGTTTCCATGAAACCGTAGCGGGCGACGACGCGGATGAAAGTGTCCGAGACGGTGTCAACCGAGATGCGCTCGTGGCGGGCGACGCGCGGAGTGTCCTCGGTCTTGATCGTCAGGATGATGTTGCGCTCGTGCAGGACGCGGTTGTGCTTCAGGTTGTGCAGCAGCGAGGTCGGCGCATAGTTCGGATCCGCGGTGAGGAACATCGCCGTACCGGGCACGCGGTGCGGCGGCTTAGCCTCGAGCTTGCGCACCAGCCACTCGAGCTCGGCTTCGTTCTTGCGTGTGATCTTGCTGAGCACGCGCACGCCCTTGGCCCAGGTCAGCATGATGGCGACCATCAACGCGGCAACCATCAACGGGAAGATGCCGCCCTCGGGAATCTTCAGGGCGTTGGCGGCGAAAAACGTCTGCTCGAGCAGGAGCAGCGGCACGATCAAGGCCATGGACCTGATGAGGCTCCAGCCCCAGTGCCGCCACACGACGAAGAAGGCGATCATCGATGCGATGACCATCTCGGCCGACACCGCTACGCCGTAAGCGGCCGCCAGGTCGCCCGAGGAGCGGAATACCATGGTGACGAACAAGACGCCGGCAAGCAGCAGGTAGTTGACCCGCGGCAAGTAGATCTGACCGGCCATCGCTTCCGAAGTGTGCCGGATCATCATGCGCGGCAGGAGGCCGAGCTGTACGGCTTGGCTGGTGAGCGAGAAGGCGCCGGTGATAACCGCCTGACTGGCGATGACCGTCGCCACCGTCGCCAGCACCACCATCGGCGCCACGGCCCAGCTCGGGTAGAGGCGATAAAAGGGGTTCTCAAGCGCCGCCGGCTCCTGCAGCAAGAGCGCACCCTGCCCGAAATAGTTGAGCATGAGGGCGGGCAACACAACGCTGAACCATGCGACCTGAATCGGCTTGCGACCGAAGTGACCAAGGTCGGCATAAAGGGCCTCCGACCCGGTGGCGACCAGGAACACGAGCCCCATCACGGTGAGGCCCACGACGCCATGGTCGATGAGGAAGCCGATGCCGAGCAGCGGGTTGAACGCCTCCAGTACGCGCGGCTCCTCCACAAGGTGGATGAGACCGCCGATACCGAGACAGATGAACCACAGCAGCGTGATTGGTCCGAAAAACTGTCCCACGCGCTCCGTGCCCCTTGCCTGCACCGCGAACAGAGCGAGGAGGATCCCTACCGTCAACGGCAGCACAAAGGGCTCGAACTCGGGGGAGAGCACCTTGAGGCCTTCGACGGCGGAGAGCACCGATATTGCCGGGGTAATGACGGCGTCTCCGTAAAAGAACCCGACACCGACGACACCCAGTATGAAGATCACCGGGGCCGACCTCTTGGCCGCTTGCTGGCCCAGCGCCATCAGCGCGAACGTGCCGCCCTCGCCCTTGTTGTCCATGCGCAACAACAAAAGCACGTACTTGCACGTGACGGTGAGGAGCAGTGTCCACACCATCAGCGAGAGCACGCCAAGGATGGTGCCTATGCCAGCAGCAGTCTCCGGACTGGCCGCGGTAACGGCCTCGCGCATGGCATAAAGTGGACTGGTGCCGATATCACCGTAGACAACGCCGATCGAGCCGAGAGCGAGCGCCCACAACTTGTTCGAACGGGCTGAATGCCCATTCTCAGCGTTGGCCGGCACATAGGCATGTGCCATCAAGCCACCTCGTCACGCAGCCGCGCGTGCGCGGCCGAAAAGCCGCGAGCCTATACGCCCCTCGACCGCCTTCGTGAAGGCTCGGTCAGTGCGACAAATCAGATCGTCGTCCCCTATCGAACGCTCCCGACCATCGCTCGTTCTTCCCCGTGCTCAAAGGTCGGAATCACATTCTTGCGCGTATATACCGCAATCCTTGGCGCGGCCGAGCGGGAAATCGCAAAATTGCAGCCCTGCTCGGCTCAAATTACCTACCTCGGTCCAAGCGAGGCTGCGCCGGTACAATTCTCCCAGCAGGACGGCCCAGAGACGGGGTCGGCCTCCCGGGTTAGTGGTATTTCTCTAGTTCGTCGATCATACGCTCGATCACGGAAAGCCCCTTCTGCCAGAACTCGGGCTTGTTCGCATCGAGCCCGAACGGCGCGAGCAGCTCCGAGTGGTGCTTTGAACCGCCGGCCCTCAGCATGTCGAGATACTTGCCGACGAACCCCGGGTGGGCCTCCTCGTAGAGCGCGTAGAGCGAGTTGACGAGGCAATCGCCGAACGCATAGGCGTAGACATAGAACGGCGCATGGATGAAGTGGGGAACGTAGGTCCAGTAAACCTCGTAACCGGCGTTGAGTTCGATCGCAGGTCCCAGGCTCTCGCCCTGCACCTCGAGCCAGAAGCGGCCAAGCTGGTCGGAGGTGAGTTCCCCCTGACGGCGCGCCTCATGAACCTTGCGCTCGAAGCTGTAGAACGCGATCTGGCGCACGACCGTGTTCAGCATGTCCTCGACCTTGCCGGCGATCAGCGCCTTGCGTTCCTTGGCACTACGCGCCTCGGCGAGGAGCGACTGGAAGGTGAGCATCTCGCCGAACACGGAGGCCGTCTCGGCAAGCGTCAGCGGCGTCGGCGCGAGCAGGGGCCCGAGCGGGGCGGCCAGCACCTGGTGCACCGCGTGGCCAAGCTCGTGCGCCAAAGTCATCACGTCGCGCGACTTGCCGAGATAGTTGAGCAGCACATAAGGGTGTACCGACGGCACCGTAGGATGAGAGAAGGCACCCGGGGCCTTGCCCGGGCGCACCGGCGCATCGATCCAGCGCCGCTCGAAGAAGGTGCCGGCGATTTGCGCCATGTCGGGGGAAAACCTGCCATAGGCACCGAGCACAATGGAACGCGCTTGCGGCCATGGGATGACGCGCTCGGGCTTGTCGGGGAGCGGGGCATTGCGGTCCCAGTAGGCGAGCCGGTCCTTGCCCAGCCACTTCGCCTTGAGCCGGTAGTAGCGATGTGACAGGTTCGGATAGCTCGCGCGCACCGCCTGCACGAGAGCCTCCACCACGGGCCCTTCGACGCGATTGGCGAGGTGGCGTGAGTCGGCGACGTCCTTGAACCCGCGCCAGCGGTCCGAGATCTCCTTGTCCTTGGCCAGGGTGTTGGTAATGAGCGTGAACACCCGCACGTTGTCCTTGAAGACGCGCGCGAGCGCTTCGGCGCCGGCTCTTCGCCTGCCTTCATCCGGGTTCGACAAAAGGTTGAGCGTGGGCTCGAGTGCCAGCGGCTCGGCCTCGCCTGCGACCGGGAACCGCAGCGCCGCCATGGTCTCGTTGAACAGGCGGTTCCACGCTGCCCGCGCCGTCTGCGACTTCTCGTGGAAGAGCTTTTCGACCTCTTCCTCGAGTTGATAGGGCTTCTCCTTGCGCAGATCATCGAACCACGGCTTGTAGCGGGCGAGGGCCGGATGACGTAGCGCCTGCTCGAGCGTCGCATCGGGGATCTTATTGATCTCGAGCTCGAAGAAGATGATTTGCGAGGAGATGTCGGTAAGCTTCTCGCTGATGTCGCCGTAGAACTTGGCGCGCAGCGGATCAGACTGATCGCCGGCATAGAGGAGGCCGGCATAAGAACCAAGACGGCCCATCAAATCCGACAGCGCCTCATAGGCGAGGACGGCCTGGGCAAGCTGCGCTCCGTCATTCGCAACCTCCACAAGCTTGCCCTGGTAGGCGTCCTTCAGCCGTAAGGCTCGAGCGCGCGCATCGGCAAGATCTCGCTCGATCTCCGGCGCATCCGGACCCCGATAGAGATCATCGAGGTTCCATTCGGGCATCGGGCCAAGGTCGACCTCCTTCCGCCCAGTCGACGGGACGCTCAAGGCGCTCAAGTCACTCGGCAGATGGGCGCGCTGCATGTCCGTGCTCCACAATTGTTGGTTACCGTCGCATGAATGTGCGCAGCCGACGGGCGAGGTGCAAGGCGAGGGCAAGGCGCAGCGCGGCAGCAAATGGTCTCGCTCGAGGCCGAATCGACACGCCAGTGCAGTAAAAGCGTCAGACTGACCGGCGTCTCAACGGCCTGTTTACCGATCTCAGGCACTCTCCCTTTCATCGGCTGCCGGCGCAAGTGCGTTCTCGTTCCCCGCGATTGAGCCGGCCCCGTTCAAGTTGCGTTGCCCGAGTTAGAGTAGCAAATGGCAAAGCGCGTACTCATCGTCGACGACGATCCCGCCCAGCGCCGCATTCTCGAAGAGACGGTCAAGCGTTTCGGTTTTGAGACGCGCACGGCCGCATCCGGCGATCAAACCTTGCAGATCCTTGAAGGCCCCGACAAGTCGGCGATCTCGCTCGTACTGCTCGATCTCGTCATGCCCGGCACCGACGGCATGCGCGTGCTGGAACGAGTGGGCCGCCAGGCAGGCATGCCGCCGGTGATGGTGCTTACCGCGCACGGATCGATCGACACCGCCATCGCCGCCATGCGCGCAGGCGCCGTCGACTTCGTGGTGAAGCCGGCATCGCCCGAGCGGCTCGAGGTGTCGATCCGCAGTGCACTGAAAATCGAGGCGCTGGCAGGGGAAATCTCGCGCATCAGGAAGCGCGCCGAGGGGACTCTGACCTTCGGCGATCTCATCGTCCGCGCCGAAAGCATGCAGCGGGTGATCGCCCTCGGCAAACGTGCTGCCGCCTCCAACATTCCGGTGCTCATCGAGGGTGAATCGGGCGTGGGCAAAGAGATGATCGCACGCGCTATCCAGGGCGAGAGCGAGCGCCGCGCAAAACCCTTCGTCACCGTCAACTGCGGAGCCATCCCCGAGAACCTGGTCGAGAGCATACTCTTCGGGCACGAGAAGGGCTCGTTCACCGGCGCCGTCGACAAGCGCATCGGCAAGTTCCAGGAGGCCGACGGCGGCACGCTGTTCCTCGACGAGGTCGGCGAGCTGCCGCTCGAGGCCCAGGTCAAGCTGTTGCGCGCCCTGCAGGATGGCGAGATCGACCCGGTCGGGGCCAAGCAGCCAATCAAGGTGAATTTCCGGCTGATCTCGGCCACCAACCGCGACATGATCCAGCTCGTCAAGGACGGCCGGTTCCGCGAGGACCTCTACTATCGCCTCAACGTTTTCCCGATCTACGTGCCGCCGCTCAGAGAGCGGCTGGTCGATGTGCCGGAACTGGCCGGCCACTTCCTGGCGCGGTTCGCCGCCGAGGAGGGCAAGCGCGTCTCGGGCTTCACCGACAGGGCGCTGCGCCTGCTCACGGCGTATACGTGGCCCGGGAATGTACGCCAACTTGAGAATGCCGTTTTCCGAGCCGTCGTGCTGGCGGACGGTCCCTTGCTTGATGTTGCGGAGTTCCCGCAGATCGCCGCCCAAGTGGAAGGCTTCGACGTCGAGGCGCCACCGGTCCCCGCGGAGCCGGCGAAACGTCCAGCTTACACGGGGCCCGCGCTGCTCGGCGCGGAGGACCGGATCCCGCGCACGGTAGAAATTCGTTCCGGAGATCGCGGCGGCGCGCTCGGCATCCCGGCCGTGACCGAAAGCGGTGAAATCCGGCCGCTGGAGGCGATCGAAGCGGACATGATCCGCCTGGCCCTCGGACGCTACAGGGGGCACATGACCGAGGTTGCCCGGAAGCTCGGGATCGGGCGTTCGACACTCTATCGCAAAATGCAGGAGTACGGCCTCGAACCCCGCACTTGATCTGACCCCTCGCGCAGGGCAGAGGTTTCTTTCGAATAGCGGTATGCCCGTTGACGCGCGACGGCAACACCTTGTCTTCACTCGTGAGCGTTTAGCGGGGAAGGTGGCCGGAAACGCTGGCCAAATCACCCGCCGTCTGCTTAGCGTTCCGCGCTTGGGGAGATTTGACGCATGCTTACGATCTGCCGACTGGCTCGCCTGCTGTCCTTGTCATTCTGCCTGGCGTTGCTGGCGCCAACATCGAAGGCGGAGACGGGAGGTGAGCCGGGCAAGGCAAGCGAGGCTGTTGCCGACCCAGTTGCCAGCGAACTCGCGCGGCGCCTTGGCGAGACGGGTCCGCGAGCGGCCGTGAAGTCGCCCGAGCAGCGCGCCGCACTTTCCGCCTTCTATGCCGCGCGCTCCTATCAGCCCTTGTGGGTTCGTCAAGAGGGCCTGACGGCGGCGGCTGAGCGAATCATTGCCGAGATCGGGCGGGCAGACGAGTGGGGCCTCGATCCCGCCGATTTTTCCGTTCCCGAGCGCGGCCTTTCGTCGGGGGCTGGAGCACTGGTCGAGGCCGAACTCAAACTCGGCGTGGCCGTGCTCGAGTACGCCCGTCATGCGCGCGGCGGCCGCATGGACCCCACGGAGTTGTCCTTCTCCATCGACCGCACCCCGCCGCTGCTGGAGCCAAAGCGCGTGCTGGATGAGATCGCGGCCTCCGACCAACCCGACCAGTACTTGCGCAAGCTGCACCCGCAGCACGCCGGGTTCGAGCGCCTGCGCCAGCTCTACCTGGCGCTGCGCTCGGCCCCACCGGCGGCGCTTCCCGCTGCCGAGGAGGCGGCTGCGTCGGGCCGCGCGAACAAATCGGCCAAGCAATCGAAAGCTGCCGCGCGGCCTGAAGGTGCATCTGCGCAGCGTGTCCTGCTCAACATGGAGCAGTGGCGCTGGATGCCCGAGGAGCTCGGCGAGATGTACGTGTGGGTGAACATTCCGGAGTTCACGCTGCGCGTGGTGCACAACGGAGAAGTCATTCACAGCGAGCGAGTCATCACCGGCAAGCCCGAGAATCAGACGCCGATCTTCTCCGACGAGATGGAAACCGTGGTGTTTCACCCCTCCTGGGGCGTTCCCAACTCGATCAAAGTCAAGGAGCTGCTTCCCGGCCTGCTGCGCGGTAGCGACACGCTCACGCGGAACGGACTGCGCGCCGAGTACCGCGGCCAGCGCGTCGATCCTTCCACCATCGATTGGGTTTCGACCGACATCCGCAACCTTCACATCTACCAGCCGCCGGGCGCCGACAACGTGCTGGGAGTCGTCAAGTTTCTGTTCCCGAACAAGCATGACGTCTACATGCACGATACGCCGACCAAGAACCTGTTCAATGCGGAGGTGCGCGCGTTCAGTCATGGCTGCATGCGGGTACGCGACCCGGTGCGTCTGGCAGAGATCGTGATGGCCTATGCGAACGGTTGGAGCAGGGAGCAGGTGGCTCAGCAGATCAAGAGCGGGCGTCAGAACAACAGTATCGAACTGAGCAGGCACATCCCCGTGCACGTCACCTATTTCACCGTAACCGTGGACGATGCTGGCAAGGCGCACTATTTCCGCGACATCTACGGCCACGAGCGGCGCATCCAAATGGGCCTTGAAGGCAAGGCCCATCTGATCGCGAAAAAGCGTGAGGACCTCGGTCCGGTGCGTGCCGAGATCGTCTCCAAGTACGCGAACTCGTACGGCTTCGGCTGGAACGATACCCCGGACTGGATACGGCGGGTGTTCAATAACTAGCGCCGGGCCCGACCGTCGTGGAGGACCCGGGCGCTTTCATCGGCGCCAAGCGTCTTCATCGGGCAATCTTTCAAGGGCGACCAACTTCCGCCCCAAGTTGCACGTAACGTGGACCCATCGAAGGGTTCGGCGCTGTCGCATCCGGCAGGGGCCGCGCGAGGGGCGAGCGGACTGGGACGGGGAAGGTATCGGTGACACTGCGGCACCCGCTGCTACGGGCCGCCAGTGCGGCGGCCGCACTGCTTGGCGCGGCCGCGGCGGTTCAGCCTCTCGCGGCCGCCGAAAGCCGCACCATCTCCTTGCGCAACATCCACACCGAGGAGACGCTCACGGTCGAATACAAGCGCAATGGCCGCTACCTGCCGGAGGCGATGAAGCAGATCAACTGGATCATGCGGGACTGGCGCAAGGACGAGGCCACCCAGATCGACCCCGCGTTAATCGACCTGCTATGGGAGGTGCACAGCGAACTGGGCTCGAAAGAGCCGATCAACATCATCTCAGCGTTCCGTTCGCGGGCTACCAACGAGATGCTGCGGAAGACGGTGGGCGGACAGGCCAAAGAGAGCCGCCACATCACCGGCCAGGCTGCCGACGTACAGTTTCCGGACGTGCCGCTCAAGCATTTGCGCTATTCGGCGCTCATCCGAGAGCGGGGCGGCGTGGGCTACTACCCGACGTCGGCGACGCCTTTCGTGCACCTCGACACCGACCGGGTACGGTCCTGGCCCAGGCTGCCGCGCCACGAGCTGGCCCTGCTGTTCCGCAACGGGCGCACCCAACATGTGCCTGTCGACGGCGAGCCGATCACGCCGGAGGACGTGAGCAACGCCCGCCAGAGCCAAGCCGAGCTTGCCGTCGAAATCGCGCAATTTCATGAGCTGCGTCAACGTCCCAAGACGGCCGTGCTGCTTGCTTCCGCGGGCGGCAGCGCTCGCCCGCAGCCTGCTCCCCTGCCGACGGTGGCCGCGCCGGCGGCAACGCCGATGCCCGTGACGGCGCATCAGCCGCAGCGATCGCCCTCGCCCAAGCTCGTCGCCGAGCCGCGTCTGGCGGAGCGGCCGGACGTCAACGACCGGCGGGCGCTTGCCGATCTCGCCTCGCTCGCTGCCATGCCGCAGCTCGTTTCCGGTCCGACACTTGCTACGCGCCCACGGCCGGTCGCCAGCACCGCGGTTCCGGCCGGCAGGGAAAACGCTTCGGAGCCCGGCCTGCGCCTTGCCTCGCTGAGCAGCGGGGGGTTGTTGGCACCTGTGGGACGATTCGCCTGGGCGGCGGCTTGGCTGCGGGCCCCTGCCTATGATGAGGAGCACCCCGAGGAGGACGCCTACCGTCCGCTGCCGATAGCGCCGTTCCTGACCGCGTCTGCCTCACCCGATCAGTCCATGTTCCTGGCTACGGACCGAAGAGGTGCGGGAGCCGATGGAGACCAGGCTTCTCTCCCGCGGCTCGCCGAGCTGCTGTGGGCGCAAGAGTTCGACGGAGAGGCTGCCGCTCTCAGTGCCGTCGTCAGGGTCGCCGTCGAGGCCGCGCGCTGAAAGGCAACAGCGGGACGCCCCGCGTCTATTCGGCCGCCATCACGGTCGCCTGTGGTTCCCGATCGAGCATGCCAAGCGCATGCAGGTAGACTTCGAGCAACGCCTCCTCTTCCTGCCGATCGGAGGCGCTCTTCTTGCGAAGTCGAATGACCTGGCGCAGCACCTTGACGTCGAAGCCGAGCGCCTTGGCCTCGGCGAGCTTATCGCGGATGTCGCCGGCGAGCGCCTTGCGATCCTCCTCCAGCCGTTCGATCTGCTCGACAAGCTGACGGAGTTGCTTCTGCGCCGATGCCTGTAGAGTGCTCATTTTTCCCCCACTGTCTCCCTCACCATGGGCTGGCAGCTAGCTAGCGGCGGCAGCAAGGTCCGGCAAGCCGACGTGACCAGGTTATCCCCGTAACACAGCGGCTTGCGGGTGAGCGTCGCGGGTCTCGGCTATCGAGCCGCGCCGGGAACGTCAGCTTGAGGTTTCAATGCTGGTGCGGCTTGGCCTTTTCGAAGCGGGCCTTCTGCTCGGCGGTGGCCTCCTTCTGGTACTTGGCCTGCCAGTCCTTGTAGGGCATGCCGTAGACGATCTCGCGCGCCTCATCCTTGCTCAGCATTTGCCCCGCTGCAGCAGCAGCCTCCTGGTACCAGTTGGCGAGGCAGTTGCGGCAGAAGCCGGCGAGGTTCATGAGGTCGATGTTTTGAACGTCCGTGCGCTGGCGCAGGTGCGCGAGAAGCTTGCGGAACGCCGCCGCCTCGAGCTCAGTGCGGGTCTTGTCATCAAAGGTGCGCATCGTGCCTTTCTCCGTGGTTCTGACCGGGGGTTTGGACACGCCGGCAGGCGATGCTCCGTCTGCGCGAGTCCCTTGCCCGATGGTCCGGAACTTGAGCTTAAGGTCGGGTCGATCCAAGAGGGCGCGCAGCATCCGCGCCAGCCGCGAGGCCCACGCCTCCTGACCGGCGGCATCACGGATCAGGTCCTGCCGGATCTCGACAATGGCGTGGGCGAGGCCACGCTTGGTGCCGTGCTGCCAAAGCGTATCGCCCTCGTACTGCCCAGTGTAGGGCTCGTTCTCGCCGACGATAAGATCGTTCTCGGCGTAGAGCACATCAAGCAGCGGGCGGGCGAGCCGCGGGTCGCGGTCCCAAAGCACGCTGACATGCCAGGGTCGCGCCACGCCCTTCCAACTCTCGGTGAAGCTGTGGATGGAGAGGATGGCCGGTGGAACGCTGGCCGCCAGGCCGGCCTCGATCACTTGTTCGATCGCCCTATGGTAAGGGCAATAGTAGCGCTCGATCCGCCGCTGTCGCTCCACGGCGTCGACGTGCCGGTTGCCAGGCACGACGGCGCCGTCGGAAAGGCGCATGATGAGCGTCGGATCGTCGATGCCGCGATTGGGATCGATGAGCAGACGCGAATAGCGGGTAAGCACCGCCGGCGCGCCGAGCGCTCGGCTCAAGCGCCGCGTCACCTCGGCCGCGCCGATATCGTAGGCGATGTGGCGCTTAAGTTGTGCTTCCGGCAGCCCGAGCGTGCCGTAGGCCTCGGGCAGGGCATTTCCGGCATGATCACAAAGGATCACCAGCCCGCAGTCGGCGCGTCCTGGCAAGACCTCAAAAGCTTCCGCGACCACTCCCTCTATTTGGCCGTTCCCGGCAACGCGCTGCATCGGGCCACTATAGGAGCAAAGAGCGCTGCTGGCTAGCCGAGCGGCCCATCACGCCGCCAACAGGCGGCCCACTTCGCGCACGAGATCCTTGAGATGAAACGGCTTCGACAACACCCTTGCGTCTCGAGGCGGACGCCGATCACTGTTGAGAGTGACGGCGGCAAATCCGGTGATGAACATGATCTTGAGCTCCGGATCGAGGTCGCTCGCTCGCCGGGCAAGCTCAATGCCGTCCATCTTGGGCATGACAATGTCGGTCAGCAGCAGCGTGAACGGCTCGCGCTTCAACCGTTCGAAGGCGTCGGCGCCGTTGTCGAACGAGACGACGTCATAGCCGGCCCGTTCGAGCGCCCTCTCGAGAAAGCCGCGCATGCCGTCATCGTCCTCTGCAAGCAGGATACGGCACATGGAGCGGGCTGATGGTTTGACGGTCATTGGGTCCGGTCGTCGGCTGCCCAGCATAGAGCGAGGGCTCGCAACTGGCATGCCAATCTGACGCAAATTTGGTAAATGGCGCGTGAACCGTGGCCGGGCACGCTGTCATGATCCTGGGGACATGGACAGCCGCGAAACGGCTTGGCAGAGTTCAGAGATGTCTCCAGAGGGGGTTTCGCGCGGAATGTCGCAAGACGAGGAACGTGCCTCAATCCTTGCCGAGCTTACGCCAGGCTTCACCGTGCTCGAGCCCAAAGAGCAACTGGCGCCCTTCGTTTTTTGCTCGCCGCACTCGGGCCGGATCTATCCCAAAGCGCTGCTCGAGCGCTCCCGGCTTGATGCTCATGCTCTGCGCAAATCCGAGGATTGCTTCGTCGACGAGCTGTTTGCGGGCGTGGCCCGGCTCGGCGCGCCCCTCATTGCAGCTCGCTTCCCGCGGGCCTACCTCGATGTCAACCGCGAACCCTATGAGCTCGACCCACTGCTGTTTGGCGAACCGCTGCCGCCGTTCGCAAACGCACAGTCGATGCGGGTCGCCGGAGGGCTCGGCACCATCGCGCGTATCGTGGCCGATGGCGAGGAGATTTATCGCGAGCCGCCCCCGCTGGCTGCCGCGCTCGAACGCATCGAGCGGCTCTATAAGCCCTTCCATGCCACCTTGCATGAACTGATCACACGCACGCAGGCCCGCTTCGGCGTCGCCCTCCTCGTCGACTGCCATTCGATGCCTTCGGCTTCCATGAGCAGTTCTGGAAGCACCAAGCCCGATTTCGTGATCGGCGACCGGTTCGGGGCCTCCTGCGATCCCAGGGCCAGCCGGGCCATCCGGGAGGCGATCGTGCAGCTCGGCTACCAAGCCCATGTGAACCGGCCTTACGCAGGAGGTTTCATCACCGAGCATTATGGGCGGCCGGCACAGGGCGTGCACGCCGTCCAAATCGAGATCAATCGTGCCCTCTACCTGGATGAGACGTCATTGCAGCCGACTGCACGCTTTGCCAAACTTCGGAACGACCTGACGGCGCTCGTTCAACGGCTGTTTTCCGGTATGCCGCCGCTCATCGAGCGGCGGGCGGCCGCAGAATGAGCGGCAACGCCAACTTCCCAAGGGCAGCCGGGAGTACCAAGTGTGCGGAGCAGCAGGTGCCGCTAACCCAGACAACGCTTCAGCTCCCCCACGAAAAAGAAAAGGGGCCGTTCGGGTTGCCGAACGGCCCAAGTCTAGGGAGGAAACGCCCAAGGAGGGCTACGACAGACGAGCGAGCTCGTCGATGTCGCGATGCAACATTTAAGGATGCGGCGCACAAAGTGCAACTGCATTTTTTGCAAAGCAGGTAGGAAATGAACGGTGAGCACCCTGGGCTGAGCACCCTGGTCCAACGGGGCGAAAGCCAAGAAAAAAGGACCGTTCGCAAGGTCGAACGGCCCAAGTCTAGGGAGGAAACGCCCAAGATGGGCGACAGCGACGCAGCTTGCACCGCGCGCGCCGCAGCGGTGCATATGAGCCTGTTCGGGGTCGTGCGCAAGGCGGCGGCGAGCACCGGAAACAACTAGCAGGGGAAAGTTGTCTTGCGGCCACAATCTGCGGAAAGGCTGCGCGTGCCTACCCTCTCGGCCCTGGTCGGTTTCATGCACGAGCTGGCCGACGCCTCCGGGGCTGCTGTGCTCCCTCATTTCCGCAAGACCCTTGCGGTCGAGAACAAGGGTAGAACAGGAGCCTACGATCCGGTTACGGTCGCCGACCGCAATGCCGAGCGCGCCATCCGCCGTTTGATCGCCCGGCGCTTTCCGGACCATGCCGTCGAGGGCGAGGAGTTCGGCGCCGCCGGCGCCGGGCCCTACCGTTGGCTGATCGACCCCATCGACGGAACCCGCGCCTTCGTCATGGGTCTGCCGCTATGGGGCACGCTCATCGGCCTGATGCAAGGCGATGAGCCACTGCTCGGCATGATGGACCAGCCCTATATTCGCGAACGGTTCTGGTCGCATGGCCACGGCGCAAGCCTGCGCACGCCCGACGGCAAGCAGCGCAGGCTCAGGACGCGCCCCTGCCAGAGCCTGGCCGATGCCATCCTGGCGACCACGCACCCCGACATGTTCGCGCCCGGAGCAGAAAGCCGCAGCTTTGCTTGCGTAAGGCAGCGGGTCCGCAGCTGCCGCTACGGCGGGGACTGCTATGCTTACGCCATGCTGGCCGCGGGCCATATCGATGTGGTGATCGAAGCCGGACTTAAGGCCTACGACATCGCCGCCTTGGTCCCGATTATCGAGGCTGCCGGCGGACGTGTCACCACCTGGGAGGGCAAGCCGGCAGGTGGCGGCGGGCGCATCCTGGCCTGTGGAGACCCGCGGTTGCACGAGCAGGTCCTCAAGCTGCTGAACTAGTCGATGGAAAGGTAGCGGCGGAGCCAGCCGATGACGCCAACTCGCCCCCCCGTCACACGCGAGACGCGGGACGGCCTCGCCCTGATCTGGATCGACAACCCGCCGGTAAATGCTCTCTCCCAAGGGGTCCGGGCCGGTCTTAAAGCCGCGTTCGGAGCAGCCATCGCGGACGGCAGCGTGGAAGCGATCGTCCTCGCCTGCCGCGGCCGTACGTTCGTGGCCGGGGCCGACATCCGTGAATTCGGCAAACCCCCTTTGCCGCCACCGCTTTACGAGTTGTGCCTCAGCATTGAGGCTTCCCCCAAGCCGATCGTAGCCGCCATCCACGGCAGCGCGCTCGGGGGCGGCTGCGAGATTGCGCTTGCGGCGCATGGGCGAATTGCCGCGTCCGATGCCCGGATCGGACTGCCCGAGGTCAAGCTCGGCATCATTCCAGGCGCCGGCGGCACGCAGCGCTTGCCCCGCCTCATCGGAATTCCGGCAGCCATTGAACTGGTGAGCAGCGGCCGGAGTCTCGGGGCTCACGAGGCGAGAGCCCTCGGTATTCTTGATCGCGTCGCCGATGGCGACCTCGTGGATGAGGCGGCAAGCTTCGCGCGCGAGCTCATCGGCAAGCGGTTGCGCCGCACCAGCGCGCTGCCCCTTTCCGATTTCGACCGGGCGGCAGCCGAGGCGGCGATCGTTACCATCGCCCGTAAGGCGCGCGGCCAGGTCGCGCCCGCGGAGGCCGCCCGCGCGGTGCTCGCTGCCGCGACGTTGCCGTTCGAGCAGGGTCAGCAGCATGAGCGGGGCGTATTCATGCGCCTCGTTGCCTCCGATCAGGCCGCAGCGCTGCGGCACCTGTTCTTTGCAGAGCGTATGGCGGCCAAGATGCCAGAGCTTGAGGGTATCGCTCCGCGGGCCATCGCCACCGTCGGCATCGCCGGAGCCGGTACCATGGGGGCCGGTATTGCCGTCGCTTTTGCCGATGCGGGTTTCAACGTCACCGTCCTCGAACAATCGGCGGAGGCAGCAGCGAAGGCAAAGGAGCGGATCGAAGGCCTCTACCGGCGCGCCGTCACATCGGGGCGCCTTGAAGAGACGGCTTGCGCCCAGCGCATGCAACGGATCTCCTTCGCCCATGCGCTCACGGCGCTTGCCCACTGCGATCTGGTGGTGGAGGCGGTGTTCGAGGATCTCGCCGTGAAGAAGGCGCTGTTCGGCGCGCTTTCGGACATCGTGCGAAGGGAGGCCATTCTCGCCACCAACACGAGCTATCTCGATCCCAATGCCATTGCCGCGAGTACCAGGAATCCTGAGCGGGTGCTCGGCATGCACTTCTTCGCCCCAGCTCAGGTCATGCGCCTCCTCGAGGTGGTCGGAACCGACCATACGGCGCCCGACGTGCTGGCAACCGCCATCCACGTCGCACGCCGGCTGGGCAAGCTGCCCGTGCCGGCCAAGCCGTGTGAGGGCTACATCGGCAACCGCATTTTTGCGGCCTACCGGCGCCATGCCGAATACCTCGTGGAAGACGGCGCGGCGCCGGAAGCCATCGATCGGGCACTGGAGGCCTACGGTCTCGCCATGGGCCCGTTCGCGGTTGCCGATCTTGCTGGCCTCGACATCGCCTGGGCGATGCGCCGGCGCCGCGCCGCAAGCCGGCCTGCCGGCGAGCGCTACGTGGCCGTTGCCGACCGTCTGTGCGAGGCGGGCCGCCTCGGCCGCAAGACTGGGCGCGGCTGGTACGCCTACCCGGATCCAAGCGGCAGACCGCAGCCCGATCCCGACGTGGCAGCCATCATCCTCGCCGAGCGGAAAAGGAAGGGCGTCGCGCCACGCCAATTCTCAGGCGAGGAGATCGTGCGCCGGCTTCTCTGCGTCATGGCAAACGAGGGGGCGAAAGTGCTCGCCGACGGCATCGCCCGCCGCGCCTCCGACATCGACCTCGTGTTCGTGAACGGCTATGGCTTCCCAGGCTTCAGAGGGGGTCCCATGTATGCGGCCGATCAGCGCGGCCTCGTCGCGACGCTCGCCGAGGTGGAAGCTGCCGCCGCAGCGGGAGGAGAGGGCTCAGAACCGGCGCCGCTGTTGCGCGAGCTTGCCGCACGCGGCTCAACGTTCGCCCAGTACGATCGCGAGCGCAGCCGATAGCCGTTTCCCAGCCATCTAAGCTCTAAGCGCCCGCAGCATATCCTCAAGGTACTCTTCCGCACTGGCAATTACCAGCATGGCAGCGTGCGGCCGCAACTGGCCCAGCGCCTTCGTCAAGGCTGCGTCGGACTTCGTTTGACTGCCGAGCACCAGCACGGTCGTCATCACGCGTTGGAGCGCGCAGGTCTCGCCGATGATCGCCGCCGCCTGCGGATCCTGCCCGACCGTCGCCACCATCACAACCAAGTCTGCGGACTGGATTTCTTCCATCAGGTCCCTGGTCCGCCCTGCAAGGTCACTGAGCCAGCCCTTCATTGAAAAGCGCTCGCTTTCCCGCGGCGCGCTGGTGAAACGGGAGGCGGTGAGAAAGCTCGCGCGGTTCCACTTGGCCTTGGACAGTTCGGCGACAGCGCGCTCGCTCGGGGGGTCCATGGCGATCACCTTGACCGAGCGCGGAAGCGAGTTCGGATCGTTGATACGAAACCGTGCCTCGGCGGCGGTGGTCATGCGGGCACTTTCGCTCAGCATCGATATCTCCTCGACGAAGGTCGCTCTTTCGGGCCGCCACTCTATCGGCGGCGGCCCGGCGCGCAACCCAAGACGCCGGAATCGTTCGTATAGCGAGGAAATACGTGATGAAAATCATACATGCTGTTTGACTGGATCCTTTTCGTGCGGTAGGCTTCCATCGTTTCCCCTGGGGGCCGCGGCGGGAAACGACGGCCGATCAACGGCCGCAGCGGGTGGCAAGAAACCGGTTTTGGGGACGATCCCCATGGAACTCTTTCTGACCGCCGCCATATGCCTGCTTGTCGGTGCTGCCGCGGGCTATCTCGGAGCGTATTGGCGCTACGCCTTGAAGCCCTTCTTCGAGGAGCGGAGCTGGCGCTGAAGCGCACGCTACCCCGGCCCATACAGCTTCCATCGCGCCAAACGGCCAAGCTGTGCGGGAGGAAACCGTGGGGCGATGCCAACGCGCAGGCCGCCGCGATGCCGGCGTGAACCACGGGCCTGCGTGCGCCGGTGCGCAGGCTCCGGCATGGCCGACACCGAGGACGTGCCGAACGCGGTCGGCAGGTCGGGTCACCGGTGCGCCATAGCGCGGTTGTTTCGATTTCGAAGTATAGTGCCGGCCCCCAAGATGCGATCGCGAGGGAAGCGTGCGGGAGCTGGCCGGTCCAGATGTGGTGCGCCATTGGATCGAGCGCGCGGCCTCGCGCGATGCGGACAAGCCGTACATCGTCTCGGCCGACGACGAACACATACTCAGCTACGGCGAGCTGCGCGCTGTCACACGCCGGATCTCGGCGTTCCTCAGCCAGCTCGGCATCGGCGCCAATGATCGCGTTGTCCTTCTCGCGAACAACTCCATCGAGCATCTTCTTGTCTATCTCGGCACGCTCGCACACGGAGCGACGATCTGCACGGTGCATGTCGAGATTAACCGCAATCAGCTCACCAATATTCTTGCCGCGCTGCGGCCGCGCCTCGCCGTGTTCGAGGAAGCGCTCAAGCTTGATGCCGCGCTGTCTGCAGCGGCGACCTTCGCTCTCCCCCTTGGATCGCGCGACGATCACCGCGGCGAAAGCTTGTTCGCCGCCGTCAATCGCATGGAGGCGGCGAACGTGGCGGCCAGAGGTGTGCGGCCCGGAGACGGCGCCGTCATCCTGTACACATCGGGCACCACGGCGCGCCCGAAAGGCGTGGTGCTGAGCTTCCGAGAACTGCTGTCCAACACAGGTCCCACCGCCGAGGCCTTCGGCATGACGGCGCAGGAGCGCATCTACGATTTCCGTTCCTTCAACTGGTGCTCGGCCCAGACGCTGAGCGCGCTTCCCACGCTGGAGCGCGGCGCCACGCTCATTCTGGGTTCCAGGTTCTCACGCAGCCGCTTCTTCGACCACGTCCGGCGATACGGCGCGACCATCGCCGCCGGCAACCCGACCACCATCCGCCTGCTGCTCGACGGCGTGGATACCCTTTCCGCGCAGGAAGTACCCACGCTGCGGTTCGTCACCTCGAGCTCCGCCCCGCTCTCGGTGGAGGATTGGCGCCGGTTCGAGGACCGCTTCGGTATCCGTGTAAGCCAGGCCTACGGCTGCTCGGAGACCGGTTGGATCGCGGCTGTTCCCGGCGAGCACCGCCGGATCGGAACGGTCGGCAGGCCGCTCGCCTATCATCGGCTCGCCATCGTGTCGGCCGCAGGCGAACCGCTGCCTCAGGGGCAAAGCGGTGCCATCGAGATCGGCGGGCTCGGGGAAAACCCCTACTGCCATCTCGGCGACGACGGTACGGTCACCGTCAGCGATCGCGGGCGACTGAAGACCGGCGACCTCGGCTTTCTCGACGAGGAGGGCCACCTCCACATCACCGGCCGCGTGAAGGAACTGATCATCCGCGGGGGCGTCAACATCTCGCTGGCCGAGATCGACGCTGCCCTGCTACAGGCGCCCGACGTGGTGGACGCAGCCAGCGTCGGCGTGCCGGACGAGATTTACGGCGAGGAGGTCGTCGCCTTCGTGGTGCTGCGGCCGGGTTCCGCGCTGAAGGCCGCCGCGATCCGCAGCCATTGCGCGGCGGTATTGCCGGTCTACAAGGCTCCGAAGGAGATCATGCTCTGTCAAGCATTGCCAAGATCGGAACGCGGCAAGCTCGACCGGAAGGCGCTGGTGAAGCTTTGGCAGGAATGGCGCCGCCGTTGAGGGAGCGCGGGACGGGCAGCCGATGTCTTTGCTCATACCCCGCACACCAAAACGCGGCGAGTGCTAGGCGGGGCCAACGTCCTTCGGCGCCGCCTCGCGCAGGATCGCCGTGACCTCGTCATCGGCGATCTGGCGAAAGTCGCGATAGAAAAAGCCGATGGCGCCGAGCGACACAGGAGACTGAAGACAGACGACCTCGTCGGCTTCGGCTTTGAGCGCTTCAACCGTCTCTTCGGCAGCCACGGGCGTGGCGATGACCACCGCTTTGGGGTGGCGGCGCTTAAGCCAGCGAAGGGCAGCGCGCACGGTGGCGCCCGTCGCAATGCCATCATCGACCACGATCGCGGTTCTTCCGGCGATCGGTGCACGCGGCCGGTCGGCGAGCCAGAGCCGGCGCCGCTCCTCGATGACCGCGACCTGGCGGGCCGTTTCCTTTCGGATGTAATCGGGTGACGCGTCCGTCGCCCGGACCACGTCCTCGTTGAGGACTAGCTCGGGCTCCCCGCCGTCGATGACTGCGCCGACGGCCAGTTCCGGTTGGTAGGGCGCGCCCAGCTTGCGCACGAGCACGATATCGAGCGGAGCCCCGAGCCTGGCGGCGACCTCAGCCGCGACGACAAGGCCGCCGCGCGGCAGGCCGAGCACCACCGGATCTGCGAAACGGCGCTCGGCAACCGCTTCCGCGAGCAGGCGGCCCGCTTCGCGGCGATCCTCGTAACGCCTGTAACTCATTAGGCCCCACTTTGGCGCAGATGCTCTGCGAACCAGGCAGCGGCGAGGGCGGTCACCCTTTCGAGTTTGCCCGGCTCCTCGAACAGATGGCCGGCCCCTGGCACGATCTCCAGCCGCTTCGGGCAGGCCAGCGCGGCCAGCGCCCGCCGGTTGAGCTCGATCACAATCTCATCCTGGCCTCCCACGATCAAGAGCGTGGGCGCGGTCACGCGGGGCAAAGCCGCCCCGGCAAGATCCGGGCGGCCGCCCCGAGAAACCACGGCTCCCACCTGGAGCGGGCGGCGGGAGGCGGCGGTGAGGGCCGCCGCAGCGCCGGTGCTTGCGCCGAACAAGCCTATCGGCAGCGCCGCTGCTGAACCCTCGCTCCGCACCCGGTCGAGCGTCAGCTCGATGCGCTCCGCCAACAGGGGGATGTCGAAAACCTTGCGGCGGTCGGCCGCCTCATCGGGGTGGAGAAGGTCGAACAGGAGCGTGCCCAAGCCGCAATCGTTGAGACCACGCGCCACCCTGACATTGCGCGGGCTGAACCGGCTCGAGCCGCTGCCATGTGCAAAGACGACAAGTCCGGCAGCGTCCTCGGGAACGGTGAGCATCCCTGGCAGGCCGGCGGGCGGGATCTCGATGTCCGCTGGTTTAGCCGGAGCGCTCATCGTGCCTCCCGTGGGGACGCGCTCCCGAGCCCCGGGGCTCGCCCCTCCCTTGCTTGCGAGGGCGGCCACACCATACGGTACAGCCGCACGCCGCGCACAAGGTCAATGTGATCATGGGTTCGGCGGTTGGCAACGGGGTGAGGTGAGAGAGCGATGACTGAGGAACGAGCTGGTTTCTCGCCGGTGCGACGGGTGGTGACCGGACACGACGAACGCCATGTCGCAAAGGTGATCCGCGACGATTTTGCGGAAAATCGGCGCTCCTCTCGGCCCGAGGTGACCTCGACGCTGATCTGGTCGAGCGATGAGATGCCGGCCGATATCCGTATCGGCGCGGCAGTCGAGGACATGGGTGCACGCAAGCTGCCGACGCAGCCGCCGCCCAACGGCTCTCGCTTCATCGTCATGGAGTTCCTGCCGGGGGCGAGCGGTCAAATGCACCGGACCGATACCCTCGACTACATCTCGGTGCTCGAAGGCGAGATCGAGATGGACATGGACGACACCACGGTACGCCTCAAGGCCGGTGACGTGATGGTACAGCGCGGGACGAACCATGCCTGGAAGAACCGGAGCACGCGCAAGGCGCGGCTCGCCATCGTGCTGCTCGATGCCAAGCCGCTCGGCATCGGCACACCGCGCAAGTGAGATGGTTCGTGGGGTCGCTTGGCGGGCGGCGCCCGGTCGTGTTAATGCGGCTTGAAACTGCTCTATGGGCGAGGGGTCGGGATGGGGATCGAATGACTGCGGAAGATGCAGCCGTCGCTTCGCCGTTCTGGCGCTTCTCGCTTGCCGTTTACGCCGACCCGGAGGTGGCGAAGGTCTGCCTCGAGCTGCAGGACGAAGCCGGCGCCGACGTCAACGTGCTGCTCTACATGTTGTGGGCGGCAAGCCGGGGACGGCGGCTGTCTGCGGATGACGTCCGCCCCATCGTGGCCGCGGTCGAGGACTGGCGCAAAGGCGTTGTCGTGCCGCTGCGCACGGCCCGGCGCAGCCTGCGCGCGCCGCCGGCCGCCGTCGACGCGGCAGGCAGCGCCGCGCTTCGTTCGCAGGTCA
Source organism: Hyphomicrobiaceae bacterium (assembly GCA_035574175.1). Lineage (GTDB taxonomy): Bacteria > Pseudomonadota > Alphaproteobacteria > Rhizobiales > Hyphomicrobiaceae > DATLZB01. Next base: position 36,478 of record DATLZB010000015.1, read on the forward strand.
AGAAGGTTGAGCTCGAAGCCGAGAGGCTCCAGCAGGAAGCGCTTTATCGGTTGCGGCCTGTCGATGATCTTGGTCGCGCCGAGCCTTCGCCCGAAGCTGCGGCAGCCGCCAACGTTGCCGCGTACGGGGAGGTGATCGGGCGCAAGTTCAGCGGTCATGCCATGGAGGTACTGCTCGGCGCGCTCAAGCGGCAGCAGGCCCGGGGAGGAAGCAAATGAAGATCCTGAGATTCAACGACGATCGGGTGGGCGTGCTCAACGGGGAGGCGGTGATCGACATCAGCGATCTCGTCTCGCACCGGGAGTATCGCGGGCCGCAGGGCACTATGGAGGAGCTGATCGCCAATTTCGCAAGCTACCTGCCGAAGATCGAGGCCAAGGCAGCGGCGGGCGGCGGCACCCCGGTATCGTCGGTAAAGTTGCTGGCACCGTTGCCGCGGCCGTCCCGCGTGCTTGCCGCCTTCGTCAACTACCTCGACCGACCGGACCGCACCGTCGAGACGCTGCCGCTCGAGTTCTTCCACAAGTCGCCGCACCTCGTGGGACCCGGCGGCACAGTCGAACTGCCGGATATCGAGCCGGTCGCCGAGTTCCATGCAGAGGCCGAACTGGCCTTCGTGATCGGGCGCGAGGTGTGGAAGGTCTCCGAGGCGGCGGCCATGGACCACGTATTCGGCTACGTGCCGTTCTTCGACGTGTCCGCGCGCGGTCTCGTGCGCCGCAGCCAGCTCCTGCCCAAGGGACAGGAGACGTTCGCGCCGTGCGGACCGTGGATCACGACGCGCGAGGAAGTGCCGGATCCGCACAACCTCACGGTCAGATCGTGGGTCTCGGGCGAGGCGCGGCAGAACTACTCCACGCGCGACATGGCGCACGGGATCGCCAAGCAGATCGCCTGGCTCAGCCGCTTCGTCCGGCTCAGGCCGGGAGACGTGATCGCCACCGGCACCTATCATGAGGGTCTCGGTCCAATCCACGTCGGCGATACGTTGGAAATCGAGATCAGCGGGCTTGGCCGCGCGAGCTTCAAGGTGGCCGGCGATAGCCCGCGCAAAGCCAAGGGCCACCAGCCGGGCGGCGGTGTACGCATCGAGATAACAAGGGTCTGACATTTGCCGCCTCACGGCTCGAGGTCGGGGCGGGCAAAGACAACCGGGAGAGGAGGGCCGATGGCCAGTTTGAAGCTCAATTTCGCGTGCGCACTCTACGATCGAATGGAGCCGCTCTACACCGGCGAGATCAGACCGGACGGGATCGACCTCAACTTCATCCCGATCGAGCTGCCGCGCCCCATCTTCGACCGTATGTCGGGAGGCAGCGAGTTCGACGTTGCCGAGTACTCGAGCTCGGAGTTCATCCAGCGCTACGCCGCCAACCAGTGCCCGTTCGTGGCGCTGCCTGTCTTTCCGTCGCGCGCCTTCCGCCACAGCTTTATCGCCATCAACAAGCGCTCCGGGATCAAGAAGCCGAAGGACCTGGAAGGAAAGCGGGTGGGCGTCGCCCTCTACACGATGACGGCGGCCATCTTCATCCGCGGCCTGCTGCAGCACGAGTACGGCGTCGACCTGTCGAAGATCAAGTGGGTGCAGGGCGCGATCAACACGGCGGGTTCGCATGGCGATCCGCACGTGCTGCCGCTGCTCAAGAAGCCGGACCTGACCTACGTCGATGCCAGCAAGTCGCTCGACGACATGCTGGTCGCCGGCGAGATCGATGCGACGATGGGCACCAGCGTGCCCCGCTCCATTCTCAAGAATCCCGACATCGCGCGACTGATCCCGAACTTTTACGAGGTCGAAAAGGAATACTACAAGCGCACGAAGATCTTTCCGATCATGCACCTGATCGCCATCCGCAAGGACGTCTACGAGAAGAACCCGTTCGTGGCGACCAGCCTCTACAACGCCTTCGAGCTGTCGAAGCGACTGGCGCTCAAGAAAATGTTCAGCCTGAGGGCGCTGCGCTACATGATGCCGTTCCTGCCGGCGCAGCTCGACGAGATCCGCGAGGTGTTCGGTGATGATCCGTGGCCTTACGGCGTGGAAGAAAACCGCCCCACCCTCGAAGCCCTCGTCACCTACATGTACGAGCAGCACATGATCGACAGGAAGATACCGATCGAAGAGCTGTTCGTGCCGCACTACGGGCACGTCGACCCGGCGTTCTAAGGAGGAAGGATTGAGCACCGTCGACTTTTTGATCGGCCAGCTGGTGGTCGCCAATCGAATCCTGGCGAACGAGGACGTGGTCGATGCCTACGGCCACGTCAGCTTCCGCCACCCCGACAACCCCAAGCGCTTCTTCCTGTCGCGTTCGCTCGCGCCTGAGCTGGTTGAGCGCGACGATATCGTCGAGCACGACCTGGAAGGCAACCCCGTCCGGGACGAGCCGCGCTCGCTCTATCTGGAGCGCTTCATCCACGGCGCCATCTACGAGGCGAGGCCCGACGTGCAGGCGGTGGTGCACGCGCACGCGGAAGCGGTGCTGCCGTTCAGCATCTCAAGCGAACCGTTGAGGCCCGTCATCCATTCGGGCAGCTTCATGGGCAAGACCGTGCCCGTGTGGGACATTGCCGACAGGTTCGGCGATACCAACCTGCTCGTTGCCAACATCGAGCAGGGGCGCGACCTCGCCAAGTGCCTCGGCACCAACAACGTGGCGCTGATGCGCGGGCATGGGTTTGCCGCCGCGGCGCGCTCGCTCATCGAGGTGGTGCGCATGTCGGTTTACGTGCCCCGCAATGCGCGCGCCCTCTTGGCCGGCCTGCAGCTCGGCTCGGTGAAGTCGCTGAGCCAGGGCGAGATCGATGCCCGCAACCGCGGCTACGGCCCCTACTCCGTCGAAACCTGGCGGGCCTGGGAGTTCTGGGCCAACAAGGCCGGCTGCGGCCACATGGTCGGCAAGCGCCCCGGTGAAGCCGAGAAGCCCGCCGCCAAGAGCTGAGCCGGGCGGCGGACACGAGCGGAAGCTGAGAAGGACACTTTCGATAGCCGGCGGTAGCAGGGTTCGGGTCAGACGGACTACACCTGACCCAAACGAGATCCCGTTCGCGGCGAAGCGGGTTGTCCGCTACTGAACGATCTGGACGATCTGACCGTCCTTCTGCTTTCCCTGAGCGCGGTACTGGCCGATGTTCCTGAGCAACGCCGCGTCAGACACGGTATAAAGGATCGCGTCCGATTTGCCGGTGTTCTTGTGGCTGCGCCAGAGAAAGTTCGGCACCACGAGAATGTCGTTCTTCTCCCAGTCGAAAGTCTGGCCGCCGATCTCGGTGGTACCGGAGCCTTCCATCACGACGATGAAGGTGCTGCAGGTCTCGCGCTTGGGCAGGGTTTGCTCGCCCGGCCGCAGCAGCTGAGCTGCATAGTTGAGGGTGGCAAACACCGGCTGGCCGGTGACCGGATTGACGAATTCGAATTGGATGCCCTCGTAGGGGTCGCCCTCCTCCTTTCGCAGGCCCTCAAGCGCCTTGCGGATCTCGGCGCCGCGATAGTGGATCATGGGCGTCGGATTGCGACCCCAACCACGCTGGTGGCTGACGAAGGTGGGTTTCAGGCCGCCGTTGCCGTAGAGCCGCCCCGAGTAGCCGTCGGGATGGGCCACCCTCTGGATCTTGGCGTTGCTTTGCGCGCCGGCACCCTTGAAGTCCATATCGACCCAGGCGCAATCCAAGTACTCCATCAACGGCCAGTCGAGCATGTCGATCCAGATCACTGGCTGGGTCGACTCATTGCCATGATCGTGCCAAGTGCCGTTGGGCGTGAAGATAATGTCGCCGCGCTCGGCGTCACAGCGCTCGCCTTCGACATTGGTGTAACCGCCCTTCTCCGACAGGATGGTGCGGCTGGCGTTCGGGCTGTGCACGTGGGCGGGGGCCACGTCGCCGGGATTGTAAATGGAGATCGCGCAGCGAATGGTGTTGGTGACCTGAAGACGGCCGCCGAGGCCCGGATTGGTCAATAGGATACTCTGGCGGTCGGCGAACTCGATGGGCGACACGTCGGCCTGGCTGGCGATACCGGCGATGCGGTTCAGGTACGAGCTGTAGTCCTTCCAGCGCCAGCGGTAGGCCTGAGTCTTGAGCTGGTTGGCAGCGACGCGGCCCGTCGCCATCTGCCCGGCGCCGGTGTTGCCGCCGGTATCGGTGAACCAGGGCCGCTGAGCCGGCGCGTTCATCTGGGTGCGCACCCACACATGATGCTTGGCCGCGTCGGCGTTGAGCTGCTCCATCAATTCGCGCGCCTTGCTCGACAACGGCGGACGGGCTTGCTCCTTCGACTGGGTTTGCGCACTCGTCATTTCGTTCCTCCTGATCGTTGAGCGGCCGCGGCTCGGCTCCTACACGTGCTCCCGGCCGCCGCAGTTGGGCTGAGCTGGCGTTCTCGTGAGACGTATAGTTGGTCCCGACAAGTTTGCAATGCTGCCCCCGCAGGGCTTGGCAGTGAGCCATGCCGAATGCGACGGCCTTGACGAAAATCAAGGACCGTTGGGGCATGGCCCGAATTGCGGCCGGCGTTGCTGCTGCGACGCCCCGAAAACGTCCGCTTACGCCTCAACCGCCCAGAAAGTCGCGGATGGCCGCGGTGAAGGCTTCCGGCTGCTCGAGATTGGACAGGTGTCCGGCGCCCTCGAGTTCGACCAGCTTGGAGCCTCTCACGGCCGCGTGAATCTGGCGGATGCCCGGAAGCGTGGCGTCCTTGGTGCCGACGATGAGCAGGGTGGGGTGGTCGATGCCGCCGAGGCCGGGCTTGAGGTCGTAATCGGAGAGCGCCGAGGCGCAGCCGACAAAGCCAGCGACGGGAGTGGTCCGGATCATGCCGCGCACCTTGTCGAGCACCGGAGCCTTGGTGGCAACGAACTCGGGCGGGAACCAGCGAGCGATGGTCGGCTCGACCAAAGCCTCCATCCCCTTCTCGGTCGCTATTGCCATGCGTTCCGCCCACTGCTGGGCCGAGGCCGGCGTCGAAGCCGGGCCGCAATCGCAGGCGATGATCCTGTCGAAACGGGCGGGATGGCGCTGGGCCAGGAACAGCGCAGTCATGCCGCCCATGGAGATGCCGGCGAAATGTGCGCGCTCGATTGCGAGGGCATCGAGCAGCGCGATGGCATCGGCCACCAGGGTGTCAAAGTGGTAGCGGCCGGCGGGGGCCTCGGTGCCGCCATGCCCGCGCTGGTCGTAGCGCAGGATGCGAAACGACTTGCCGAGGGCGGCGGCCTGATCATCCCACATCGACAGGTTGGTGGCGAGCGAGTTGGAGAATACGAGCCAGGGCGCGCCCTCCTTGCCGTCGATGCGGTAGTTGATGGAAATGCCGTTGGCCTTGATCTGCATCGCGCGTCTTCCTCCGATGGCATCAGGCGGCGAAGAATTGTTCAAGCAACGCCAGCAGGGCCTTGGGCGCCGTGGTCGGCATGAAGTGGCCGGCATCGATCTGTTCGAAGCGCGCACCGGGTATCATGCGCGCGATCTGCTCGCTCATCGCCGCCGGGCGCACGCTATCCTGCCGGCCGGCGATGACCAGCGTCGGGCAGGAGAGGCGCGAAAGCATGTGCATCATGTTGGCGCGCGCGAACATCCGGTTCATGTTGGCAAAGCATACCGGATCGTTGGCCAGGTAGCGGCCGCGGTATTCCTCGTAGGTCGCGCGATCGGTCAAAGCGGGCGGATAGGACTTGTCGAGGGTGATATCGAGCGTGGCGCGCAGGCCCTCGCGCTCGGCGCGCGCCGCCCGCTCGTCGAGCTGGGCGGCGCGGTTGGCGTCGACGCCGGGCGCGGGATTGCACAGCGCCAGGCGGCTCACGCGATCGGGGTGGCGTTCGATGAAGCGCAGGACCTGGACGGCAGCGGCAGCGACGCTCACCATGCAATAGGGAGGCTCGAGCTTGGCTGCCGCGAGGATGGCCTCCAGATCATCGGTCAGGTCGTCATGGCTGAAGGGCGCACGCACCTTTTCTGAGAGACCGGTGCCGCGCTGATCGTAGCGGAGCACACGGAACCGCTTGCTCAAATCAGGGGCGACGGCATCGAAGCTGTGCAGGCTGCCCCCCATCTCGTGCAGCAGAACGACGGCGGGCCCGCTCGTTCCCGCCAGCTCATAGCGCAGGCTCACTCCGTTGGCGTCGATCCAGGGCAAAGCTCATCCTCCTCCAATGTCCCGGGCAGCCGATCGTCTTTGGCCGGCAGATCCCGCAAGCTAACGGCGTGGGAGGCGATTGGAAAGGCGGTCGTTGAGCAGCAGGGCGGCGTTCGCTCTCAAGATCGTATCGCCTTCGCCCAGGGCCCGCAGACCTGAGACAAACCTCCGGCTCACGTCGGCCGAGCGGATCTCCTGCGGGTAGTCGGTGCCGAACACGATCCGCGACGCCGGGATTTCAATCAGGGCGGTGCTCACGGCCTCGATGGAACCGAAGAAGCCGCCGCAGTCGAACACCATGTTGTGGCGGAGGTAGTGGTCGAAGGGTTGCTCCGGCTTGCGGCCGTGGCGCGGGTGGTCGGCGGTGCCCCAAAAATGCTTGTCCTCGAAACCACGGATGCGCCCCAGCATGGAGGCGATGCCGCCCGAGAGATGCGACATCTGCACGAGAAGGTCGGGATGGCGATCGAAGACGCCCGAGCCGATCAGGCGGATCGTTGCCATGATCAGGGAGAACTCGCGGCCCACGGAGCGGGCCAGGTCGTAGGCATCGAACTGACGCGAGTCGTTGAGCTTGAGGGCGGGATGGACGAACACGTAAAGGCGGCGCCGGGCCACTTCCGCCCAGAACGGGGCGAGCTCGGGCGTATCGAGGTAGAGCCCATCCTGCTCGGAGGCGATGGCGACTCCGGGAAAGCCCAGCTCCTCGGCGCAGCGGCCAAGCTCGGCCAGCGCGGCACGGCCGCCCAGAGGATTGACGTGGGCGAGGCCGATGAACCGGCCAGGATAGGCCTGCTCCGCCGCCTTTGCACGGTCGTTGCACAGGCGGGAGCGCTCGGCGTCGGCGGCCATACCGGCGGCACTCGAGAGCACGGCGACATCGATGCCGGCGGCATCCATCATGCGCACGTGCTCGTCGAGATCGAAGAGCAGGCGGTGCACGGTGTAGCTCGGGGCGCCGCTCTCATCATAGGTGAGGATCAGCCGCTCGCCGGGGTCCTCCCCGACGAGCTCACGGGGGGTGAAGTGATGGTGGAAGTCGACGATCAGGGTGCTTCACTCCTCGAGCTTGAGCTGTGCGGTCTCGATGACGTCGCCCCAACGCTTACGCTCTGCAGCGATGAATGCCGCCATCTCGGCAGGGGTGTTGGCAACCGGCGTGGCGCCTTGGGCGAGGAACTTGCTCCGCACCTCCTCGATTCTGAGCGCGGCGACTACATCCCTGTTGATCTTGGCGATGATGTCGTCGGGTGTGCCTGGCGGAGCTGCCATCCCGAACCAGGTGACGGAGACGAAATCGGGCAGTCCCGCCTCGATCATGGTGGGTACGCTCTCGAGGTAGGTGGAGCGTTCGGGTGTGCATACGGCGATGATCCTGAGCGCGCCGGCCTGATGGTGCGGCAGGGAGGAGGTCAGGTTGTCGAACATCAGGTGAATGTGGCCGCCGAGCAGATCCTTCATGGCCGGCGCGGTACCCCGATAGGGTACGTGGTTGAGCTTGACGCCGGCCATCGTCTCGAACAGCACGCCCGTCAGGTGCCCAGTGGAACCGATGCCCTGCGATCCGTAGGTGATGGTGCCGGGAGCGGCCTTGGCCTTGTCGATCAGTTCCTTGACGGTGGTCACGCCGAGTTTGGGATTGACGATCAGAACGTTGGGCGAAGAGCCCAGCACCGTGATCGGCTTGAACTTCGTTGAGTCGTAGGTGAGCTTTTTGTACAGCGACTGGTTGATGGCGAGTGTGGTCGGCGGCGACGACAGCAGCGTGTGCCCGTCGGGAGGTGCGCGATAGACGTACTCGGCGCCGATGTTGCCGGCAGCACCCGTCCTGTTCTCGATGACGACCGGGCGCTGCCAGGTTCTGCTCAGAACGTCGGCGACGATGCGGGGCAGGGTGTCGGCGGTGCCGCCGGCAGGATTGGGCACAACGATTTTGACGGTGGCGGAGGGGAAGCCGTCGGCAGCCGAGGCCCGCTCGGCGATGAGGAGGTGTCCGGCAAGGGCAATCGCCAGCGCCAGGTAGGCAACTCTCGATCGGCTCACCCACGCATTGCACATTCTCATCCCCATTCTCGGGCTCATACGTTGAGTCGTGACATGTCCTTTTCGGGATAGCGCGTGCCGGCAGCGGCACCGTAGGGGCAGATGCGCTCGATGCGGGCGAGGTCGTCCGCATCGAGCACGAGGTCGAGGGCCTTCAGATTGTCCTCCAGGTGCGCGCGCGTCTTGGAGGAGGGGATGGGAATGATGTCCTTGCCCTGATGCAGCAGCCAGGCAAGCGCGAGGCAGGGCAGCGAGGCGCCCTTCTCGGCGGCGATCTCCTCGAGCTGTCGCACCAGCGCGACGTTCCTTGTCATGTTGTCGCCGCTGTAGCGGGGATGCTCGCGGCGCCGGTCGCCCGGCGGGATATCGTCAACGGAATGGAACTGACCAGAGAGGATGCCGCGCCCGAGCGGCGAGTAGGCCATGAAGCCCATGCCGTACTGGCGGACGGCCTCGATATTGCCGAACGGCTCGGGATCGCGCGAGAAGAGCGAATACTCGATCTGCAGAGAGGCGATGGGATGGACGGTCCAAGCGCGGCGGATCGTCTCCGGCGAAGCTTCTGAAAGTGCGATGTAGCGCGTTTTGCCTTCCTTGACCATTTCCGCCATGGCGGCGACGGACTCCTCGATCGGTACGCGGCGGTCGACGCGCGACATGCAGAGCACGTCGAGATGGTCGGTCCCGAGCCGCTTCAGGCTTTCCTCGCAGACCTGCCGCAGGTACTCACGTCCGCCGCCGCCACGGTTGACCCCGTCGGCGGTCTTGCCTTTGGGCGAGCCGGTCTTGGAATGAATCACGACACTGTCGCGGCGACCCCTGATGGCCTTGCCGATCAGCTCCTGGTTGTGGCCTTCGCCGTAGCTATGGGAGGTGTCGAGGATATTGATGCCGCGGTCGAGCGCGCGGTGAATCGTGGCGATGCACTCCCCATCGTCCTGTTTGCCATAGACGCCGGACATGCTCATGCAGCCAAGGCCAAGGCGTGAGACGCGATAGTCCGTAATGCCGAACTTGACGTACTCCATGATGCTTTCTCCCCAAGCGCGTCCGGCAAGGCCGCCGCCCCTATCTACACACGGCTTCCGTCAGCGGGAAGGACCCTTGAGGGTAGCCTGGACGGCTGACTTGCCTCGGCGGTCGCAAGGCGGCATAGGGACGTGTCGCGCCGGCACCGGTGCGGCGAACACCGGCGCCCAAACAGGGGTCCCACCACAAGAATGGACGAACGCGCCTCAGCGGCCGATCCGTTGCCGATCCTTCGCATCTGGCGTCATCGCAACTATGCGCTGTTCGTCGCCGGGGTGACGCCGCATTTTACAACCTCATGGGTTCAGCGCGTCGGCGTCGGTTGGCTCGCCTGGGAACTCACCCACTCGACGGTGTGGCTGGGGGCGGTGGCAACCGCCGATCTTGCGCCGATCCTCGTGCTTGCCCCGTTCGCGGGCGCGGTGACAGACCGCATCGATCCACTGTGGCTGTCGCGCATCAGCCAGGTGTTTCTCGTCCTTCAGGCCGCGGTGCTGGCCGGTCTTTTTGCCGCCGGTCTCGTCACCATCGAACTGCTGCTGGCGCTGTCGCTGGCGACCGGCATCATTCAACCTTTCGCCCAGTCCTCGCGCATCAAGCTGCTGCCGGCGCTGGTTCCGCGTGAGGATTTTGCCGCGGCAGTCGCCTTGGATTCGGTGTGCTTTCACGGCTCACGCTTCGTCGGCCCGGCGATCGCTGCCCTGCTCATTCCGGCGGCCGGCGTCGGCGGAACGTTCGTCGCGCACGTGATCGGTGCGACGGTTTATATGGCGCTGCTGCTGGCGATCACGACGCCGGCGCCGGAGCAGCGCACCGACCGTCACCACAACATCCTGCTCGAGGTGAAAGAGGGTCTCGCCTACGCGCGCGGCCATCCCGGCATTGCGCCGGTGTTCCTCATGCTGATCGTCGTGTCGCTGTTCCTGCGGCCGGTGCAGGACATGCTGCCGGGCTTTGCCGGAGACGTGTTCCGATCGGGCGCTGTGGGCCTCGCTTGGCTCACGTGCAGTATGGGCGCGGGCGCCATGATCGCCTCGGCAGCGGTGGCGACGCGCGGGCGCGTGCAAGGACTTACCCAAGCTCTCGTGCTCGGCTGCCTCGGATTAGCGGTGGCGGTGGCTGGCCTCGTGGCCACCGACAACTTGTGGGTCGGCGTGGTGTTTGCGGCTCTGTCAGGCTTCGCGCTCAACGGCATGTCGACCAGCATCCAGGTGCTGGTGCAGAGCGCGGTGAGCGAAGAGATGCGAGGGCGGGTCATGAGCCTCTATATCGTCATCTTCCGCGGCTCTCCGGCTGTCGGCGCGCTGGTCATGGGCCTCTTGGCCGAACAGCTCGGACTGCGCATTACGTTCGCAATTGCTGCAGCGCTGTGCCTTGCGACCTGGCTCGCCATGGCGCGGCGGCGGCATGCCATCGCAAATGCCCTGGAGGAAACGGGGACAGAGAGCCAGGCTGGCCCCGTTCACGTTCAGGATCGGACCCAAGGCTCAACGACGGCTCGGCCGAAGAAGGCAGCGCATGAACCATAAGTGGGCTCGACGCGCCTGAGGAAGTGACCGCCCACCAGAAGATTGATTGCGGGTGCCGTCCGTACGCGGTGGTCTCGTCGCGTGCGCTCCTCGGTTCCTTCGGCGCCGCTGCGTTGTCCCCTGGTCGCCTTCGCTGACCATCGCCACTGGTCTGTCTGGAAACAAGCGAACAATCGCATCGAGTCCAGAAAAGAGTATATTTCCGAACCATTTATGTGTTAGGGCGCGGAACCGTGGGGGGCCAAAGGAGTGTCCTCACATGATGACACAGGAGCGGCAGCAGGCCGTGGTGGAACCCAACGCGACGGGGGACGCGGCCGACGTGACGCAACGTGCGCTGCAGCAGCGCATCCGTCAGCAGGAACTGCTGGCCGAGCTCGGAGTGATGTCGCTGCAAAGCCCGCCGCTGGAGCAGCTGCTCAAGCGGGCCGTGGAGATGACCGCCGAAGGACTACAGGCGGACTACGCAAAGGTCATGGAGTTCATACCCAAAGAAAACAAGTTTCTGGTCGTGGCCGGTGTCGGCTGGGGTCCCGATGTAATCGGCAAGGCGACCATCGGCGCCGACCTGGCATCGCCGGCGGGTTTCGCATTGCGCACAGGCAAACCGGTGATCTCAAACCACCTCGAGCACGAGCAGCGCTTTCGCACGCCCGAGTTGCTCGCGCGGCACGGTGTCCGTCGGGCCATGAACGTGATACTGCAAGGAGACGGCGCACCCTACGGGGTGCTTGAGGTCGACAGCCGTTCTGAAGGAGAGTTCGTTCCGCACGATCTCGCCTTCCTGCAGGGAGCAGCTAACCTTCTCGGCATGGCAATCGAGCGCCAGAGGCACGAAAGCAGCCTGCGCGCGGCGCTCGAACGACAGCGTCTGCTGTTGAGAGAAATCAATCATCGGGTCAAGAACTCGCTCGGCCTGGTGTGCAGCATGCTCGCCATGCAGGCGCGGGCGAGCGACAACGGTGCGGTGAAGGCCAGCCTGGAGGAAGCCGCAAGCCGTGTCATCGCCATCGCCCGAGCTCATGAGCGGCTCTATCAGACGAGCGAGTTCGAGCGCCTCGACATCGGGACGTATCTCAAGGATATCTGCCAAGGCCTCGTCACGGAATGTTCGATCGAGGCCGTGGCCCCCAACGGGATCGAGGTATCGACGGATCGCGCCATATCCTTGGCCTTGATCATGGTCGAGCTGGTGACCAATGCAGCCAAGTACGCCTATCCGGGCGGCAGGGGCCGTATCTGGGTGACGGTTGCCGGCGGCAGGCACAAGCTCCTCCTTTCGGTCAAAGACGAAGGAGTGGGCTTGCCTGACGGCTTCGATCTGCAAAAGGCTAAGGGCCTCGGCATGCGCATCGTGCAAACACTTGCAACTCAACTCGGTGCCGAAGTGGAGGCGCGGCGAGGCTTCAAAGGCGTCGAGTTCGTGGTGCGCGTGCCGATAGAACAGCCCGCCGGGCCGAGCTAAGCGGTCCGCTCCTGCGCGGGCGGCCGCCGGGTTCATGTGCCCTCGATCTTCACGTATTCGAAGTCGCCAGGCTTGTTGTCGATGCCGACCTTGGGCGGTGCGATCCAGCCTGCGAACTTGCCGGGCTCGATCACCGGCTGCATGAGGCTGGCGATGAAGTCACCGTCCGTCCCCGATGGGAGCCACTCGTCCTGCCGGCGGTTCCATGTCGCCTCATCGATCAGTTCGCCCTGCGGCGTCGCGTAAACGTCCTTGAACTCGCCGATACGGCGGTGGAAGGCGACGTGGGGCAGCTTGAAGGAAAAGTCGATCCCGGTTCTGGCAATGATCTTGTTCCAGCGGTCGAGCCCCTTCTGGCAGTCGGTCGTGTAGTCATCCCGCAGGCGCATGTTGATGGCGGTCAGCGCCGGCTCTTCGACACGACTGATCTTGCCGCCGACCAGCTTCAGCACCGGATACGTGGCGTTGTCGAGGCGATGGTCGTCGGCGATGCGGCTCTCGCGAAAGCGTCCCTTGATGCCGGCGCTGAAGGCGTTGGCAGCGTTGGTCGAGACCTCAGAGCCGAACAGGTCAAGCGAGAGGGAATAGTGGAGGTTGAGCTTCTTCTGGATGGTCGGCAGGTCGATGACGCCGAGGGCACGCACTCTGGCAATGTCGTAGGGGTCGTCGACGCCGGCCGCCTTCATTGCCTCACAGGTGCGCTGCAGGATGCGCCCGATGCCGGTTTCGCCGACGAACATGTGGTGCGCTTCCTCGGTCAGCATGAACCGGCAGGTGCGCGAAAGCGGATCGAAGCCCGACTGGGCAAGGCTTTCGAGTTGCATCTTGCCGTCGCGGTCGGTGAAGAAGGTGAACATGAAGAAGGAGAGCCAGTCGGGCGTCGCCTCGTTGAAGGCGCCGAGCATGCGCGGCTTGTCGGCGTCGCCCGAGCGGCGCTGCAACAGCTCTTCGGCCTCTTCGCGCCCGTCGCGGCCGAAGTACTTGTGCAGCAGGTAAACCATGGCCCACAGATGGCGACCTTCCTCGACGTTGACCTGGAACAGGTTGCGCATGTCGTAGAGCGAGGGCGCGGTCTTGCCGAGAAAGCGCTGCTGTTCGACCGAGGCCGGCTCGGTATCGCCCTGGATCACGATGAGGCGGCGCAGCATGGCACGATATTCGCCCGGTACCTCCTGCCAAGCGGGCTCACCGTAATGAATACCGAAGGGGATCCTGCGGCCTTCCTCCTGGGGGGCGAGGAGAATGCCCCAGCGGTAGTCGGGCATTCTCACATAATCGAACTTGGCCCAGCCCTTGGGATCGACCGAGACAGCGGTCCTCAGATAAACAAGGGACTGCTGAAAACCGGCGGGGCCCATGTCGTGCCACCAGCCGAGGAAGCCCGGATGCCAGCCTTCAAGCGCGCGCAGCACCTGACGGTCGCTCGTCAGGTTGACGTTGTTCGGGATCTTGGTCGAATAATCGACGTTGCCGATCATCATCCACTCCTGGACACGGCTGTTGGCGGGGCCGGCGCACGAGGTCTACCTTAAAGCTTCATCTTGACAATACCCTACGCTGACTTTCAAGAAAGACCGAGCCGCTTTACACGCGACGGTGATCAAAGGCGGGTCGTTGACCGGTGCCGTAGCGCTTCAGCGCGCCTTCTTCGCCGACCGCGTTCGGGCGCTGGAAGATCCAGTTCTGCCAGGCGCTGAGGCGGGCGAAAATCTTTGATTCCATGGTTTCCGGCCCGGCAAAGCGCAGGTTTGCCTCAAGACCGGTGAGCGCATCGGGCGAAAAGCTCGCGCGTTCTTCCAAGAAGACGCGCACTTCGTCCTCCCAATCGATGTCGTCGCGGGCGAAGGTGATCAGGCCGAGCCGCTCGGCAGCCTGCGCGTCGAGCGGCTTGCCGAGTTCGGATTGTAACCTTGCTACCGCTGCGGGCTCGGCGAGGAAGCGGCTCGCCAGCCGCGACAGTCCGTTCGACATGGGATAGGCGCCAAAGTTGGCCTTGCTCAGCGCGATGACGGCCGGCGGCCGATTTTCGCCTTCCCGGTTGCCGAGGAGCATGTAGGAGCGATCAGAGGCAAAGGCGAGTTCGGCGAGCGTTCCCGCGAAGCACGAGCCCGGCTCGATCAGCGCAGCGAGCGAGCGGGAGGTGAGATCGATGCGTTTAAGGACGCGCTTCCAGAGCGCCCTCACCTCGCGGGCGAACCAATGCTCGGAGTTGGCCTCAAGAAGGTCATTGTGGGCGAGCACGGCATCTGCGTCACCCGCCGACTTAAAGACGATCACCGCCGTCTCAGGTTCGTTGAAGCGGATGTCGAGGATGGCATCGTCGAGTTCGCGTGCCGCTCGCAAGGGCCAAAACGCAGCGCCTTGAGCGACCATCTCCTCGGCGCTGGGCGGCGGCGCCCGGTCGGGACCGCGCACGGTGATGGTGGCGAGACGCTGCGCCCGTGCAAAGGCAACCGAGATCGTGCTGTACTCCCTTGCGCCGAGCGAGACCTTGCGCTGCAAGGGAGCAAGTTTGATGCCGCCGGCCGCTCTGTACCCGCTCAACGTTCCAGCAACCTCCTTGGCCCGCTCGGCGGCCACTTCGTCGAGCTTCGAGGCCGGCGCCACCTCGTCAACCAACCCCCATTCAACTGCGCGGGCGCCCTTGATGCCTTCCTCCATCGTGCAGAACACGTCGGCGTGGTCGCGCCGAACCCTGCGCTTGTCGGTGAGCCGGGTCAATCCGCCGGTACCAGGGAGCACCGCCAGCAGCGGCAGCTCGGGCAGCGATACTGCGGTGCGGCCGTCATCAATTAGGATGATGCGGTCGGCGGCAAGTGCCAACTCGAACCCCCCGCCCGCCGCGGTGCCGTTGATGACGCAGATGGTCTTGAGATCGGAGACTGCGCTCGCATCCTCGATGGCATTGCGCGTCTCGTTGGTGAACTTGCAGAAGTTCACCTTGTGGGCGTGGCCGGCACCGGCAAGCATGCGAATGTTAGCGCCGGCACAGAACACACGCGGCTTGGCCGAGCGCAGGAGCACGACGCGCACTGCAGGGTGTTCGAAGCGAAGCCGCTGGTAGGCGTCGGCCAGCTCAATGTCGACGCCAAGATCGTATGAATTGAGTTTGAGGTCGTAGCCGTCGAAAAGCGCGCCCTTCTCGTCAACGTCCATCCAGAGGGTTGCGATCTCACCGTCAACGGCGAGCCTCCAATGCCGGTAGCGCGCGGGCTCCGTCTCGAAGTCGATGCGGCCCGATCCACCCACTGATTTGCGCTCGGCGTCGGCCATCGGAGTGCTCCCTGCTCGGCTGTCTGCGCCGTTTCAGCGCGTTATACCCGGTTCGCGCACCGCAAGCTCTCCTTCGCCGTGATCCTGCAGTAGGCGGTTTACGAAGGCAGCGACCTGCGCCAACGCCGCTTCGGGTGCCTCGCGGTGCGGGGCGTGGCGCACGCCGGCGAACAGAGCGACCTCGAGGGGGCAATGGCATGCCTCCCGCGCCACCTCGATCTGCCGCACAGTCCCGTACTGATCCTCATCGCCTTGTAGGATCAATATGGGCACGCGGATGTAGGCGAGGTCCTCGGTGATGTCCCACTTGCGAAACTCGGGATCGAGCCAAACGTCACACCAGCCACGGAAGGTGGCTTCGACATCCTCGTGCCAGCGCGCGAGTTTGGCGCGCAACTCGCCCGCCTCGAAGGCGGCCCTGGTGCGCGCGATCTCGGCGAGCCCGGTATCTTCGGTGAAGAAGTGCGGCGCCATTAACACGAGCCCGCGCACGCGATGATCCTGGATGGAGCCCGCGTAGATGGCGGCGATCGAAGCGCCGTCGCTGTGACCGAGGAGAAGACCGCGGCGGAAGCCGATCGCGTCCAGCAACACGGGCAGCACCTCGCGCGCCTCGCGCTCCATGAAGTCAAGCGGCCGCGGCAGTCGGGCCGGGCTGGATCTGCCGTAGCCCGAGCGGGAGTAGGCGAGCACGGCGGCGCCGGTCGCAGCCTGCAACCGGTCCGGAAAGTCCCCCCACAGGCCGACGCAACCGAGGCCTTCGTGCAGCATGACGATGCACGGCGCTTCAGACGGCGTCGGCCCGATCCGGCGGTACTCAAGCCGTAGGCCTGCAAGATCGAGGGTTCCGGCGGCTTCCAGGCTGCTCATGGACCGTCCGCTACTGCACTACGCATACGTTCATGCAGCGGCAGCCACGCCCATGTAAGAGTCGAACGCGGCCCAGAACCGGCCACGGATGTCGTCGGTTTCCTGAAGTATCTCATGCTTGGCGTTGGCGAGAATAACGTGGGTACCAACCTTGAGGCGACTGGCAAAATCCTCGATGGCGCGCGGCTCGACCACGGTATCGCGCCCGGCGATGAAGAACATCAGCGGTATGGAGATGCGGCGCGCGTAGCTCGGATCGTTGAGCATGGCCATGGAGCGAAGGGCGGCGCGCAACCAGCCAACGGTCGGACCGCCCAGCACCAAATGGGGGGCGGCCTCGGACAACATGCGATTGCGGGTGTAGCGCTCGCGGTCGGAGGTCAGCACGTTGTTTTCGAACGAGGACAGCTCGTAGGGCGCCGAGGAGCTGCCCGCGGTGTAGCTGCGGGCAAGGCCGATGCTGCTGCAGGTCTCGGCGTACGCCCGCACCAGTCCTTGCGGCAGGCCGAGCTGAGATGGATGCAGTTTTATCATGGGCGCGACCAGCACCATGCGCTCAAACCAGGTGCCTGGTGTTCCGGCGTTGCGCAGCAGGATGTTGCCTCCCATGGAGTGGGCGAGCGCGAGATAGGGTGGCGGACAGTCCGGCAGCACGATGTCGCGCATGAAGCAGGCGAGGTCGCGGTCGTACTCGGAGAAGTCGCGGATGTGGCCCTTGTGCCGATCGGCGAGCGGGCGGTAGGAGCCTCCTTGGCCGCGCCAGTCCATGATCGCAACGGCGAACCCTCGCCGGCGCAGATCGGCGATGACTTCGAAGTACTTCTCGATGAACTCGGTGCGCCCGCTGAAAATGCACATGGTGCCGCGGCGTGGCCCGCGAGTGGCAGCGAAGCAGGCGTAGCGCAGCGGGGCCCCGTCGTAGCCGCGGAAGGTGCCGACCACCGCCCCGCTCGGCACCGGGTTCCTGGCGATTGCAACCAGCTCCATTGCGGTCCCCACAAGCGACGGCGCGGCGCGCCGTCAGCCCCGTCTATAGCAGCCGGCACAACGCTACAACAGTGAGGGACGGAAACAGGCCGTGGACGGCTCAATACCCCCGATACGGGCGGCGATGGCGCCAGGCGAAGTCGGAGGGATGAACCTCGACGAAGCGCTGCTCGAGTACGCGACCATTGCAGCGGTCGAGGCGGAGGTCGAAGGCGGCGCCGTTCCAATCGTGCACACGCACGAAGATGAAGCGGTCATCGAAGCCGAATTCGACGACGCTGCGCCAACCCTGCCGGCGGAGCTGTTCGTGGATCAGCGCGCCCGGCACGCACCGCTCCGCGTAACGGTCATAGCCCCAATGGGGGTAGACGGGGGCATGGGCGCGGGGTGGGGGCGGCGGTCGATACGCTTCGGGATGAGGCTGCCCGTAACGGGGCGGAGGCGGCTCGCGATCGCGCTCGCTATAACGCGGGGGAGCGTAAGGCGAGTCCTGGCCGTAGAGGTCGGCGGGAAAAGCGGGCCCGGCGCCGGCGGCCAAGATGATGGCAACGGCTGCGGCTGTCCACGACCTGTCCGACATGATCCTGTCCTTCTGCGTGGCGCACAAGAGCCTTGCGAGCATTGCGGCAGGAATGTGAATGAGCGGTGAACGTGGGTTTTTTGCGACGCGGGCGCGATGCCTGGTTCAGTCCTCGGCGGGCTTCAGGGGACCCCCGACCGGTGCACGACAACAGCCGGGGCTCAACCGCTCTGTGCCCGGATCGCGGCCCGCAGTCGGGCGAGGCCGCCGCCCTTCTTCACCGAGCCGGGAAGCGGGTGGCCGACGATCGCCTCGGCAAGCTCGGCGCAGGCGATCAGGCGATCGAGGTCGACGCCGGTGGCAATCCCCATCTCCTCGCACATGAAGACGAGATCCTCGGTGCATACGTTGCCGGCGGCGCCGGCATGCCTGGCGAACGGGCAGCCGCCAAGGCCGCCGACCGAGGCATCGAAGTGGGCAACCCCCATTTCGAGCCCGGCGTAGGCGTTGGCCAGCCCCAACCCGCGGGTGTCGTGAAGGTGGAGTGAGATCGGCGTTTCGGGATAGCGTTCTTGAACGGCGCCCACCACGCGCTTTACCGATTCCGGCGTCGCCCAGGCCATGGTGTCGGCCAGCATCAGCCAGCGAAGCCTGGCGCCGTACTCGGCGGCGATGTCGAGGATCTCACCGCACAACGCGACCACGCGGGACACGGGAATGTCACCCTCGTAGTTGCAGCCGAAAGCGGCCATCACGCCACCGCGCTCGATGGCGACACCCTTCTCGCGGTAAAGCGCCGCGATCCGCCGCTGGGCGGCAAGCTGCTCGGCGGGCGTACGGTTCTGGTTGCGTTTGAGGAACGCGGCCGAGGCAGTCAGCGAGATGTAGCCCTCCATGTAAAGGCGGCCGGTGGCGAGCGCCCGCTCGAAGCCTCGCTCGTTGAGCCAGAGCGCCGTGTAGGCGACGCCCGGCTCGAGCGTGATGCCCGCCACCACGGCTTCCGCGTCCGCCATGCCAGGCACCAGCTTAGGATTGACGAACGAGACCACCTGGATGCGATCGAGGCCGGTCTTGGACAGCGCGTCGATCAGCTCGATCTTGCGCGCGGTCGGGATCGGCCCCTTTTCGATCTGGAAGCCCTCGCGCGGGCCTTCCTCGGTAATGTGAATGCGGTTCGGCAGAGGGGTCATCGGCAGCGGTTTCCGCTGGCTGCTCCAAACTCAATGCTAATCCGTCTACCGAGGGCCGCGGTAGTGGCGTTGGTGTGCGATGTGCAGGTGCCCGGCCGCAATACGGCTCTCCAATCCAATCCCGCCCGGCTACTTCTTCTTGGCGGGCGCCGCCTTCTCCAGCTTGATCACGGTGAACTGACCGTTCACTTTGTCGGCCTCGAACTTGATCTTGTCGCCGGGCTTGACCTGTTTCAGCATCTCCGGATCGCCGGCCTTGAACACCATGGTCATGCCCTCGTCCATGTCGAACTTCTTCATGGGCCCGTGCTTGATGGTGATCTTGCCGGTCTCCGCGTCGACCTTCTTCACCTCCCCGTCGACCATCGGCGATTGGGCGAGCGCGGCTGTTCCGGAAAGCGCCATGAGCGAGGCGCACGCGGCCAAGGCAAGTCCTCTGATCCTTGTCATCTGACACTCTCCTTACTTCGCTTTCGTCGCCTTTGCGGGAAGCACGATCACATGGGCCTCCATCCCCGCCCCCAGGTGACCGGGGATGAGGCAGCCGATGTGAAACTTCCCAACCTTGGTAAACCGCCAAAGCACCTCGGCCGTTCCGTTGGGCTTGATGCGCTTCATGTTGGGCTCGTCATGCTCCATTTCCGGATGCTTCTTCATGTCCTCCGCGTGCTTGAGGTTCTCTTCCAGCGTGGCCAGTACGAACTCGTGCTCGAGCATGCCCTTGTTGGTTATGCGGAATCGGATCTGGTCCCCTTGCGTGACGGTGAAGGTGTGCGGCTCGAACGTCATCTTTCCATCCAACTCGTTCATGATCACCTCGACGACCCGGTTCGGCTTGTCTTCGTCCCCGGGGCGGCCGAACGCGGTTTCCTCATGACCACTCGGCCCGTGGGCAAATGCAGCCGCCGTAAACGCGACAGCCAAGGTGGCGCCCGCGAGCGCGCTTTTGAGACTCATTGATCATGCCTTTCCTGCTGTTGACGACCTGACTTCGAATGGCGCACGGACCATCGGTCAATGATTGGCGTGTCCGCCGCCCTTGCTCCCGGGCTTCACCGCCCGGAATTCGATTCCGCCCTGACTGGCCTGCTCTCTCGGTCGCGCCGGCTCACCGAGCCGCGCCTGCTGCGTGTCGACTTCGTAGGACACCGTGCGCTCCGGATGCTGGTACCAGCCGGGGTCCTTGTAGTCGTTGCGATCGAGCCCTTCGCGAACCTTCACCACCGAGAACATGCCGCCCATTTCTATGGGGCCGAACTGGCCGAAGCCCGTCATCATCGGCAGCGTGTTGTCGGGCATCGCCATCTCCATCTCACCCATCTCGGCCATGCCGGCGGACCCCATGGGCATGTAGTCGGGCGCCAGGCGCCGGATCTTCCTGGCCGCTTCGCGAAGGTTGACACCGATGTAGGTTTTCACGTTGTGGCCCATGGCGTTCATGGTGTGGTGCGACTTGTGACAGTGAATGGCCCAGTCGCCGGGATAGATCGCATCGAACTCGAACGCCCGCATCTGCCCCACCGCAACGTCGACGGTAACCTCAGGCCAGGCCGCCCGCTCGTCCACCCAGCCGCCATCCGTGCACGTCACCTTGAAGTCGTAGCCGTGCATGTGAATGGGATGGTTGGTCATGGTGAGGTTGCCGATCCGGATGCGTACCTTGTCGCCCTTGCGAACGACGAAATGGTCGATGCCGGGAAACACGCGGCTGTTCCAGCACCAGAGGTTGAACTCGAGCATGGTGTTGACCTTCGGCACGTAGGCGCCCGGTTCGATGTCGAAGGCGTTCATCAGAAATACGAAGTCGCGGTCCACCCGGCGCCACTTCGGGTCCCGCGGATGGACAACGAAGAAACCCATCATGCCCATCGCCATCTGAACCATTTCGTCTGCATGCGGATGGTACATAAAGGTGCCGCTCTTCTTGAGCTCGAACTCGTAGACGAACGTCTTGCCCGGTTTGATGTGCGGCTGGGTGAGCCCGCCGACCCCGTCCATGCCATTGGGCAGAAGCTGGCCGTGCCAATGGATGGTGGTGTGCTCGGGAAGCCGGTTGGTGACGTAGATGCGCACCTTGTCGCCTTCGACGGCCTCGATGGTGGGGCCCGGCGACTGTCCGTTGTAGCCCCACAGGTGCGCCTTCATACCCGGTGCAAGCTCACGCACAACCGGCTCGGCGACCAAGTGAAACTCCTTCCAGTCGCCGTTCATCCGCCACGGCAGCGTCCAACCGTTGAGCGTGACAACCGGCTGATAATCCGGCCCCGACGGCGGATAAAGTGGCGGTTGCATAAGCGGCGAGGATTGGGTCGGCGCTTCCGGAATGGCGGCCGCAGCGATGCGCCCGCTCACCTGGCTGGCACCGAGCATGGCAAGTCCGGAGGTGGTGAGGAACGTCCTTCGGGAGATGGTCATGGCCTACTCCATGTACCTGCCGATCAGTGACCTTGGCCGTCCGCGCCCGCGTTCACCCTCGCCAGTGCGGCCTCGGCAACCTCGGTGCCGCCCCTGCCACCGACGATGGCGGTGTGGAGATCGACGGAAGCAAGCCAGAAATCGCGACGCGCCTCGATGGCCTGGACGTTGGCGGCGATGCGCGCGCGGGAGTCGGCGAGCAGCGCGAAGAGGTCGCTGATCATGGCGTTGTAGTTGAGCAGCGTCTCTTCCGAGATGATTTGGCGCAGCGGCAGAATCTCGCGGTCATAATGGCGCGCGATGTCGTAGGCGCCCCGATAGCTCTGGTAGGCCTCGCGCGCTTCCCCACGTACAGCGACTGCCAGCTCGAGCAGCCGATTGACCGAGCGCATGTACGTCTCCTCGGCAAGACGGGTGCGGGCCTCGCCGAAGTCGTAGATCGGGATCTGGAACTCGACCTCGAACCCGCGCCGCTTGGTCTTGTCGACCTCGACGTCGGCGCCCTCCCGCTTGGTTTCCTTTTCCGCCGTACTAGCGCCGGTCACCTCGAGCACGTTGATGAACCTTGTGGCTTCGGTGAGCCCGAGTTCCTTGGCGAGCCGCTCGACCTCCATGTGCGCGATGATCAGATCGACGCGCCGACGAACCGCCTCGCGTTCCACCGCGGCAATGGACATCGGGCGCGCCGGCAGGGTGGGCAGCGCATCGGGAAGACGGACATTGGCATCGCCCCCCCACAGCCCGAGCGCACGGATCAGGCGTTCGCGGTCGAGCCTCTCGCGCAGCCTGGCCGCCGCGAGCTGCCCGCTGACCTCGGCATAGAACACGTGCTCGCGCGCCTGCTCCAGCTTGGACATGGCGCCGGTCTCACCGAGACCCTTGGCGACATCGGACAGCGCCTCGGCCGATAAACGCATGTCCTCGAGAAACTTGGCGGTCTGCCGCGCCGCCACCGCCCGATAGTAGGCCCGGCGGGCCTCGGCGGCAGTGCGCAGTGTAGCTTCGACGGCGCGCAGCTGCGCTTGCCTGAACTTGACTTCAGCGATCTCGCGCCGACGCGGCAGGCTGAGCAGCGCCAGCACGTTCTGCACAAGCTGGCGCTCGATCTCATAGCCGCCGGAGCCCAGCAATCGCGAGAGCGCCACCGTCGGCGGCGGAGGCAGACTTGCTTCCACCATCTCCGCCTCGGAGATGCCAAGCTCGTTGTAGGCCGCCTGCAGGCCGCGATTGTTGAGGAGGGCGATTTCGATGGCGGCTCCAACCGTCAGCGGCCTCTTGATCAGAGACTTCACACGCGCCGAGGCGACGGCGGCCTCCCGTTCGTTCCTGATCTTGACGACGTCCTTGCCGAGTTCGGCCGCTGCGGCCGCCTGCACCGTGGCCATGCCCCCGTCGGCGGCGAAATTGGCGCAGCCGGAAAGCGCTAGCGCCAACAGCGCCGCGAGCGGCCCAAACATCAAGCGAGCGAGTCTCATTTGCTCTTCTCCGGCGGCTGTCCGGTCTTCAGGCGGGGAGCCACTTCCCGGTTGAGCTGCTCCCAACCCTTCGGCGTGACGGGACGGAAACTCAGAGTGCCCTCGGTGAGGGGCCGATAGGGAGCGAAGGGAACGGGTGCATCTGGATCGGCCGGGCTCCCCGCACCCACAGCCCTGGGCGGAGGCTCGACATGATCCGCCGCAATGGCCGGTGCGGTTCCACTCAGTCCGGCGACGAGGAGCGCACACAGCGCAGCCGATCCGCTGTAGCGGTGGGCGCGCCCCGCAGAATGGGACGTCGACGGCATGAAGGTATCCTTCGCTGTATGAAGGCTTGAAACGCCGGATAAATCCGGCCGCGGCAACGCAGTCGGGACGCTAGCGTCTCGGCGGCCTCTTGAGGGGATCGGGAGAGGTCCCGGCGGGTCCGGCCGGATCGGGCCGAAACCATGCCGCCGTCACAGCAAAAGAAGCCGGCTCCGGCCCGGCAATCATCGAGTCGGCCGCGTTGCAATTGAGGCCGCAGCAGCCGGAGCCGACGCAAGCTTGAGAGCTGACGGCCTGCCCCTGCGCAAGGCCAGCGTGCTCATGATCGGCGGTATCGTGCATGTGAGAGCCCGACGATGTGCCGGCGGCCACATCATGTTGGGCATGGTGGGGGCAGGGTGCTTGGTCAGAGGCCGCCTGCGAGAACATGGCATGTGCGGCCGCGGCGAGCGAGACGGCCGGCGCCACGACGAGCGCAACGGTTATGATCCAGATCAAGACGCGGCCACGAGATACGAAATGTCTCACGCCAAAGAGCATTTGCTCGCCAAGTCGATTCGGCCCGGCCTCGTTGTCGGCTAGCATGATTTAACGGAGGCCGCAATTGCACTTAGGATACAATCGTTTGTGACTGTTTTTCGAGGGGGAAGGTGGGGTCGGAAGGGACCTCCGCAGGAGCGTCTGTTATGGTGGCCTCCTGCATGAAGCTGCACTGAAGGTGGCCCTTGTCGGAACCGATCGATCCCGAACACGTCACGATTACGGAGCCGGTGCGGGGCTCGGACATTCCCGTCCAACTGATGTACGTGGCGATGATCGACGGCGTCTATGCGCCGGTCGGGCTCAGGACGCCCGGCGGCACCGGCCCCTTTCCGCTCGTGGTGTTCGCCTCGGGCAACGGCGGCGGCGGCATGGGCCTTGTGCGCCATTACACCAACAACGTGAGCTGGACGCAGGAGCGCTTCCTCGACGCCGGCTACGCCGTGGCATGGGCGCGCTACCGCGCAGAGGTCGACTACGCCTACGACAGAATCGGCAGTCTGATCGAGGATAGACGGCAGGGCCGTCAGCTCCTCAATCGAGGCCCACTCGAATACGAAGACGTCATTTCCATCATCGAGTATCTCAAGACGCTGCCGGCCATCGCCGGCGAACGGGTCGGCTATATGGGCATGAGCCACGCCGGCGAGATGGCCTTCAAGATCGCCTCCGAATACCACGGGGTGCGCGCGATGATCGCCAGCGAGCCGGCGGCCCACGAGTTCCTGCGCCTGAAGCCCGACGCCACGGTGCGCGTCAATCCGGCCACCGGCCTCCTCGACGTGGAACGCATGCTGATGCGCGACTCAGAGCAGGTGCGCGCGATGATCAGCGAGGACGTCGCCCGCCAGCGCATGGGCACGATCAGGACGCCGATCTTCGTGCACGGTCGCAACAGCGACGAGCTGCAGGGCATCTTTCGCGTCTGCTACGAGCTGCTCGTCGAACTCGGCAAGGAGACGAGGTGGCAAAGCTACGAGCACGACGTGCACGGATTCGTCTACGTGCAGCGGAATAAGGCCGGGGTCTATGATCCGGACCCCGTGCAAACTACGGCGGTGCGGGATTCGATCGCCTTTTTCGACGAATACCTGAAGGGCTGACGCTCGGTGCAAAGCGCGGCAGCGGGCGGCTGGAGTGATGGCGGGGCGGGATCGTGAAAGAAACGAAGTGCCTTCGCGCACCTACCGCGGGCCCTTGGCCGTGATGCGGCGTGCTGCCTCCTCCAGGCTCGAGCGCGGGGGCCGGCGCTGGACGAGACAAATCTCGTCAAGCAGCCGTTCGATGGCCTCAAGCGCGAACAGCCGTGTCGCCTCGTCGACGAGCCGTCCATCCTTGATCTTATGACGGGCGTTGCCGATCACCACCTGCCGGCCGGGCACGACCCGGGAAAAGGTGCCGTGCAGGGTCTCGTTGAGCTGGGCCTGGGCGCGCACGCCTCCCAAGATGCTCGAGGCGCTCGTCATGATGACGACCGGCTTGTTGACGAGCGGAGAGTTCGAGGTCGGCCGCGACGACCAGTCGAGCGCGTTCTTGATCACACCCGACATGCCGTGGTTGTACTCGGGCGAGACGATAACGAGGCCGTCGGCCTCGGCTATGGCACGGCGCAGGCGGGCGACCGGGGCTGGCGGCGTTTCGGTGTCGTCATCCTCGTTGTAGAGCGGAACCTGCTCCAGTCCGAAGATGGTCATCTCAACGCCGGCTGCAAGCGACTCTTTCAGCGTGCGCAGCACCGCCGTGCAGTTCGAGCCGCGGCGGATGCTTCCCGACAGGCCGAGCAGCGTGAATGGTCGTTTGGCGGAGGCATCCATGACCCCCCTCCTAACGGAAGGTGCGGAGCAGGTCCAGCGCGCCACTTCTCGTTGCTTGCCACCGGACCGGGAAAAAGGGGTCAGGTGCAGGAATGAGGTCTCTGGCCACAAACAAGAGCTCGGACCCTGGCGGCGACTCCTGCCCTGGCAAAGGGGGGCCGAGAGGACGGCGAAGGCTTTGACTTTTCACGAGGCCCACGCCAGATTTCCGCCGCGCCGTCAGGGCGTTCCATCCGAAGGGGGTGCGCACCATGAAGCTCTGCCGCTTCGACGATGACCGGCTCGGCCTCGTCATCGGCGATACGGTGCACGATGTCTCCCCCGCGCAGGAGGAAATCCGCCGACGCTATCCCTATGCCATGCAGGGCGATGCGGTGATTGCGGCACTCGGAGAGTGGCGCTCGCGGCTGGAGGAGATGGCTAAGCGCGCACCCAGGAAGCCGGTAGCGGAGGTCAAACTGCTGGCGCCCGTCGCGCGACCTTCCAAGGTTATGGCGGCCCCCACCAATTACGCCAAACACATCGCGGAGATGGCCGCACGGCGCGATCACAAACCACCCAAGATCAGCTCCAACATCGGCGAGGCCGGCATCTTTCTCAAGGCCAACTCAGCGCTGGTCGGCGCCTCGGAGGGCATCCCCGTGCGCTTTCCAGAACGGCGCACCGAGCATGAGATCGAGCTCGTCGTCGTCATCGGCAAGGCCGGAACGGACATCCCGGCCGCGCGCGCCATGGAACATGTCGCCGGCTACACCATGGGCCTCGACATGACCGTGCGCGGACCGGAGGACCGCAGCTTCCGCAAATCCCTCGACGGTTATGCGCCGGTCGGCCCTTGGCTGGTGACCTCGGAGGAGATCGCCGATCCCGACGATCTCAGGCTGACACTCCACGTCAACGGCGAACTGCGGCAGACGGCCGACACGCGCGAGCACATCTACAAGGTGGCGCGGCTCATCGAGTTCGCGTCATCCTTCTACACGCTCCATCCGGGCGACCTGTTGTTCACCGGCAGCCCGGCCGGCGTGGCGCCGGTCAAGGCCGGCGACGTCATCCGTGCCCATTCAAACGCGATCGGCAGCATGGAGATCAGCGTGCGGGCGCATGGGCCGGCGTGAGAGGCGGTCCGCTTTGGGGGAGTGAGTGCATGATCAAGATCCGGCGCCTCGGACATGCCACGCTGTCTACCGCCGACATCGAGAGCCAGATCGACTACTACACGCGCGTGCTCGGCCTCAGCCTCATCGAGCGCACGGTCGACCGTGCCTTTCTCGCGACCAAACAGGGGCTCGAGGCGATCGAGCTCGTCAACGGCGAGCCGGGCCGGCTCACCCGCCTCTCCTTCCAGATCGCGCCCGACAGCGATTGCGCGGCGGTGGCCAGGGAGTTGGAGCAGGCCGGGCTCAAATGCCAGATAAGGCACGGCATCTCGCCGGGGATCGATCGGGCAGTGAGCTTTACGGATCCCAAGGGCACCGAGGTCGATCTTTTTGCCGAATACAGGTTCTCCAAGAACGACCCGCAGCCCGCCATGTTCAACATCGTCAAGCTCGGCCACGTGGCCTATCGCGTCAGGGACGTGCAAGAAGTCGCCCGCTTCTACGGCGATCTCTTCGGCTTCCGCATCTCGGACTGGCGCGGCGACCACTTCGTGTTCATGCGCTGCAACACCGATCACCACACACTCAACTTCGTCGTCGACGAGAGGCCGGCCTTGCACCACATCGCCTTCGAGGTGCTCGACTGGTCGGAGATCCACAAGGCGGTCGATTACCTCGCCAAGAACGGAATCCACCTCGTGTGGGGACCGGGACGCCACATCATTGGTCACAACATCGCCACCTATCACCGCAACGCCGACAAGGTGCGCGTGGAGCTGTTCTGCGAGATGGACCAGATGAAGGACGAGGCGCTCGGCTATTTCGATCCGCGCCCGTGGCACCAGGAATTCCCGCTCAGGCCCAAACGGCACGGGCCGGAGACGCTGCGCAACTACTGGGGCTACGGCTCGGAGCGGGTGATCCCGGGCTACCAGACGGACGAAGTCCCGACCTACAGCCGCAAGCAATGAAGAGAACGAAAAGCGCGAAGGAGGAGACGCATGACCAGGACTGCCACCACCTTACTCCTGCTGGCGGCGACACATATCGCCGGACCTATACCGGCGTTTGCGCAGAGCGAAGTGAAGATGATCACTTTCAGCGGGGCCACCAACGTCGTCGGCTGGGCGGCGATCGACAAGGGCTTCTTTGAGAAGGAGGGACTCAAGGTTACAGCCGACCAAACCCGCGGCTCCAAGCAGCAGATGCAGGATCTGATGGCCGGCAAGTACCAGTTCGCATCGACGTCCTTCGACAACGTCGTCGCCTACACCGAGGGTGAAGGAAGCGACAAGTTTCCCGATTACGACGTGGTTGCTATCCTGGGCGTCCATTCGGGGCTGACCAGCGTCGTGGCGCGACCCGAAATCAAAACCTTCGCCGATATCAAGGGCAAGACGGTAGCGGTCGACTCGGCCACTTCCGGATACGGCACCGTCCTCTTCAAGATCCTGAAGGACAAGGCCGGCCTCGTGCAGGACAAGGACTACAAGGTGGTTGCCGTCGGCGGCACCAACGATCGCATCAAGGCGATGAAGGACAACACAGCCGTGGCGGGCATCGTGTCCTCGCCGAGAGACACCGACCTGCAGGAGGAGGGCTACAACATCCTGGCCGAGGTGGCCGATGCGATCGGCGCCTACCAGGGCAGCGTGTTCGTGGTCCGCAGGAGCTGGGCCAAGGATCACGAGAAGGAGGTGATGGCCTTCACGCGGGGCATCATCGCCGCCAACGACTTCGTGTTCAACGACAAGGCGGGCGCCATCGCCGTGCTGAGAAGCCGGATCAAGGACCTGTCGGCGGCGGAAGCGGAAAAGCTGTACAAGCGGCTCACCGGGCCCGGCGGACTCAATCGGCGCGCGGAGCTCAACGCCAAGGGCGTAGGCACCGTGCTCGAGCTGCGCGCCGTCTACGGCGGGGCCAAGCGCACCGAGCCCGAAAAGTACATCGACCTGAGCTACTACATGAAGGCCACAGCCAAGAAGTAGCGTGACCAACGAACGCGGGCGGCAGCGCTCGAGGGCGTGCCGCCCGCAGGGCCCAGAGTGCAGCCATGATCCAAATCAGACGGCTCGGCCACGCCACTTTCTCGACAGCCGATCTCGATCGGGAGGTTGCTTATTGGACCGAGATTATGGGCTTGAGCCTGATTGAGCGGGGCAAAGATAGGGCGTTCCTCGCGACCAAGCTCGGGCAGGAGGCGATCGCCCTCGAAACGGGCCAGCCCGGGCTGCTGCGCCGCCTCGCCTTCCAGGTCGCGCCGGGCAGCGATCTCGGCGAGCTTGCCGCCGACCTCGGCCGACACGGCGTCAAATGCGAGCGCCGGACCGGCATTTCCCCTGGCGTTGCAGAGGCGATCGTGTTTCTCGACCCCAAGGGCACGTTGATCGAGGTCTATGCCGATTACACCTTCGCGCCCGATGACAAACTCCAGGTAGGCATCATGCCGGTCAAGTTCGGGCACGTCGCCTATCGCGTGAAGGACCCGCAGAAACTGACGAAGTTCTACACCGAGCTTTTGGGCTTCCGAGTCTCGGACTGGATCGGCGACCGCTTCTCCTTCCTGCGCTGCGGGCCCGACCACCATACCGTAAACTTCGCGCGCTACGAGGAGGAGGCTCTGCACCACATCGCCTTCGAGGTCGAGAACGTGCCGCTGCTGCACAAGGCCTGCGACTTCCTGGCGAAGAACCGCATCCAGCTCGTGTGGGGGCCGGGCCGCCACATCGTCGGCCACAACGTGGCCGCCTATCACCGTAACGCCGACAACATCCGCGTCGAGCTGTTCTGCGAGATGGACCAGATGAAGGACGAGGCCCTGGGCTACTTCGAGCCGCGTCCCTGGCACGAGGATCGACCACAGCGGCCCAAGGTGTGGCCCAACGATACCTGGCGCAGTCAGTGGGGGTTCGGCTCGTTCGGCACCTTCCCCGGCCACTCCTGAGCACAATTCCCCTTCAGTCCCTATCGCAGCCGCGTGCGCCGATCTAGTCTCGGCGCTCGCGTGCAGCCAAAGTCCGGTACGCTATCGCCCGCATGTCCGGTGCTCCCGTCATCGCCATCGTCGGCCGGCCCAACGTCGGCAAGTCGACGCTGTTCAATCGCCTGACCGGCAAGCGGCAGGCGCTGGTGGCGCCCATGCCGGGGCTCACGCGCGACCGGCGCGAAGGCGAGGCCACAATCGCCGGACAGCGCGTCGCCGTCATCGACACAGCGGGGCTTGAAGAGGGCGGCAAGGGCTCGCTCGCCCAGCGCATGCGCAAGCAGACGGAGGCGGCAATCGCCAAGGCCGACCTTGTGCTGTTCGTGATCGACGCGCGTGAGGGCGTGGTGCCGGCCGATCAGACCTTCGCGCGGGCAGTGCTCGCCTCGGGCAAGCCCGCCATCCTGGTCGCCAACAAGTGCGAGGGCCGACGCGGCACCGACGGCCTTTATGAGGCCTTCGCACTGGGCCTTGGCGAGCCGGTCGCCATCTCTGCCGAGCACGGTGAGGGTATCGGCGATCTCGAGCAAGACATCGCCGCCGCGCTCGGACTCGGAACCGGACCGCACAAGGCCAGGATCGTTCCGGGTGCCGACGCCAACGCCGCCCGGCCCATTCGCATCGCCATCGTCGGCCGACCCAACGTCGGCAAGTCGACGCTGCTCAATGCACTGGTCGGGGAGGAGCGCATGTTGACGGGACCCGAGCCGGGTCTCACGCGCGATGCGGTGGCGAGCGACCTCATGTTTCGGGGTAGGGCGCTGCGCCTCTACGATACGGCCGGACTCAGACGTAAGGCAAAGGTGAGGGAAGCGGCCGAGCGGCTCGGGGTGGGTGATACGCTGCGCGCCATCCGCTTCGCGGAGGTGGTCATCCTCGTGGTCGACGCAGAACGGGGCCTCGAACACCAGGACCTGTCAATCGGCGACCTCATCGCCACGGAAGGACGGGCCATGGTGATTGCGCTCAACAAATGGGACCTTGTCGCCGACAAGCAGGCGGCGCACAAACGGTTGCGGGCGGCAGCAGCGGCGGGCCTCGCGCAGGTGCCCGGCCTAGCGCTCATGCCGGTCTCCGCGCTTGCCGAACGGGGGCTCGATAAGCTC
This sequence comes from Hyphomicrobiaceae bacterium, assembly GCA_035574175.1. Classification (GTDB taxonomy): domain Bacteria; phylum Pseudomonadota; class Alphaproteobacteria; order Rhizobiales; family Hyphomicrobiaceae; genus DATLZB01. The sequence continues at coordinate 67,217 of DATLZB010000015.1, forward strand.
ATCGACGCGGTGCTTGCCGCCTACGAGGCCTGGAACCGGCGCATCGCGACGCCGGAACTCAACCGCTGGCTGCAGGAGGCGCTGGCAAGACACGCCCCGCCGGTGGTCAAGGGCCGCAGCATCCGCATCCGCTACATGACGCAGCCCTCGACGCGGCCGCCCACGTTTGTGGCATTTTGCCAGCGTGCGGAGGATTTGCCTCAGGCCTATGTTCGCTACCTCAGCAACAGCCTGCGGGAGGCTTTCGATTTGCCGGGCGTGCCGATCCGGTTCAAATTGAGGAAAGGCGAAAATCCGTATGCCGGCCGCTGAGCCGGCGGGCATCGTTGGGGTATGTCCATGCATGGGTACAAGGTGGCTGCTCCTTGCGGGGTGCGCCTCCTGGCATTTGCGTGCGCGGTGTGTCTTGCCGTTGCGCTGGCGGCAAGAGACAGTGAGGCGGCCTACAGCAAACGCGTGGAAGCGGCGTGCAAGGGCGACTACAAGCGGCTATGCCCGAACTACAAGGCCGGCAGCCTGCAACTGCGGGCCTGCATGGAGGCCAAGGCAGCGCAGATCTCCTCCGGCTGCATCGACGCCCTGATCGACTCAGGCGAGGTCAACAGGCAGCGCGTCAAGCGTTAGGGCTGGCTTGCTTCAGCCAGAATTCACCACGGCTTGACCCGGAGGCGCGACGTGCGTCCGCTTGCGCTTGCCAGGCCGGGCGATCGGCTCCATGCTGGCCTGCGTGCGGATCGCTCTCGAAGGAGGACCTCGATGCAGCGCCTGATCGTCGGCATGAGCGGCTCGACCGGAGCGATCTTCGGAATCCGGCTGCTCGAGGCGCTGCAACAATGCGCGGTCGAGACCCACCTCATCATCACCAAGTGGGCGCAGCGCACGATCGAGCACGAGACCGCCTACTCGGTCGAGCAGGTGCGGGCGTTGGCCAGCATTGTGCACAGCCAGGGCGACATGGGAGCGGTGATCTCGTCGGGCTCGTTCCGGACCGACGGCATGGTGGTGATTCCCTGCTCGGTGCGCACGCTGGCCGGCATCGCTAACGGCTACGGCGACAGCCTGGTGCACCGGGCCGCCGATGTGGTGCTCAAGGAGCGGCGCCGGCTCGTGCTGGTGGTCCGCGAGACGCCGCTTTCGGAAATTCATCTCGAGAACATGCTGAAGCTCGCCCGCATGGGCGTCACGCTGCTGCCGCCGATGCCGGCGTTCTACAACCGGCCGCAGACGGTCGAGGACGTCGTCGATCACATCGTGTTCCGCGTGCTCGATCAGTTCGGCATCGATGCACCCTTCGCGAGGCGCTGGGACGGGCAGATGCGCAGCGCCGCGAGCGTGGCTGCGATCGCGGGAAAGAAGGCGGAAGGCCAAGCCTGAAGCGCATTGGCCGGACTTGGCGCGGAGCAAAGCGCGCCCTTGCCAAGCGCCGGCGAATTGCCCATCCATTCTTGCGCTCGTAACCGGTACCAGGAGGCAGGGATAAAATGCAGAAGGAGGCCCCCCGCAAGAAGGCGAAAACGTCGGCGCAGGCGCAGGAGCTTCCCGCCTTCGATCTGCGCTCCACGCTCGCCTGGCTCAAGGCCCAGGGCGACCTGATCGAAACCGACAAGCCGGTCAACCCCGACCTCGAGATAACCGGCCTGCAGAAGCACATGGACGGCGGCTGTCCGGTGCTCTTCAACAACGTCAAGGGCAAGCCAAACCACCGCGTCATCACCAACCTGTTCGGTGACATCAACGTCATCAACAGAATGTTCGGCTGGAAGAGCGACGCGGAGCGGGTGAAGAAGCTGGCCGCCGCCCTGCGCAAACCGTTGGCGCCGGTGGTCATCGATCAGAGCGAGGCGCCGTGCCAGGAGCACGTGATCGAGAAACCGGACGACGTCAACAGGTACATGGTGCCGATCCGGCACACGGTCTACGAGCCGGAGCTGACCGTCGGCTCCGGCATCCGCTGCGTCACCGGCCCCGAATTCGATGGCGGCTCCGACCTCGGCTACAACCGCATGAACTTCCGCTGGGGCAACGTCGGCACGTTCCAGATCTCGCCCGGCTCGCACATGTGGCAGGTGGTCAACAAGTACTACAAGTCCGATCAGCCAGTGCCGATCACCATGTGCTTCGGCGTGCCGCCCGCCTGCACGCTGCTCGCCGGCGCCGGATTCGACTACGCCGTGCTGCCGATGGGCTGCGACGAAATCGGCATCGCCGGCGCAGTGCAGGGCGCGCCAATCCGGCTCGTCAAGGCGCGCACGGTCAACGCTATGGCGCTCGCCGATTGCGAGATCGTGCTGGAGGGCTACGTCAACCCGCGCGACAGGCGGTTCGAGACGCGAGAGTCGGAGGAGGCGGGCGTGCAGGGCCGCTACCACTTCCACCCGGAGTGGGCCGGCTACATGGGCAAGGCGTACAAGGCGCCGACGTTCCATGTCACGGCGGTGACCATGCGCAAGCCCGAGACGAAGCCGGTCGTCTACTGTCTCGGCGTGCACATGCTCGATGACCACAACATCGATACCTGCGTGCGCGAGGCGGCCATCTACGAGCTGTGTGAGCGATTGCAGCCGGGCATCGTGCAGAACGTGGTCATCCCCTACTGCATGACCGACTGGGGCGGCTGCATCATCCAGGTCAAGAAGCGCCACCAGATCGACGAGGGCTGGCAGCGCAACTTCCTCGCCGCCGCATTGTCCTGCTCGCAGGGCATGCGGCTTGCCATCGCGGTTTCTGAGGATGTCGATCCTTACTCGATGGACGACATCATGTGGTGCCTGACCACGCGGGTGAACCCGCGAACGGACATCCTGAACCCCATTCCCGGCGGGCGCGGCCAGACCTTCATGCCGGCCGAGCGCATGACGGCCGGCGATAAGCAGTGGACGGCCTCGAACACCCAGTTCGAGGGCGGCATGGGGATCGATGCCACCGTGCCGTTCGGCTACGAGAAGGATTTTATGCGGCCGGTCTATCCCGTCGACAAGGTGAAGCCTGAAGACTTCTTCACCAAGAAGGACATCGAGAACGCGAAGTCGCGCATGCAGGGCTGGGTCCACTCGCTGGCGCGTACGGGCCGCTGAAGGCCGGCATTCAGCCGACCGGGTTCGAGTTCGGGAGGGCGTCGAATGCCAGTCGTATCAAGGCGGGTGAGGGCGGCGGATGCTGCGTTCGCCGCCGTGAGGGACTTCTACTTCACCTCGCGTTACGCGGAGAGGCGATTGGCGCCAGGCGTGTGCGATTTCACCTTCGGCAACCCGCACGAAATGCCGCTCCAAGGCATGGTCAGCGCGTTGCGCGACAAGCTCACGCCGCGCGACAAGAACTGGTTCGCGTACAAGACGAGCGAAACCGAGGCGCAGGAATTCCTCGCCGAGGCGGCCGGCAGGGAACTCGGAATGGCTTTCCAGCCGGCGGACTTCGCGCTGACGACCGGCGCCTTCGCCGCCATCATGGTCGCCTTCCGCCTGGTGCTCGATCCTGGGGATGAAGTTATTTTTTCAGAGCCGGCCTGGTTTTGCTACGGGCCGACGCTGCTCGGAGCCGATTGCGTGCCGGCCAGCGTTCCGCTCAAGCGGCCCAACTTCGATCTTGACTTGGCAACGATCGAGGCCCGCATCGGGCCACAGACCAGAATGGTGATCGTCAACACGCCGCACAACCCGACAGGGCGCATCTACGATCGCGGCACGCTGCATGAACTTGCCGAGCTGCTCGATCGTGCCTCGCGGAGAATTGGCCGGCGCATTTTCCTGCTCGCGGACGAACCCTACCGACGGCTGCGCTTCGACGGACGGCCCTTCGTCAGCCCGGCCGCCCTTTATCCCTGGACGCTGATCTCCTACAGCTGGGGCAAGGTGCTGCTCGCGCCCGGGCAACGGCTCGGCTATCTCGCGCTTTCTCCACTCATGCCGAAGGAAGACCGCAAGGCCCTTCAAGAGACGCTGTTCTCGGCGCAGATGGCGCTCGGCTGGTGCTTTCCCAATGCGGTCATGCAGTACGCCATAGCCGACCTCGACAAGCTGTCCATCGATCAGGAGGCGCTGGCCCGGCGGCGTGACCGACTGATGGAGGCACTCGCGCCCGCCGGATACGGCGTGCTCGAGCCGGAGGGAACCTTCTATCTTTGGAGTCGATGGCCGGAAGGCGACCCGCAGGCGTTCTGGAACAGGCTCGCGGACCGTGACGTGTTCGTCATGCCCGGGAGTCTCATGAATGCACCCGAATATTTCCGAATGTGCCTGACCGCCTCTGACCAGATGGTGGATAGGGCCCTGCCGGCATTGGCCGAGGCGGTCGATGCACGCCTATAGAACCACCAGATCCGCGCGCTCGTTGGGCCGGTGGCGCACGCCGGGTCGCGACGCCCCCACGGGCGAGGTTGCGCAGTGCCTGCCAGACTAGCGCTTGGCCATCGCCTTGCGCTTCCACAGTTCCCACGGGCGGTCGATCTGGGTGTTGTTGGCGGCTTCCGCCTTGCGCCCCTCCTCGGGATCGAGGAAGGTGATCGGCCCGCCGAGCATCTTCGCCTGCAACTGCAGGCGCGCGTTGACCTCAGTGAACACCGCCCGGTAGACCGCGAGCTTGAGGTCGGGCGCCACCACCACGTTGCCATGCCCGCGCATCAACGCCATCGGCCGGTCGCCTAAAACCTTGGCGAGCGCCCGCCCGATCTTGCGGTCGCGGACGAGCATGTCGGTGAACGCTCCGGTTTCCTTGCGGATGTCGAAGTTGGGCACGCCGGGCCACAGGAACCCGCTCATGTGGAAGATCGGGCGGAAAGCGTGGCCGGTCACCCCAAACGGCACCACGGACGGCGAGTGACTGTGCACGATCGCGTTGACGTCTGCCCTCGCCTTGTAAATCTCGCCATGCAGAAAGCGCTCGAGGAAGACGCGGCGCCCCTGTGGATCAACCGGATTGCTGTCGAGATCGAATTCCATGATGTCGGCGGCGGTGACGAGCTCGGGCGCCAGGTTGCGGGCCAGCAGGTAGCGCTTGGGGTCGGCCGGGTGGCGGATGGAAACGTGCCCGTAGGCATCGAGCACGCCCTGGTCGGCCAGGATGCGATAGGCGACGGCAAGGTCTTCTAAAACAGCCGGGTCGACCGGCCCGGCCGACGTCGGCCGCGCTTCAGCGGTCATGTTTTCCGCTCCCTGAACACGTTTTGGCAATGAGCATGCGCATGCTGCCGCAACAGTCAATTGCGGCACGAGAACCAGCCCGCACCGGCGCTAATCTTAACCCGCATGCCCACAGCGCCATTGAACGCCCGCCAGCGTTGCGCAACAATTCGACTCAAGCCCTCAGCGGAAAGCCCCGTGTCATGAAGATGGTTGCCAGCAAGCTCAAGGCCTCGCGCTTTTTCGCCCATCTTTCCGAGATGGCGCTTGCGGGCCTCCTCGAGGAGGCGGTCGACGCTCAAGGCGAGGCCGGCTCACCGGTGCATGCTCGCCCTGCCGATTTCGTCATCGTGCTCGAAGGCGGGCTCGAGATGAGGAGCCGTGACGGGCGCCTGCTCGCCACCATCAATGCCGACCAAGCCGCAGGCGAACCCGGCGTGCTCCATGCCATACCGCAGGGCGCGCGGCTGCAGCTCACGCGCCCTTCGCACGTCGTCATCATGGACGGCGAGCGCGTCGACGACGCCATGAGCCGGTCGCACCAGCACGAAAGCGTCAAGACTCTGGACGACGGCATCGGCCGCCGCGTGGCCTCCCTCGTCCATGCCCAGCCGTTCGCGCAGATGACGCTCGATCACATCTGCCGCTGCGCCGAGGCCATGACGCGACGCGAGGCAGCGGCGGGAGAGGAAATCATTCGCTACGCCGACCGCGGCGACTATTTCTATGTCATCGAGAGCGGGGAGGCCGAGGTGTGGCGCCCCGATCCGCTGACGGGCCAGGTGTCCAAGGTGGCCACACTTGGACCGGGCGCCACCTTCGGCGAGGAGGCGCTGTTGCGCGGCGGCTTCCGCAACGCCACCGTCCGCATGACGAAACCGGGCAGCCTCCTGCGCCTAGCCGTCGGTGATTTCGAGCGGCTGCTCGCAAGCCACTTCGTGCACGAGATCGACGCGGACGCCGCTCACGCCCTCATCGCGCGCAAGCAGGCCGAATTGCTCGACTGTCGCTACGAGGACGAACACGAGACCTGGCGCATACCAGGCTCGCGCCTGATGCCGCTCGACGTGATCCGGCGCGAGGCGAAACACCTCGACAAGAACCGACAGTACCTCGTCTACTGCACGTCCGGGCGCCGCAGCCGCGCTGCCTCCTTCCTGCTGCGTCAGCTCGGATTCAACGCCACCTCGGTGCGCGGCGGCATCGCCCACTGGCCCTACGAGTACGAGCGGATCGAGCCTCCCGCCAAAGGCATGTGAGGCTTCCGGTGGGGGGAGGGAGCCATGGTCGCGGTTCCGCCTGGCAGCAAGGAGCGGCGCGAGCAGCGCCGCGCTCTAATCCAGGCCGGTCGTCGCGCCGTCAGTCAGGGGCTGCCCAATCCGGTTTCCCAGTCGGTACTGATCGGCGTCGGGCTCGTTTTGCGCGACAAGCTCACTGCCAGGACTGACCCGCACGGCGCCTCAGCCGCCGCCGAGATCGCCACACGCCTCGCCGACAAGGCGATCGAGGCGGTCGTGGCACGAAACGAGATCGCCTGCCGCCGCGGCTGCGCCTTCTGCTGCCACTTCGCGGTTGCAGCCTCTCCCCCAGAGGTGTTCCGGCTGGCGCGGGCGCTGAGAGAGCGCGCTCGTGAAGGCTCCACCGCTGTCACCACCGTCATCGAGCGGGCTCAAGCCACGCGCGACCTTGCGCTCGAGGAAATCACGCGGGCCTGCCTGCCGTGCGCGATGCTCGCGGGAAGCGAGTGCTCGGCCTACGAGGCGCGCCCCATCACGTGTAGACAGTTCCTGTCGCGCTCTGCAGAGGCGTGCGAACGCAACCTGCGCGGGGAGCCGATCGAGATTCCGACACTGAAGGGTGCAATCAATGCCGGCGTGCTGTGCCGCAATCTGCTGCTCGCCGCCGCCCGCTCGGCCGGTCTCTCCGATGACTGCTACGAGCTGGCAGGTGCGCTTGCCATCGCGCTCGCTGATCCTGGCGCGGAACGGCGCTGGCTCTCCGGTGCGACAGTGTTCGAGGGCCTGCCGGCGGCAGCCCGCCCGCCGTCGGTCCAGGACATGCTCGACGGCTATGCCGCGTTGATCTCAGCCTGGGCCTGACGTCGCCTCGTTGCCCGCGACAGCGAAGAGCCCTGGGGCTTGCGGCGCATCTGTTGAAGGGCGGCGCCGCACGCACCCTGGAAGGGGCGCAACCTCATTCGTGCGTGGCGATGGTCCCGTGCGGCGCGTCTTTCATTAGGTTCCGAAATTTATCGCCGTGGATGTGAACCAACGTGCGGTGGTCGCCGCCTTCGAGATAGATCTCAGGCTGCCGCTCGAGACTGTCGTCCACGATCGCATCGAGAGCATAGGCCGCCACGATGGGCGGCACCGCCCCGGTTTCGCAGTCGGGAAAGAGAGCGCCAATCTCTTCCTCGTCGGCAATGTCCACCGGACAGTCGAGCAGGCGCTCGACGGCGTCGAGCGCGACCCTGCGGGATGCCGGCACAACGGCCACGACGAAGCCCCCCTCCCGCCTCAGCACGACCGCTTTGGCGAGCGCGTCTTCCGGCACATGGCTCGCCATCGCCGTATGCCAAGCGCATTTCGTGCGCTTGTGCGTCATCAGCTCGTAGTCAATGTGGTTGTCGTCGAGATACTGCCGGAGCGTCAGCGCGATACCCATGGCCTGCCTCCTCGCGGCAAACCGGCACACAAAGCCGACGCGGCCGGAGCCGCCAAGGCAGCATACGCCTTCAAGGCCCGGCGCGGCAAGCAAACCTAAGAGCGATGCTCCTCGAGCCGCGGCATGATCTCGACGAAATTGCAGGGGCGACAGCGGTTGTCGAGCTGCCACTGCAGGATGCCGTGCCAGGCATCCTTGCAGGCACCGGGAGAGCCGGGCAGACAGAAGATAAAGGTGCCCCGGGCCACGCCGCCGCAGGCGCGACTTTGGATGGCGGACGTGCCGATCTTCTCGTAGGAGAGCATGTGGAACACCGTCGAAAAGCCCTCGATCTCCTTCTCGAACAGCGGTCTTAAGGCCTCCGGCGTGACGTCGCGGCCGGTGAACCCGGTACCGCCGGTGGTGATAACCACGTCGACAGCAGGATCGCCGATCCAAGTCTCGACCACGGCACGGATCTGGGATACGTCGTCCTTGACTATGGTGCGGGCGGCGAGCGTGTGGCCGGCCGCGCCGATCAGCTCGGCAAGCGTGCGGCCGGAGACATCGCTTTCCAAGTTGCGCGAGTCGGAGACGGTCAGCACGGCGATGCGAACAGGAACGAACGGGCGCTTGTCGTCGAGGCGGGGCATGGGTGCGCATGCTCGGTTGATGGGGCTGAGCGCAATCCTAGACCGTTTCCACGCCGGATCGAAGCACGTCCCGCGCCGGGAATCCCATGACAGAGGGCGGGGGCAGATGCCGCAGGGCGGCCAGCGGGAGCACAGTGGTAAGCCGCAGGAAGGGACGCGCGCATGATGCTCAAAGCCGACAGCCCGCTCGCATCCCAGCTCGTGCCCTCTCCCAACTTCGGTCCCCGCAGCACCGGCTTCAGGCCTTCCATCTTGCTGCTCCACTACACGGGGGTTCCGACCGCGGCCAAGGCGATCGAGGTGCTATCGCGCGTAGACTGCGCGGTGTCCTGTCACTATGTGGTCGACGAGGCCGGCACGATTACGCAGATGGTGGCGGAGCGCGACCGGGCTTGGCACGCAGGCGTCGCTTCCTGGGCCGGCGAGACGGACATCAACTCGGCGTCGATCGGCATCGAGATCCACAACCCCGGCCACCTGCTCGGCTACCCCGACTTTTCGCCCCGGCAGATGGCGGCCGTACGCGACCTCTGCCGTGACATCATCAGCCGGCACAACATCCGGCCCGAGCGCGTGCTCGGCCACTCGGATGTGGCGCCTCAACGCAAGATCGACCCTGGCGAAAAGTTCGATTGGGCGTGGCTTGCACGGGCCGGCGTCGGCCTTTGGGTAGAGCCGGTGCCGCCGAGCGAGTGCGGCGAGATTTACAGGATCGGCGAGAAGGGACCGCAGATCGGCAACGTCCAGGCAATGCTCAAGGCCTACGGCTACGGACTCGACGCGACAGGCGAATTTGACGAAGCGACGCAGTTCGTGGTCATGGCCTTCCAGCGCCACTTCCGGCCG